>NZ_WWIQ01000010.1:172654-346505 GCF_009862985.1 Streptomyces sp. SID5464 | reverse complement strand
AAGATCGAGGGCGGGAAGCGGATTCCCCGCCAGGAGTATCTGGTCAAGGCCGACGAGGTGTTGGGCGCGGGTGGGCTCATCGCGGCGACGTGGGAGGACGTCAAGAAGGTCCGGTACCCGAAGAAGGTGCGGGACCTGGCGCAGATGGAGGCCAAGGCGGTCGAGCTCCAGCTCTACGACCCGCTGAACGTCCACGGGCTGTTGCAGACGCCGGAGTACGCACGCGGGCTGCTCCTGATGCGGCGCCCCGCGTACACCGAGGAGGAGGTGGAGCGGTTCATCGCGGCGCGGGTGGCCCGCAAGGCCGTCTTCGAACGGGATCCGGCGCCCGAGATCAGTTTCGTCCTGGAGGAGTGGACGCTGAGGCGTCCCCTGGGAGACCGGGCGGTGCTGCGCCGACAGCTGACACCTGCTTGAGGCGGGACAGTTGCGGAACGTCGAGCTTCAGGTGATGCCGATGGACCGCGAGGAGCACGCCGGTGTGGACGGTGGCATCGAGGTGCTGAAGTTCGAGGATGGTTCGGCGGTGGGGCGTTCACCAGTGGTGGCCAACGGCAGGCCGGTCTCCGAGCCGAGGCAGCTCCGTATCCTGGAACTGCGGTACGGCATCATCCGGGCGCAGGCCCTCACTCCTCGTGAGTCGACGGCCTTCATCGAGCAACTGCTGGGGGAAACATGATCCGCAACATAGACCTGGTGTGGTTCAAGAGCAGCTACAGCAGTGGCAGCGAGGGTGACTCCTGCGTCGAGGTGGCGCTGAGCTGGTTCAAGAGCAGCTACAGCAGCAGCAGCGAAGGTGACTCCTGTGTCGAGGTCGCCACCACCCCCGCCACTGTCCACATCCGCGACTCCAAGCACACCGAAGGTCCCCGGCTCGCCGTCGCCTCCGCCGCATGGGCGGATTTCGTGACGTTCGCCTCCGGGAGCTGAACCGGGGCCGGACGGCGCGCGCACCCCCGCTCCCCAGGCGGTACCTTCGTCCTCTCGTCGATGAGGAGAAGGAACGTGAGCAGCAAGTTCGTGCGGCCCGCCGCCGAGGGCGCCGACCCGTTCGGTACGGCACGCCTGCGGCGCGGCGTCATCGACGCCTGGGCCACCAGCCCCGCCCGGTTCCGGGAGGACGCCAACGCCGAGGAGGACCTGGTTCTCGGCGGTTACCGGGACCGGCTCGTCGTCGAACTCGCGCAGAACGCCGCCGACGCCGCCGCCCGGGCCGGGGCGCCCGGCCGGCTGCGGCTCACCCTCCGTGATGGCGTGCTCGTCGCCGCCAACACCGGCGCGCCGCTGGACGCCGCCGGGGTCGAGTCGCTGTCCACCCTGCGCGCGTCGGCGAAGCGGGAGACCCACGAGCAGGCCGTCGGGCGGTTCGGCGTCGGGTTCGCCGCCGTCCTCGCCGTCACCGACGAGCCCGCCGTCGTCGGTCGGCACGGCGGTGTCCGCTGGTCCCTCGCCGAGGCCCGGGAACTGGCCGCCGACACCGCCCGGCACAGCCCCGGCCTCGGGGACGAGATCCGGCGGCGCGACGGCCATGTGCCGCTGCTGCGGCTGCCGTTCGCCGCCGAGGGCACCGCCCCCGACCCGTACGACACCGCCGTCATCCTGCCGCTGCGCGACACCCCCGCCGCCGACCTCGCCGAACGCCTGCTGCGGGCGGTCGACGACGCGCTCCTGCTCACCCTCGCCGGCCTCGAAGAGGTCGTCGTCGAGATCAACGGCGAGAGCCCCCGGACGATCTCCCGCCGCACCGACGGTCCCTTCACCGTCGTAGACGACTCCGGCGACGGCGTCACCTACTGGCGCACCGCCGCCGCCCACGGCCCCCTCACCCCCGAGCTGCTCGCCGACCGGCCCGTCGAGGAGCGGCTGCGCCCCCACTGGTCGGTCACCTGGGCCGTGCCCGTGGACTCCGACGGCAGCCCGGCCCGGCCCCGCACCAGCCCGGTCGTGCACGCCCCCACCCCCAGCGACGAGCCGCTCGGCGTCCCCGCCCTGCTCATCGCCTCGTTCCCGCTGGACTCCACCCGCCGGCACGCCGCCCCCGGCCCGCTGACCGACTTCCTCATCCAGCGCGCGGCCGACTCCTACGCCGAACTCCTCGGTGACTGGCGGCCGGTGACGGCCGGGCTGATCGACCTGGTGCCCGGGCCGCTCGGCAAGGGCGAGCTGGACGGCGCCCTGCGCCAGGCGATCCTGGAGCGGCTGCCGCGCACTGCGTTTCTCCCGCCCGCCCACCCGGCGTTCCTGCCGCCCGCCGTCGAGCGCCGCGAGCACGACGGCGACGAGCTGCCCGAGTCGCTGCGGCCCCGGGACGCCGAGGTCGTCGAGGGCGCGGGCGCGGACACGGTCCGGGTGCTCGCCGAGGTGCTGCCCACGCTGCTGCCCGCCGGTCTCGAACGCCGGGCGGAGCTGCGCACCCTGGGCGTGGCCCGGGTGCCGCTGACCGAGGCGATCGACCGGCTGGCCGGGCTGGAGAAGGAGCCCGGCTGGTGGTGGCGGCTCTACGACAGCCTGGCCGGGGTCGACCCGGACCGGCTGTCGGGCCTGCCGGTGCCGCTCGCGGACGGCCGTACGACGATCGGACCCCGGCAGGTCCTCCTGCCCAGCCCGGAAACCACCCGTATCGACCCGGAGATCCTGGCCCGGCTCGGTCTGAAGGTCGCCCACCCGGACGCCGCGCATCCGATCCTGGAGAAGCTGGGCGCCCTGCCCGCGACCCCGCGCGCCGTGCTCACCACCCCGCAGGTCAGGGCCGCCGTCGCCGCGTCGCTCGACGACGAGGGCGGCGTGCTGTGGGAGGAGGACGCGCTCGGCGCGGAGGAACTGGCCGACACCGTCCTCGCGTTGGTGCGGGACGCCGGTCTGGAGCCCGGTGACGAGCCCTGGCTCGGCGCGCTCGCCCTGCCCGACGAGGACGGCGAACCGGCCCCGGCCTGCGAACTCGTCTTCCCCGGCGGCCCGTTTGCCCAGGTCATGCGCGAGGGCGAACTGGCCGCGGTGGACGCCGAGCTGGCCTCCAAGTGGGGTGAGCAGCCGCTGGCCGCCTGCGGGGTGCTGGTGAACTTCGCGCTCGTCCGTGCCACCGACGTGGTCCTCGACCCCGACGAACTGGAGCCGCGCGAGGGCGACTTCGCCGAGCCCGACGACCCGGGCCTGCTGGACGCGGTCGACGTGTGGGCGGAGGACGTCCTCGACCGTTTCCCGGACAGCCCGGTGCCGCCGGTCGCGACCGAGATCATCGCCGTACGGGATCTCGACCTGGTCGACGAGGACAAGTGGTCCCAGGCCCTGTCCCTGCTGTCGCAGCCGCCCCTGCGGGACGCGATCGTGCAGACCGTGCGCGTCCTGCTGCCGGACGGCACGCACGAGGTCGTACGGCCGTACACGGCGTGGTGGCTGCGCGGGAACCCGGTGCTGGACGGCCGCCGCCCCGCTGGCCTGCGCGCCGCCGGCGGCGACCCGCTGCTGCGCGGTCTCTACGAGGAGGCCGACGCGACCGGTTTCGAGGACGAGCAGGTGCTGCGGGCGCTGGGCGTGCGGACGTCCGTCGCCGCGCTGCTGGACGAGCCCGGCGGTGCCGCCGAACTCCTCGACCGGCTCGCCGACCCCCGGCGGGAGGTGACGGACGCCCAACTGCACGCGCTGTACGGGGCCCTGGCCGAACTGGACCCGGAGCAGGTGACCCTCCCGGACGAGCTGCGTGCCGTCATCGACGGCCGGGTGGAGGTCGTGGACGCGGCCGACGCCGTGGTGTGCGACTCACCGGACCTGCTGCCCTTCACGGCCGGCGTCCCCCTGCTGCCGGTCCGCCCGTCCCGGGCCGCCGAACTGGCCGAACTCTTCCAGGTACGGCGCCTGAGCGAGTCGGTCACCGGGCGGGTCACCTCCGAGGGCACCGAGCACGACGTCCCGGACGCGGTGCGCGTCCTGCTCGGCCCCCGCACTCCCTCCTCCTACATCGAGCACGAGGAACTCGTCGTCGACGGCGTGGAGATCGACTGGCGCCTGACGGACGACGACGTCCTGCACGCCGCCACCCTGGAGGGCGTCGCCGCGGGGCTGGCCTGGGCGGCGGGGCAGTGGCCACGGCGGTTCGAGGTGGCGGCACTGCTTGAGGACCCGTCGCGGACGGAGGAGCTGGCGCGGGACCGGTGGTTCGACTGAAGCGTGCGGCGGCGCTTGGTCGTTCGGTGAAAACTCTCGCACGAATTTTTCACTTCTCGTACAACCAAGCGCCTTGCTCGCGAATCTGATCACGTGAGTCAACAGACTCCACGATCACTTGGGCCCCAGGAGCCGACGATGAGCGCCGGGGCCCCTCTCCACCTGGAGAACGCATGCGTATCCGAGCCACTGTGGCCGCCGTCACCGGTGCCCTGGCCCTTTCCGCCTTCGCCGTGCCGGCCGCGCAGGCCGCCGAGCCGAAGGTTCCCGCGGACATCGCCGCCGCCAGCGAGGTCGTCCACTCCGACTCCGGCCGGTCGGCCTTCGCCGCCGCCGCGGACGGCACCCCGTACGCCATGAACGCGACCTTCTCCTCCGTCAAGGTCAACAACGGCAAGAACATCGCGGTCGGCACCACCAACCTGGTGAAGGTGCCCGTCTCCTTCAAGCTGACGCACGGCGCGGACGTCGACATCCACGCGGCCGACTTCTTCGCGGGCGTCGAGCTGTACCGCGGCGCCTCGTTCCAGGAGTCGATCTTCTTCTTCGACAGCAACGACGCGAGCTGCACCGACTCCTCCGCGACCGTCGCCAACTGCAAGGCCACCGTCGAGATCGACCCGTTCGCGCTGCTGAACGAGGACGCCGGCTCCTGGAAGGCCGCGGGCTTCGCGGTCGCGTTCAACGGCGAGGACCCGGAGAACCCGAACCTGGACAACGTCGGTGTCGCGGTGACGGACCCGACCAACTCCTTCAAGCTCCAGCGCTACTCGAAGCTGACGGTCAACGCCTCCCCGGAGCCGGTGAAGAAGGGCAAGACCATCACCGTCACCGGCAAGCTGTCCCGGGCCAACTGGGACGACAACAAGTACCACGGCTACACCAACCAGCCGGTGAAGCTCCAGTTCCGCAAGAAGGGCTCCGACACCTACACCACGCTGAAGACCATCAAGTCGAACAGCACGGGTGAGCTGAAGACCACCGTCAAGGCCTCCACCGACGGCTACTTCCGCTACTCCTTCGCGGGCACGACGACCACCCCGGCCGTCAACGCCGCGGGTGACTTCGTCGACGTGCGATAACACCGCCTCACACAGACGGCACCGCCGGCCACGGGATCCGTTCCGGGGCCGGCGGTGCCGTCTGTCCCATGGGTGTGTCAAACGTTGCGGATGAGGCGGCAAAACCCGGACCGGGTCCTACAACCTGATCGCGGGCTCGTGGATCTGATCGCGTGAGTCAACAGACTCCTAGATCACTTCTCCACCTGGGGAACACATGCACATCCGAGCCACTGTGGCCGCCGTCGCCGGCGCCCTGGCCCTTTCCGCCCTCGTCGTCCCGGCCGCGCAGGCCGCCGACGCGCCGTCCGGCAAGGCGGCGTTCGGCTCCGCCTCGACCGAGGCCGAATCGGGCACCACCGCGTCGACCCTCGACGTCACCTTCTCCAACGTCAAGGTCAACAGCGGCAAGAACATAGCCGTCGGCACGACCAACGTGGTCAGCGTTCCGGTCACCTACACCGTGACCCACGCCGCGGACCTCGACACCAGTTCGGACAACTTCGCCACCGGTCCGCTGATCTACCACGGCTCCTCGCTGGACACCGCGGACAACGTCCTGATCAGCGACGACCCGGCCACCTGCACCGCCGCCTCGTCGACCGTCCTCAACTGCAAGGGCGTCATCTCCATCCGCCCGGCCGACGGCGACCTGCTCAACTCCGAGGCCGGCACCTGGGGCGCCGGCGCCCTCGCCGTCACGAGCGACGGCAAGGAGAAGATGCAGGGCGGCCTGGGCAGCACCAAGGTGCAGCGGTACTCCAAGCTGACCGTCAACGCCGGCCCCGAGCCCGTCTACAAGGGCAAGACGATCACGTCCACCGGCAAGCTGTCCCGCGCCAACTGGGAGGACAACGCCTACCACGGCTACACCAACCAGCCGGTCAAGCTCCAGTTCCGCAAGGCGGGCACCAGCACCTACACCACGGTCAAGACGGTGTACTCCGACAAGTACGGCAACCTGAAGGCCACCGCCACCGCCCAGTACGACGGCTACTGGCGCTTCAGCTTCGCCGGCACGACGACCACCCCGGCGGTCAACGCCACGGGCGACTACGTCGACGTGCGGTAACTCCGGCTACGCCGGGAAGCGGCGGTCCACCCACCTCCACAGGAGTTCCAGGGTGGCCGCCGCCACCACCGCGATGCCGACCGCCAGCCACGGCATCGTCACGCCGACCAGCTTCAGCGCGAAGAAGTGCTGGAGCCACGGCACGACCAGGACCAGCAGGAAGGCCCCGGCCATCGCCGCCACCAGGGCGATGCGCCACCAGGTGTAGGGGCGGGCGATGATCGCCAGTACCCACATCGAGATGAGGAACAGCGTGAGCGTCGCGGCGCTTGTCTCCGCGTCCAGCGCGCCCGCGCCCGTGTAGTGCTCCCGGGCGATCAGGTACGTCGCGAAGGTCGCCACCGCCGCCACCACCCCGCCCGGGATCGCGTACCGCATCACCCGCCGCACGAAGTTCGGCTTGGCGCGCTCCGTGTTGGGCGCGAGTGCGAGGAAGAAGGCCGGGACGCCGATCGTCAGGGTCGACAGCAGGGTCAGGTGACGTGGCAGGAACGGGTACTCGACCTGCGAGCAGACCACCAGGATCGCCAGCAGCACCGAGTACACCGTCTTGACGAGGAACAGGGTCGCCACGCGCGTGATGTTGCCGATGACCCGGCGGCCCTCCGCCACCACCGACGGCAGCGTCGCGAAGCTGTTGTTCAGCAGCACGATCTGCGCGACCGCCCGGGTCGCCTCCGAGCCGGAGCCCATCGCGACGCCGATGTCGGCGTCCTTCAGGGCGAGGACGTCGTTCACACCGTCGCCGGTCATCGCGACGGTGTGCCCGCGGGACTGCAACGCACCCACCATGTTCCGCTTCTGCTGCGGGGTGACCCGCCCGAACACCGTGCCGTCGTCGAGGGCCTCGGCCATCCCGTCCTGGTCGGCGGGCAGCCGGCGGGCGTCCACGGTCGCGCCGGACAGCCCCAGCTTGGACGCGACCGCGCCGACCGACACCGCGTTGTCGCCGGAGATGACCTTGGCGGCCACGTTCTGGTCGGCGAAGTAGCGCAGCGTGTCGGCCGCGTCCGGCCGCAGCCGCTGTTCCAGTACCACCAGGGCGGTGGGCTTCGCCCCCTCGGCCACCTCGGCGTCGTCGAGGTCACGGTCGACCCGGGCGAGCAGCAGCACCCGCAGGCCCTGCTCGTTCAGCCGCCCGGTCTCCGCGAGGGACGGGTCGTCGTCGGGCAGCAGGACGTCCGGCGCCCCGAGCAGCCAGGTGCTGGTCTCCCCGCCGGCCTCGGCGAACGCGGCGCCGCTGTACTTGCGGGCGGAGGAGAACGGCAGTGCCTGGGTGCAGCGCCAGTCCTCGGCGGCCGGGTAGGCGTCGATGATCGCCTTGAGCGAGGCGTTCGGCCGGGGGTCCGACTCGCCGAGAGCGCCGAGCACCTGGCGTACGTGCGTCTCGTCGGCGCCCTGCAGGGGCCGCAGCTCGGTGACGTTCATGCCGCCCTCGGTGAGGGTGCCGGTCTTGTCGAGGCAGACCGTGTCGACCCGGGCCAGCCCCTCGATCGCGGGCAGCTCCTGGACGAGGCACTGCTTGCGGCCCAGCCGGATGACGCCGATGGCGAAGGCGACCGAGGTGAGCAGCACCAGCCCCTCGGGGACCATCGGGACGATGCCGCCGACCGTGCGGGCGACGGAGTCGTCGAAGGCGTTCTCCTTCACGAACAGCTGGCTGATGATCAGGCCGATCGCGGTCGGGACCATCATCCACGTGACGTACTTCAGGATCGTGGAGATGCCGGAGCGCAGCTCGGACTGGACGAGGGTGAACCGGGACGCCTCCTCCGCGAGCTGCGCGGCATACGCCTCCCGCCCGACCTTCGTGGCCTGGAAGGCCCCGCCGCCCGCGACCACGAAGCTGCCCGACATCACCTGGTCGCCGGGGCGTTTGACGACCGGGTCCGCCTCGCCGGTGAGCAGCGACTCGTCGATCTCCAGCCCGTCGGCCTCGGCACAGACACCGTCGACGACGACCTTGTCGCCGGGCCCGATCTCGATCAGGTCGTCGAGGACGATCTCGGAGGTGCTGACCTGGCCGGACATCCCGTCCCGGCGGACGGTGGGACGCACCTCACCGATCAGCGCGAGCGAGTCCAGCGTCTTCTTCGCCCGCCACTCCTGGACGATCCCGATGCCGGTGTTGGCGAGGATCACGAAGCCGAACAGGCTGTCCTGGATCGGCGCGACGAAGAGCATGATCAGCCAGAGCACGCCGATGATCGCGTTGAAGCGGGTGAAGACGTTCGCGCGGACGATGTCGACGGTGGACCGGCTGCTGCGCACCGGCACGTCGTTGACCTGGCCGCGCTCCACCCGCTCGGCGACCTGAGCCCTGGTCAGGCCGGTCTCGCGGGAGGTGACCGTCGCCGGCCACGCGGAGTCGGGCCGGGCACCCGCGTCGAGATGCGTCATGCATTCGACGGTACGTGCGGATTTGCCGCTTCACCTGCCGAATGCGGGGAAGATCCGACCTGGGAACGACGGACGTCGTGCCCTGGTCGTACGGCAGTTGTACGCCCTCGGATCCCCGTCGGACCCTGGTGCCACTCGCGGTGTCAGCCCGCCCGGCGCGCGGTGAACAGCAGGTACTCCCACTCTCGGAGGCCCCCGACCCCTCCTGGCCCCGGGTCGCCGTCGCGGGCTAGGTCCACCAGGTCGCGGTCCAGGGCGGCGGTGCGCCCGGAGTCGCCGGCGATGCTCTTGTAGACGCTGATCGTGGGGCCGTAGCGCTCCTTGAAGTAGTCGCGGAACGCCTCGGGCGTCTCGAAGCGGTCGACGCGGACGGTCCGGCGCTCGGCGCGCACGTCCGTGACCCGGTCGCCGAGGAGCGCCCGGACATGGTCCTCGTCGCCCCACAGCGGGGGCGGCTGCGCGCCCGGCGGGGGCGGTGGCGCGTACGGCTTCATCGTGGCGAACATCCGGCCGATGAAGCCCTGCGGCGTCCAGCTCAGCAGGCCGATGGTGCCGCCCGGGCGGCAGACCCGGACGAGTTCGTCGGCGGCCCGCTGGTGGTGCGGGGCGAACATCACCCCGACGCAGGACAGCACGGTGTCGAACTCGGCGTCGCCGAAGGGCAGGGCCTCGGCGTCGGCCTCCTGCCAGCTGAGCTCCACGCCCTGCTGCCCGGCCACGCGCCGGCCGGCCTCGAACAGCTCCGGGGTCAGGTCCGAGGCGACCACCTCCGCGCCGGCCAGGGCCGCCGGGATCGCGGCGTTGCCGCTGCCGGCGCCCACGTCCAGCACCCGCTGGCCGGAGCGCACCCCGCACGCCTCGACCAGGACCGCCCCGAGCCCGGGGATGACCTCGGCGGCCAGCGACGGGTAGTCGCCCTGCGCCCACATCGCCCGGTGCTTGGCCTTCAGGGCCCGGTCGGCCTCGGTCGCGCTGTTCTGCGTCGTCATGGCTGCGCTCCTCACCGGTGGTGCGGCGGCAGCGCGCGACGGTTTCGGGCGTTGTGCCGCCTCCCTCCGAGCGTAGGGAGGGGGCGGGCAAGTGTCTCGCCGGAGCGCGAGCGGGACGAGGCCTACTGGGCCGAGGGGGTCGCGGTCGGGTCGGGGGCCGCCGCGGCGGCCCGCTTGATCGCGGCATCGCGCTTACGGACGTACCAGATACCGATCAGCCCCAGACCGCCGCCGGCCAGGCAGGTCCACAGCCACCAGGTGTGGCCGTGGTCGTCGAACCAGCCGTAGAAGGGGAGCTGGACCAGGAAGAGGACGAACCAGAGGATCGTGCCGCCGGTGACGGTGGCGACCACGGGGCCCTCCAGGGGCTCCGGCGCCTCGTGTCTGGGGGTCCATTTCGCCATGAGGAACAGCTTACGAGGCGATCAGGTCTACGCGCGCAGATGTGCGATCGCGGCCTTATATGTTCATACTGAAACGGTTTGTGTCTGACCACTTCTCTTCGTAGGAAACGCCAAACACATGTCCTCCTCGGCTCCCGCCAAGGCCCCCGCCCCTGAACAGCCGGGAGCCGGGCCCACGTACGGCGCACTCGACCGCTTCTTCCGGATCTCCGAGCGGGGCAGCACGCTGTCCCGTGAGGTCCGGGGCGGCCTCGCCACCTTCTTCGCGATGGCCTACATCATCGTGCTGAACCCGATCATCCTCGGCAGCGCCAAGGACATGTACGGTCACCAGCTCGACAACGGGCAGCTGGTGACCGCGACGGCCCTCACGGCCGCGTTCACCACCCTCCTCATGGGCGTCATCGGCAATGTGCCGATCGCGCTCGCCGCCGGCCTCGGTGTGAACTCCGTCGTCGCCCTCCAGCTCGCCCCGCGGATGTCCTGGCCGGACGCGATGGGCATGGTGGTCCTCGCCGGGTTCGTGGTCATGCTGCTGGTCGCCACGGGGCTGCGCGAGCGCGTGATGAACGCCGTCCCCTACGGGCTGCGCAAGGCCATCTCCATCGGCATCGGCCTGTTCATCATGCTGATCGGCCTCGTCGACGCCGGTTTCGTCTCCCGCATCCCGGACGCCGCGCAGACCACCGTCCCGCTCCAGCTCGGCGGGGACGGCCACCTCAACGGCTGGCCGGTCCTGGTCTTCGTCCTGGGCGTGCTGCTCACGCTCGCCCTGATCGTGCGCAAGGTCTCCGGCGCGATCCTGATCTCGATCGTCGCCATGACCGTCGTCGCCGTGGTCATCGAGGCCGTGGCCAAGGTGCCGAGCTGGGGTCTCACCACCCCGAAGTGGCCCGGCAACCCGGTCGCCAGCCCCGACTTCGGGCTGGTCGGGCAGGTCAGCCTGTTCGGCGGCTTCGAGAAGGTCGGCGTGCTGACCGGTGTGCTGTTCGTCTTCACCGTGCTGCTGTCGTGCTTCTTCGACGCGATGGGCACGATCATGGGCGTCTCGGACGAGGCGAAGCTGACCGACGCGCAGGGGCAGATGCCCGGCATCAACAAGGTGCTCTTCGTCGACGGCCTCGCGGTCGCCGCCGGCGGTGCCAGCTCGTCCTCGGCGACCACCGCGTTCGTCGAGTCCACGGCCGGTGTCGGCGAGGGGGCCCGGACCGGTCTGGCGAACGTCGTCACCGGCGGTCTCTTCGCCGTCGCCCTCTTCCTCACGCCGGTCGCCACGATGGTCCCGTCCCAGGCGGCCACGCCCGCCCTCGTCGCGGTCGGCTTCCTGATCCTGGCCGGATCCGTGAAGGAGATCGACTGGGCGGACTACACGATCGCCGTCCCGGCTTTCGTGACGATGCTGATGATGCCGTTCACCTACTCGATCACCAACGGCATCGGCATGGGCTTCATCACCTTCGCGGTGCTGCGGCTGGCGGCCGGGCGGGGCCGGGAGGTGCCGACGGCGATGTACGCCGTGGCGGCGGTGTTCGCGTTCTACTACCTGATGCCGGCGCTGGGCCTGACCTGATCCTCGTCCTCGGAGTCGGATGAGCCGTAGAACCTCTCCGTCTCCTCGACGGCGGACTGGAACCGTTCGTCGAAGTCATCTCGAACGAGCGTCCGGACGACGTAGTCCTGGACGCTCATTCCCCTTTTCGCGGCATGGTGCCGCAGCCGCTGAAGCAGCTCGTGGTCTATTCGCAGGCTGAGCACGCTGGTCCCCATGACCACGAGGGTCGCGGCACCCTCCGGTCCGGTGTGTGGCGTTCCGCCGTCGGGTCACCCATATGAGTGATGTCACGCTTCAGTGGCCAGGGTCACGGGCCTTCCCGTGCGTTCGGGTAGTCCTTAGCGAGAGTAATGAGTTACGCTAAAGAACATGCCGGACCTCAGCCATGGCGACGATGTAGCCGCCGTGAACTCCCTCCGATCCGCCGTGATGCGGCTGTCCCGTCGACTCAAGCACCAGCGGGTCGACGAGTCGCTCAGCCCCACCGAGATGTCGGTGCTCGGCACCCTGTCCCTGTGCGGCAGGGCCACCCCGGGCGAGCTCGCCCGCAAGGAGCACGTCCAGCCGCCCTCGATGACCCGCATCGTGGCGCTGCTGGAGTCCAAGGGACTGGTCCGTCTGGAGCCGCACCCCGAGGACCGGCGCCAGAAGGTCGTGACGCGCACCGAGCAGGCCGAAGCGATGCTCGAGGAGAGCCGCCGCAAGCGGAACGCGTTCCTGGCCTCGCTGGTGGAGAACCTCGACGAGGACGAGTGGGCGAAACTGCGCGCCGCCGCCCCCGTGCTGGAGAAGCTCGCGCATCTGTAAGCCGTATGTCGCAAGGAGGCGAACCCTTTGAGTTCGGGACCCGGAGCAGCTTCCGTCCCCGCACCTGACCCCCACGATTCCCCGCCCACCTCCGACACACGCCCGCGCAAGTCCTCGATGTTCTCCTCCCTGAAGGTGAGGAACTACCGCCTGTTCTTCATGGGACAGGTCGTCTCCAACATCGGCACCTGGATGCAGCGCATCGCCCAGGACTGGCTGGTCCTCAGCCTCACCGGCTCCTCCGCGGCCGTCGGCATCACGACGGCACTCCAGTTCCTGCCGATGCTGCTCTTCGGCCTCTACGGCGGTGTCCTCGTCGACCGGCTGCGCAAGCGGCCCGCCCTGCTCGTCACACAGTCGTCGATGGCCCTCACCGCCATCGCCCTCGCCGTCCTCACCCTCACCGGCCATGTCCAGGTCTGGCACGTGTACGTCGCCGCCTTCGCGGTCGGTCTCGCCACGGTGGTCGACAACCCGGCCCGGCAGTCCTTCGTCTCCGAATTGGTCGGCCCGCAGCAGCTGCAGAACGCGGTCAGCCTGAACTCGGCGAACTTCCAGTCCGCCCGCCTGGTCGGCCCCGCCGTCGCGGGCATACTGATCACCGGCGTCGGCACCGGCTGGGCGTTCCTCTTCAACGGCCTGTCCTTCATCGCGCCGCTCACCGGCCTGCTGCTGATGCGGGCCCGCGAGCTGCACGTGGTGGAGCGCGCCCCGCGCGGCAAGGGGCAGCTGCGGGAAGGCGTGCGGTACGTCACCGGCCGCCCGGAGCTGATCTGGCCGATCGTCCTGGTCGGGTTCGTCGGCACCTTCGCCTTCAACTTCCCCGTCTACCTCTCGGCCTTCGCGGACGACGTGTTCCACGCGGGGGCGGGCGCGTACAGCATGTTCAACACGCTGATGGCGGTCGGCTCGGTCGCGGGCGCGCTGCTCGCCGCCCGGCGCGGCACGGCCCGGCTGCGGCTGCTGATCGCGGCGGCCATCGTCTTCGGCGCGCTGGAGATGCTGGCGGCCACCACACCGACGCTGTGGATGTTCGCCCTGCTCATGGTCCCGCTGGGCCTGTTCGGCATGACGGTCAACGTCACGACGAACACCAGCATCCAGATGTCCACGGACCCGGCCATGCGCGGCCGTGTCATGGCCCTCTACATGATGGTCTTCCTCGGCGGCTCCCCGGTCGGCGCGCCGATCGTCGGCTGGATCACCGACACCTACGGCGCCCGGGTCGGCCTCGCGGCCGGCGGTGCCGTCGCGGCCGTCGCCGCGGCCGTGATCGGCCTGATCCTGGCCCGCGTCGGCAACCTCCGCCTGTCGGTCGGCTGGCACCGCGGGCATCCCCGGGTGCGGTTCGTCCCCCGGGAGCAGGAGCAGCTGGCTCCGGCGGCCTAGGGGGCGTACGGCGGCCTACACCCTCCGGGCCAGCAGCTGGCCGGGCCAGTTGCTCTCGCCGACCGTGAAGGCCTCGGTCCGGGTGAAGCCGTTGGACTCGTAGTAGCGGACGAGTTTGCCGTCGTCTCCGGCGTAACAGTCGACGCGGAGGAGGGACACGCCGGCCCGGCGGGTCTCCTCCGCGGCGTGGGCGAGGAGGGCGCTGCCCACGCCGTGCCCCTTGAAGCGCCGGTCGGAGGCCAGCCAGTGGATGTAGCGCTCGGGTTCTCCGGGCGGCGAGAGCTGGGACAGGTAGGCGCCGGGCGAGTCGGTGAGGGTGAGGGTGGCGGCGGGGACGCCGTCGGCATCGGCCATGTACACGCTGCCCTCCGCCATGTACCGGCCGACCGACTCCACCGTCTTCGGATTCTGCGACAGGGGCTTCGTGCCCCACTGCCCGGTGCGCCCCTGCGCGACCAGCCACTCCACGCAGCTGTCGAGCATGCCGAGTATCGCGGGAATGTCGTCGGGCCCGCCGTCCCGGATGGTGATCCGCATGGCCTCATGGTGCCAGGCTGGAGCCATGAGACTCTTCGCGGCCGTGCTGCCCCCTGACGAGGTGCGTCGTGAACTCGGCGCCGTGGTCGACGCGTTGCGCGCGCTGCCCGGGGCGGACGGGATGCGCTGGACCGGCCGGCCCGGCTGGCACTTCACGCTCGCCTTCTACGGGGAGGTCGACGACGGGCTCGTGCCGGAGCTGTCGGCCCGGCTGGAGCGGGCCGCCCACCGGACGCGTCCCTTTCCGCTGGCCGTGCGGGGCGGCGGTCAGTTCGGGCGCGGCAAGGCGCTGTGGGCCGGGGCCGAAGGCGACCTGGCGACGCTGCGGCTGCTGGCCGAGCGGGCGGAGGCGGCGGCGCGGAAGGCGGGGGTGCCGATGGGGGAGCACCGGCGGTACAAGGCCCACCTGACCGTGGCGCGCCGACGGGAGTCGGGGGATGTGCGCGCCTTCCTGGATGCGCTCGACGCGTTCACGGGCCGGACCTGGACGGTGGACGAGCTCGCGCTGGTGCGGAGCAATCTGCCGACGTCGGGGGTTCCGGGGGAGCAGCCCCGCTACGAGGCGGTCGGCCGGTGGGCGCTCGGCGGCGCCGGTTAGGCTCGGTGCGTGGACCCGAAAACCCGGAACCGGATCATGGCCGGTGTGCTTGTGCTGATGTTCCTCGTCGTCGCCCTCGCTTCCGTGCTCGGGAGGTAGGGCCGAGGGGGGAACCGCGGACGGTTGTGTGCCGGCTGCGGGCCGGTGGGAGCCGGTCGCGCAGTTCCCCGCGCCCCTGAGGACGTCGCCCTCACGGAGCTACCAGGCGAAGGCCTCCGGCGACGGGCCCGGGCCCGGGAAGATCTCGTCCAGGCCTGTCAGAAGCTCCTCGGACAGCTCCAGCTCGGCCGCGCGCACGGCGGAGGCGAGCTGTTCGCAGGTGCGGGGGCCGACGATCGGGCCGGTCACGCCGGGGCGGGTGAGCAGCCATGCCAGGGCGGCCTCGCCGGGCTCGATGCCGTGCTTGTCGAGCAGGTCCTCGTAGGACTGGATCCGCGCGCGGGTGCCGGGGTCGGCGAGCGCGTCGGCCGCGCGGCCGGAGGCACGGCGCTTGCCCTCGACCTCCTTCTTGAGGACACCGCCCAGCAGACCGCCGTGCAGCGGCGACCACGGGATGACGCCCAGGCCGTACTCCTGCGCGGCCGGGACGACCTCCATCTCGGCGCGCCGCTCGGCGAGGTTGTACAGGCACTGCTCGCTGACCAGCCCGATGGTCCCGCCGCGCCGGGCGGCGATCTCGTTGGCCTGGGCGATCTTGTAGCCGGGGAAGTTCGACGACCCGACGTAGAGGATCTTGCCCTGCTGGACCAGGACGTCGATCGCCTGCCAGATCTCCTCGAAGGGGGTGTCCCGGTCGACGTGGTGGAACTGGTACACGTCGATGTAGTCGGTCTGGAGCCGCTTCAGGCTGGCGTCCACGGCCCGCCGGATGTTGACGGCGGAGAGCTTGTCGTGGTTCGGCCAGGCCGGGCCGTCGGCGCCCATGTTGCCGTACACCTTCGTGGCGAGGACGACCTTGTCGCGCCGTCCCCCGCCCTTGGCGAACCAGTTGCCGATGATGCTTTCGGTACGGCCCTTGTTCTCGCCCCAGCCGTAGACGTTGGCGGTGTCGAAGAAGTTGATGCCGGCGTCCAGCGCCGCGTCCATGATGGCGTGGCTGTCGGCCTCGTCGGTCTGCGGGCCGAAGTTCATGGTGCCGAGGACGAGCCGGCTGACCTTGAGTCCCGTGCGTCCGAGCTGCGTGTACTTCATGCGCCCAAGCCAACGTCTTGAAGTGCGCTCCAAGCAAGCACGCGGTGACCTCGAAGGGCGATCAGTCGCGGGGGAACTCGTCGGTCTTGAGGGTGAGGCCGATCTCCGTGATGGTGAGGTCGACGCTCCCGCCGAAGGTGACCGTCGTCTCCGTCAGGTAGTCGCCGTCCTTGGGCTGGGTGTACAGGTGGCACTTGCCCTGGTACGGGTCGGCGATGAGGTAGACGGGGACTTCGGCGAGGGCGTAGGCGGTCTTCTTCGGGCCGTAGTCGTTGTGGGCCGTGCCCTTCGAGATGACTTCGGCCACGAACTCGATGTCCTGGCAGTGCCAGAGGCCCTTCTCGTTCTTCTCGGCTCCCTCGGCCACGAGGGTCACGTCGGAGGCGAATCCGTTGAGGTGCCCCGGATAGTCGACGCGGACATCCGATTTCACGCGCTTGCGCGGGTACTTGGTACGCAGTTGCTCGACAATGTCCAGGATGATCTCCCAGTGCGTGTCCCGCTGCGGCGACATGAAGATGGCCCCCTCGACGATCTCGACCTTGTAACCCTCGGGGGTGGTCCGCTCGAGCGACTCGAACAGCTCGTCCAAAGTCAGCTCGTCGTCTGCCTCGGCCATGTCGATCCTGTCTTCAAGGACGGTCATCGTGGCGCTCCTCCCCTGCCGCCCCATGGACGTGAGCAGCCGCGCGGTACAACGATACGCACGGTGACCACGACACGGGGAAGAGCGCATATGCCAGAGCAGCCCGCCACCGACCACCTCGTCCAGCTCCTCCGCACCACCCTCGGCGACTCCGTCCTCGGTATCTACCTGCACGGCTCCGCCACCCTCGGCGGCCTGCGCCCGCACAGTGACATCGACGTCCTGGCCGTCGTGAGGGACCGCATCGCGCACGCCCAACGCCGGGCCCTGGTCGAGGAGTTGCTCAAGGTGTCCGGTGTGGACGGGCGGCGGCACGTCGAGCTGATCGTCGTCGTACAGGACGACGTACGACCCTGGCGCTACCCGCCCACCTGCGACTTCCTCTACGGCGACTGGCTGCGCGAGGACTACGAGCGCGGAGTGACCCCGGTCCCCGAACCCAGCCCCGACCTCGCGCCTGTCCTCACGATGGTCCTGCGCGCCGACGTCCCGCTCCACGGGCCGCCGCCCGCCGAGCTCCTGGACCCCGTGCCGCACGACGACCTCAGGCGCGCCATCGTCGCCGGCGTGCCGGAGCTGATGGCCGAGCTGGACTCCGACACCCGCAACGTGCTGCTCACCCTGGCCAGGATCTGGACCACCCTCACCACCGGGACCATCCGCTCGAAGGACGCGGCAGCCGCGTGGGCGCTCGACCGGCTCCCAGCCGAGCACCGGCCCGTCCTCGCCCGCGCCCGGGCCGTCTACCTGGGGGAGGAGGCGGAGCGCTGGGACGACCTGGCGCCCCGGCCCTGCGCCGAGTTCCTGGCCCGGATGATCACGGAGAGTCACCCGTCGTAGGGCTCGTCGAGGTCCCAGGCCTGGTGCATCGCCGCCGCGAAGGCCGCCGCGATCTTGTGCTCGCCGCTCGCGTTGGGGTGGGTGCCGTCGTAGGTGTCGGCGTGGATGTCGTACGACGGTGGGGACGAGGCCAGGAGGACGGGCGAGCCGGGCTCGTCGAGGTCCGCGGCCGTCTTCGCCAGCAGCTCGTTGAAGCGGGCGACCTCGGCGGCGAAGGCCCGGTCGGACTCGGCCCGCACGTTCGGGGTCACCGGCAGCCACACCATCCGCACCCGCCGGTTCGCCGCCCGCGCCTCGGCGGTGAAGGCCCTCACGTTCTCGGCGGTCTGCTCGGCGTTCGTGTAGAAGCCCAGGTCGATCAGGCCGAGGGAGACCAGGAGGACGTCCGCGCGGCACGACCGCACCGCCTCGCCGATCAGCGGCGCCATGTGCAGCCAGCCCTCGCCCCAGCCGGCCAGGTGGGCCCGCGGGAAGTCCGGATCGGCGTACGCGTGGGAGGTCGGGGCGTCGGCGAGCTTGTCGTGGAGCGTCTCGCGCGGGCCGACCAGCGTGAAGGGGCCGCCGTAGGAACGGCACAGGTGCTGCCACATCCGGTAGCGCCACGTGTGTTCGCCCGCGCTCCCGATCGTCATGGAGTCACCGACGGGCATGAACCTGAGCATCCGCTCATCATGAACGATCGAGCCGCCGCACGGGGTGTGAGTCGGACCACGCGCCATGGCCCGGCCCCACCAACCCGCCGACCCCTGTGATCCGTTAGCGGCGATGAACCGGGGAGCGGGATGGCAGGCTTGGGGGCATGCGCCGACCGTTCGCCATCCTCGCCGCGGCCCTCCTCGCGGGCGCCTTCGCCGTGCCCGCCTCCGCCGCGGACGCCGACGAGGACTTCACGATCAAGGATCCGCGCATCACCGAGTCCAGCGGTCTGGCCGCCTCCCGTCTCCACCCCGGCATCTACTGGACGCACAACGACAGCGACGACGGCCCCTACATCTACGCCGTCGACAGCAGCACGGGCGAGACCGTCGCCCGCCTCACCCTCACCGGCGTCGGAACGCCCCGGGACGTCGAGGCCATCTCCATCGGCCCGGGCAACCGGATCTACGTCGGCGACACAGGCGACAACCTCGGCGGCAGCTGGCCCCACGTGTGGATCTACGAGCTGCCCGAGCCGAAGACGCTGAAGGACCAGACGATCCGGGCCACGCAGTACGTCGTGAAGTACTCCGACGGGCCCCGCGACGCCGAGTCCCTCGTCGTGCACCCGAAGACCGGCCGGGTCTACATCGTCGACAAGAACGAGAAGGGCGGGCACCTGTACGAGGGGCCCGCCGAGCTCTCCGCCTCGGGCACGAACGTCTTCCGGCCCGTCGCCGCCGTGCCCGACCTGGAGGCCACCGACGCCACGCTCTCCCCGGACGGCCGACACCTCGTCGTCCGCAGCTACTTCGGCGCGATCGCGTACGACTGGAACGGCGGGAAGATCAAGCGGAAGGAGCGGCTCGGCGTGCCGTTCCTCGGGCAGGGGGAGTCCGTCACCTACACCGCCGACGGGACGAGGCTCATGTACGGGGCCGAGGGGGCGGACAGTTCGGTGGAGGGACAGGACGCGCCCGGTGACCCCGGATCCTCGTCCGGCGGAGGGAGTTCGGCCGCCCGGGACGGCGGCGGCAGCGGGGACGGACTCAGCGGCAATCTCAAGACCGGCGCCATCGCCGTGGCCGTGGCCTGCGCCGCCCTGCTCGGTCTGCGCGGGCTGAGGCGGCGCCGGTAGGGCCTGCCGGTGGCGGCCTACGAGGCCGACTCGCCCCGGCGTTGCGCCACGAGTACTTCCAGCCCGTCCAGGATCCGCTGCAGACCGAACCCGAAGTGGTCGAAGTCGGGCCCGAACGTGTCCTCGGAGAGTGACGCCATCACCGGGTAGCGGCCCGAGGCCAGGACCTTCTCCAGTACCGGCACCTGTGCCTGCCAGAACTCCGTGTCCGTCAGGCCCGTCCGGCGCTCCGCCTCCTGCTGGTAGAGCTGCGTGCGCGCGGCCCCGACGACATACCCGTCGATCATGATGATCGCGGAGACCAGTTCGGGGTCGGTGAGCCCCATCGGGCGGATCCGGGTGAGGACCCTCTCCATGCCGTCCAGGGCGCTCGGGCCGAGGATCGGGCGGGACTGGTTGACCTGGAGCAGCCAGGGATGGCGCCGGTAGAGGGCGAGCGTCTCGTGGGCCAGGGCCTCCAGGGCGGCGCGCCAGCCGCCGTCGCCCAGGTCGGCCGGATTCTCCGAGGGGCGCTGGACCCGGTCCAGCATCAGGTCGAGCAGCTCGCCCTTGCCGGGGACGTACCGGTAGAGGGACATGGTGCCGGTGCCGAGTTCGGCGGCGACGCGGCGCATGGAGAACCCCTCCAGGCCTTCCGTGTCCGCGACCTGGACGGCCGCTTCCACGATCCGGTCCAGGGTCAGGGTCGGCTTGGGGCCGCGACTGGGACGCCGGCCGGTGTCCCACAGCAGTTCGAGGGTGCGGGCGATATCGCCGCTGCCACTGGTCTCCGTACCGCCTGTGCTGCTCGTGCCGCGTTCCATGGAGAACAGCTTAGGTCCCCCGCAAAAAACTGGGTACGGTGTACGCGCAATCGGGTACGCTGTACCCAGTTCGGTGTCGACGCAGGGCACGAGCACACGGGAGGGGCGGCATGGACGGATACGCGGTGCGGGCCGAGGCGCTGGAGAAGCGGTACGGCGAGAAACGCGCCCTCGACGGTTTCGATCTGGCGGTACGCGAGGGAACGGTGCACGGCCTGCTCGGGCCGAACGGGGCGGGCAAGACCACCGCCGTCCGCATCCTGTCCACGCTGATCCGGCTGGACGGGGGCAGGGCGACCGTCGCCGGGCTGGACGTGTCCCGGCAGCCCCGCGAGGTGCGGGGCCGGATCGGGCTCACCGGGCAGTACGCGGCGGTGGACGAGGTGCTCACCGGCCGGCAGAACCTGGAGATGTTCGGCCGGCTCTTCCACCTGGGCGGCAGGCGGGCCAGGCTCCGGGCGACCGAACTGCTGGAGCAGTTCGACCTGGCCGACGCCGCCGACCGGGGCGTCGGCAAGTACAGCGGCGGCATGCGGCGCCGCCTCGACCTCGCCGCGTCGATGATCCTCGCCCCGGCCGTCCTCTTCCTCGACGAGCCGACGACCGGTCTCGACCCCCGTAGCCGCGGGGAAGTCTGGGATTCCGTCCGGGCCTTGGTGGCGGGCGGCACGACCGTGCTGCTCACCACGCAGTACCTGGAGGAGGCCGACCGGCTCGCCTCCCGCATCACCGTCATCGACCAGGGGCGGGCCATCGCCGACGACACCCCGGACGGACTGAAGAACCTGGTCGGCGGCGACCGCATCGAGGTGGTGGTCGCCGAGCGCGCCGAGATCCCGCGGGTGGTGAAGGTGGTCGCCCGGGTCGCGGACGGCGAACCCGAGGCGGACGACACCGAGTTGCGGGTGCACGCCCCGGTCACCGACCGGGTCACGGCGCTCACCGAAGTGGCGCGGACCCTCCAGGACGAGGGTGTCCGCGTCGAGGACATCGGGCTGCGCAGGCCCAGCCTCGACGATGTCTTCCTGCGCCTGACCGGACACCGGACCGAGGAGGGCGCCGCAGCATGAGTGCCGTCGACCTGAGCCCGCCCGCCGCGCGCGGCCGCATCTACTGGCTGCTCGCCGACTGCTGGAACATCGTCCGCCGCGGTCTGACCCACTACCGGCGCCAGCCCGTCAACATCGCCTGGCAGCTGGGCTTCCCGATCCTCTCCGTGCTGCTCTACGGCTATGTCTTCGGCAGCGCCATGCAGGTGCCGGGCGGCGGAGACTACAAGGACTACCTGATGCCGGGCATGTTCGCGATGACCATGGCGTTCGGCTTCATCAACACGGCGACCCTCGTGGTCTACGACTCCACCAAAGGCGTCATCGACCGCTTCCGCTCCATGCCGATGGCGTCCTCCGCCGTGGTGGCCGGGCGCGGCGTGACCGATCTGCTCGTCGCCTGCGCCGAGTTGGCGATCATGATGCTCACCGCGCTCGCCATGGGCTGGCGGCCGGACGGGGGCCTCGGCTTCCTGGCCGCGTTCGGGCTGCTGCTGTGGCTGCGGTTCGCGCTGATCTGGATCGGGGTGTGGCTCGGCCTGCTCGTGCCCAACCCGGAGGCGGCGGGCGGCCTGTTCGCGGTCGCCTTCCCGCTGACGATGATCTCCAGCATCTTCGTCGCGCCGCAGCTCATGCCCGACTGGCTGGGCTGGGTGGCGGTCTGGAACCCGATCTCCTCCACGGCGGCGGCGACCCGCGAGCTGTTCGGCACGCCGGTCGGCGGTGACACCTGGGTCGAGCAGCACGCGCTGCTGATGGCCGGGGTGTGGCCGGTGATCCTGACGCTCGTCTTCCTGCCGCTCGCCGTGCGGCGGTTCCGGAAACTGAGCCGCTAGCGAGCGGAACCCGCACCTCCCGGAGGGTTGACGTGCTCATGGTGCGTCAGTTTCCTGGGAGGTGCGCGGCGCACATGGGAGCGCTCCCATCAGTTCCGGGGCCGCGCCTCCTCCGAGAGGAAGCAGCCATGTTCCGCACTCTGCGAAGAGCGCTGTGCGTCGCCGCGGCGCTCCTGTTACCCCTGGCCGGTACCCAGTCGGCACACGCCGACGTCGACGCGCAGGCCGGCGCCGGCTACTGGCACACCAGCGGCCGGCAGATCCTGGACGCGGCCGGGCAGCCGGTCCGTATCGCCGGCATCAACTGGTTCGGCTTCGAGACCGACATCCACGTCGTCCACGGGCTGTGGACCCGCGACTACAAGAGCATGATCGACCAGATGAAGTCGCTGGGCTACAACACCATCCGGATGCCCTACAGCGACGACATCCTCAAGCCCGGCACCATGCCCGACAGCATCAACCACGACGGCAAGAACACCGACCTGCGGGGCCTGACCTCGCTCCAGGTACTGGACCGGATCGTGGCGTACGCCGGGCAGGCCGGCCTCAAGATCGTCCTCGACCGGCACCGCCCGGACGCGGCGGGCCAGTCGGCGCTCTGGTACACGGCGTCGGTCCCCGAGTCGACCTGGATCACCAACCTCAAGTCCCTGGCGGCGCGGTACAAGGGCAACCCCACCGTGGTCGGCATCGACCTGCACAACGAGCCCCACGACCCGGCCTGCTGGGGCTGCGGCGACACCACCCGGGACTGGCGGCTGGCCGCCCAGCGCGCGGGCAACGCCGTGCTGTCGGTCAATCCCGAGCTGCTGATCATGGTCGAGGGCGTGCAGTCGTTCAACGGCGCCAACGGCTGGTGGGGCGGCAACCTCATGGGCGTCGCCCAGTACCCGGTCCAGCTGGACGTCCCGAACCGGCTCGTGTACTCGGCCCATGACTACGCCACGTCGGTGGCCCAGCAGTCGTGGTTCAGCGACCCGTCCTTCCCCGCCAACATGCCGGGGATCTGGGACAAGTACTGGGGCTACATCTTCAAGCAGGACATCGCGCCGGTGTGGCTCGGCGAGTTCGGTACGACGCTCCAGCCGGCGGTGGACCAGAAGTGGCTGTCCGCGCTGGTGACGTACCTGCGCTCGACGTCGGCGTACGGCGCCGACAGCTTCCACTGGACGTTCTGGACCTGGAACCCCAACTCGGGCGACACGGGGGGCATCCTCAAGGACGACTGGCAGACGGTGGACACCGCGAAGGACGGGTACCTCAAGGCGATCAAGGCGCCGGGGTTCGAGGGCGGCGGTTCCGGGCCGGGTCCCGGCGGGCCGGGTGACCCCGGCGGCACGGCTGCCTGCACCGCCGCCTACACGGTGAGCAGCGACTGGGGCGGCGGCTTCAACGCCGAGGTGAAGGTGACCAACACGGGCAGTGCGCCGCTGAAGTCCTGGCAGGTCACCTGGGCGTGGAGCGGTGCGGAGAAGGTCACCAGCATGTGGAACGCGTCGTACACGCAGAGCGGGACGAGCGTGACGGCCGTGAACGCCGCGCACAACGGGACCGTGCCGGTGGGCGGTTCGGCGAGCTTCGGCTTCGGAGGTACTCCCGGGGGCGGGGCCGTACCGAGTGTGAGGTGCACGGCGACATGACGCCGGTGTGACGGGGCGCCCGGTGCTCGCCGGGCGCCCCTTCCGCTGATGCGGCGGATTCCGTGCCGGCCCGCCCCGCAGCGGCGTACGTTGAACCGTATGGCTCTTCATCAGGCCAATGCGTGGCACACAGGACAGGAGTCGTCGAGCGACACGAGCCTCCCACGCAGTGGAGGCGTGATGCTGCCTCCCCAGCCCTCCACCCGCCGGACGTGAGCTTCCCCGCCGTAGCCCGCTCCGCCGAACGGCCCATCCGGTTCACCGCGGCCCCTGACCTTTGACGTGGGCCTTTCCCCTGCCCGCCCGCTCGAGCCTCCTCGGTGACTCACACCATCGGGTTGACTTGCCCGGCCGAAGGGCCGTCAGCCTTCCTCCAGGGCGCTTTTCCGCTCACTGTGTGATCATGAAAACTCCACGATTGCACTGGATGCCCCGATCCCTCGCGCACTCGGCTGGCGCGGCTGTCATCGTCCTCGCGGCAGCCCTGACCTCCGCCGCGCCCGTAGCGGCCGACACGACTGCGCCGCCGGACCGTAAAGATGGCCAGAGTTCTTCGTGCTACACGTCCCGCACTGAGCGGCAGGGGATCGAAGGGGTCGTCTGGACTGTCCTGTTCGGGCCCCAGAACACCACGACGGAGACCAAGTGCGACGGCCAGGTGGCGGAGGGAGGGCAGGACCAGAGCATCGGCCTCCTCCCGCCTCTCGCGGGCTGACCTGCCAGGGGCGCTTGGGTATTCCGGGCGCCCCTCTCATCGCGGCCTGCGCTTTTCCTGCGGGTAGTTCGCGATGGTCCAACAGCCCCTGTTTTCAGGGGGTTTGCGCGTAGAGAACGACTCGATTCGGTCAAGTCTTGGTCGAATGCGTACTGGCATGGCGTGCTCTTCCGAAACGATGCGGCACGGACCGTGTGACACGCGGTCCTGAACCCCTCACCGTTCTGAGAGAACTCCATGAGAAGAAGCGCAGCCGTCCTGTGCGGCGCGACCGTCGTCCTGGCCGGGACGCTCACCGCCGTCCCCGCCAACGCCAGCGCGTCGCACTCCGCGAACACCGCCCGGGCCGCGAAAGTCACGTGGAAGAAGTGCGGCACGGAGGACTACCCGACGCTCCAGTGCGCGTCGGTGAAAGTGCCGCTCGACTACGCGAAGCCGCAGGGGAAGCAGATCACGCTGGCGCTGTCGCGCGTGCCGCACACCGCCAAGACGTACCAGGGCCCGCTGCTGGTCAACCCCGGGGGCCCCGGCGGCAGCGGCCTGACCCTGGCCGGTTTCGTCGCGTCCTCCCTGCCGAAGGAGGTCGCGGCCCAGTACGACGTCATCGGCTTCGACCCGCGCGGCGTGGGCAAGAGCCAGCCCGCCCTGGACTGCAAGCCGGGCTACTTCAACCCCGTGCGCCCCGACTCCGTACCCAGCACGCCGGCGATCGAGAAGGCCAACCTGGAGCGCGCCAAGTCCTTCGCCCAGGCCTGCGGCAAGAAGTACGCGGACGTCCTGCCGTACATGAACACGGTCAGCGCCGTGAAGGACATGGACTCGATCCGCAAGGCCCTCGGCGCCAAGAAGATCAACTACTTCGGCTACTCGTACGGCACCTACCTCGGCGCGGTCTACGGCAAGCTGTACCCCGAGCGGGTACGGCGCCTGGTGCTGGACTCGATCGTCGACCCGACCGGGGTCTGGTACGAGGACAACATCCAGCAGGACTACGCCTTCGACAAGCGCCACAAGGCGCTCATGGCGTGGATCGCCAAGTACGACTCCACGTACAAGCTCGGCACCGACCCGAAGAAGGTCGAGGCCAAGTGGTACGCCATGCGGGCGGCCCTGGCCAAGAAGCCGGCGGGCGGCAAGGTCGGCGCCTCCGAGCTGGAGGACATCTTCATACCCGGCGGCTACAACAACGGCTACTGGCCCACCCTCGCCCAGACGTTCGCGGCGTACGTCAACAACCACGACACCGCTGCGCTGGTCAAGGCGTACGACAACATCGCCGCCATCGACGCCTCCGGCGACAACGGCTACAGCGTGTACACCTCGGTGCAGTGCCGTGACGCGTCCTGGCCGCGCGACTGGAACCAGTGGCGCAAGGACAACTGGGCGGTGTACGAGAAGGCGCCGTTCATGGCCTGGAACAACGCCTGGTACAACGCGCCGTGCGCGTTCTGGCCGACGAAGTCGCTGAAGCCGGTGAACGTCGCCAATGCCAAGCTCCCGCCGGTGCTGCTGTTCCAGGCGACGGACGACGCGGCCACCCCGTACCAGGGCGGTGTCACCATGCACCGGCTGCTGAAGGGCTCCAGCCTGGTGGTGGAGCAGGGCGGCGGCAACCACGGCATCACGCTGGGCGGCAACGCCTGCCTCGACAAGTACCTGGCGACGTACCTCACCAGCGGCAAGGTGCCGCACGGCAGCGGCGTGGCCGACGCGGTCTGCCAGAAGACGCCCGACCCGAAGCCGCAGGCCACGGCGGGGAAGACGCCGAGCACGGCCCAGTCGGCCGTTGCCACGGTCGGCAACACCCTGCGCGGGATCCTGGGGTCCGGGGTCTGACGTGCCGGGGTGAGCATCGCCCGACATGACGCAAAGGGGCGCCCCGCACTCGCGGGGCGCCCTCTGTCACGTGCGGGAGAAGGTCACAGCTTCTCGATCACGTAGTCGACGCACTTCGTCAGGGCCTCGATGTCCGCCGGGTCGATCGCCGGGAACATCGCGACGCGCAGCTGGTTGCGGCCGAGCTTGCGGTAGGGCTCGGTGTCGACGATGCCGTTGGCCCGCAGGACCTTGGCGACGGCGGCGGCGTCCACCTCGTCCGTGAAGTCGATCGTGCCGATGACCTGGGAGCGCTTGGCCGGGTCGGTGACGAACGGGTTCGCGAACTTGACGTCCTCGGCCCAGCCGTACAGCGTCCGCGCGGACGTGGCGGTGCGGCGGACCGACCAGTCCAGGCCGCCCTGGCCGTTGATCCACTCCAGCTGCTCGTTGAGGAGGAACAGGGTGGCGAGGGCCGGGGTGTTGTACGTCTGGTTCTTGCGGGAGTTGTCGATGGCCGTCGGCAGCGAGAAGAACTCGGGGACGTGCCGGCCGGACGCGTGGACGCGCTCGGCGCGCTCGATCGCGGCCGGGGAGAAGACGCCGATCCACAGGCCGCCGTCGGAGGCGAAGGACTTCTGCGGGGCGAAGTAGTAGACGTCCGTCTCGGCGATGTCGACGGGGAGGCCGCCGGCACCGGAGGTGGCGTCCACCAGCACCAAGGCGCCCTCGTCGGCGCCGGCCACGCGCTTGATCGGCATGGCGACACCGGTCGAGGTCTCGTTGTGGGTGAAGGCGTAGACGTCGACGCCCGCCTCGGCGACCGGCTCGGGGTGCGTGCCCGGGTCGCTGGAGATGACGTCCGGCTCGGCCAGCCAGGGTGCGAGCTTGGCGGCCTTGGCGAACTTGGAGGAGAACTCGCCGAAGCTGAGGTGCTGCGACTTGTTCTCGATCAGGCCGTGCGTCGCGATGTCCCAGAACGCGGTGGAGCCGCCGTTGCCGAGGACCACCTCGTACCCGTCGGGGAGCTGGAACAGCTCACGGATGCCCTCACGCACCTTGCCGACCAGGTTCTTGACGGGGGCCTGGCGGTGGGAGGTGCCGAGCAGGGACGTGCCGGTCGCGGCCAGGGCGTCCAGCGCCTCCACCCGCACCTTGGAGGGGCCCGCGCCGAATCGACCGTCGGCGGGCTTGATGTCAGCAGGAATCTGGATCTCAGCCACGCTCTGGAGGTTAGCCGGTGAGGAAACCCGGGCGAAACGTGGTCCGTCGGGTGAGACGGGGTTCGTGGCGGCGTGAGACTGGTTTGCTGGACGTATGACGGATCTCGAGGTCGGGCTGCGCAGGGCCGTCCGAGGTGACGTCCGCTTCGACGTCGCCTCCCGGGCGCTGGTCACCATGGACGCCTCCAACTACCGCCGGGTCCCACTCGGCGTCGTCGCCCCGCGCGACGCCGACGACGTGGCCGCCGTGCTGGAGGTGTGCCGGGCCCACGGCGTGCCGGTGGTGGCGCGGGGCGGGGGGACGTCGATCGCCGGGCAGGCGACCGGGACGGGGGTGGTGCTGGACTTCACCCGGCACATGAACCGGCTGGTCGCCCTGGATCCCGAGACGCGTACGGCCGTCGTGCAGCCGGGGCTGGTGCTCGACCGGCTCCAGGAGGCGGCGGCCGGGCACGGGCTGCGGTTCGGGCCCGACCCCTCCACCCACAGCCGGTGCACGCTCGGCGGCATGATCGGCAACAACTCGTGCGGCTCGCACTCGGTGGCCTGGGGGACGACCGCGGACAGTGTGCGCGAGCTGGACGTGATCACCGCGCGCGGGCGGCGGCTGCGGCTCGGGCGGGACTGGGCCGGCGCGCCGGACGGTCTGCGGGAGCTGGTGGACGGCGAACTGGCCCGGTTGCGCACGGGCTTCCCGGAGCTGCCCCGCCGTATCTCCGGATACGCGCTGGACGCCCTGCTGCCCGAGCGGGGCGCCGACGTGGCCCGCTCCTTCTGCGGTTCGGAGGGCACGCTGGGCGTGCTGACGGAGGCGGTCGTACGACTGGTCGAGGCACCCCGCGCGCGTGCGCTGGCCGTGCTGGGCTACGCCGACGAGAGCGCGGCGGCGCAGGCCGCTGCCGGGCTGCTGCCGCTGCGCCCGCTGACGGTGGAGGGCATGGCGGCGGACCTGGTGCCGTCCACGGCCGCGCTGCCACGGGGCGGGGCCTGGCTGTTCGTGGAGACCGGCGGGGAGTCGGCCGGCGAGGCACGCACGCGTGCCGAGACGATCGTGCGGGCGGCCGATGGCGTGGACGCCCTGGTGGTCACCGACCCGGCCGGGCAGCGCGCGCTGTGGCGGATCCGGGAGGACGCGAGCGGTACGGCGACGCGGATGCCGGACGGGCGGGAGGCCTGGCCGGGCTGGGAGGACTGCGCGGTGCCGCCCGCCCGGCTCGGGGCGTATCTGCGGGACTTCCGGGCGCTGCTCGGCGCGCACGGGCTGCGCGGCACGCCGTACGGGCACTTCGGGGACGGCTGCATCCACGTCCGTATCGACTTCGACCTGCTGACCGAGCCTGGTGTCGCCCGGTTCCGCCGCTTCTCGGAGGAGCTCGCCGAGCTGGTGGTGGCACACGGCGGTTCGCTGTCCGGGGAGCACGGCGACGGGCAGGCGCGGGCGGAGCTGCTGCCGAAGATGTACGGGCAGGAGATGGTCGGCCTGTTCGAGCGGGTGAAGGGAGTGTGGGACCCGGACGACCTGCTCAACCCCGGGATGCTGGTCCGCCCCGCGCCCCTGGACACGGACCTGCGCTTCTCCGTCCTCCCCCGCGAGCCCGTCGACGTCGCCTTCGGCTACCCCTCCGACGGCGGTGACTTCCCGGCTGCGGTGCGGCGCTGCGTGGGCGTCGCCAAATGCCGTACGGCATCGGTGTCCGGCTCCTCCGTCATGTGCCCGTCCTTCCGGGCGACCGGCGCGGAGCAGCACTCCACGCGCGGGCGGGCCCGGCTGCTGCACGAGATGCTCGCCGGTGAGGTCGTGACCGACGGCTGGCGCTCCACACAGGTGCGGGACGCGCTGGACCTGTGCCTGTCCTGCAAGGGCTGCCGGTCGGACTGCCCGGTGGAGGTGGACATGGCCACCTACAAGGCGGAGTTCCTCCACCACCACTACGCCGGCCGGCGCCGGCCCGCCGCGCACTACTCGATGGGCCGGCTGCCGGTGTGGCTCCGAGCCGTGGCCCGTACGCACACGGCGCGGCTGGTCAACGCCCTCGCCCGGCTGCGGCCCTTCGCCCGGGCGGCGAAACGACTGGGCGGGATCGCCCCCGAGCGGGAGATCCCCCGGGTGGCGACACGGACGTTCAGCCGGTGGTGGGAGCGGCGACGGGCGCGACACACCTCCGCGCAGGGCGAGCTGGTCATCCTCTGGCCGGACACGTTCACCGAGTACCTCGCGCCCTCCGTGGGGCAGGCCGCGGTGCGGGTGCTGGAGGCGGCCGGGTTGCGGGTGGCGCTTCCGCCGACCGTGCGGCTGGCGAAACCGCCGGTGGGCGACGGCAGGACGGTAGCGCTCGACCCGCTGTCCCTGCTGCGGGGCCGGGGGCGCGTCTGCTGCGGGCTGACCTACGTGTCGACGGGGCAGCTGGACCGTGCCCGCGCGGTCATGCGCCGCACGCTCGACCTGATGGAACCGGTGCTGGAGACCGACGCCCCGGTCGTGGTCCTGGAGCCGAGCTGCGCCGCGGCGCTCCGCACGGACGTCCCCGAGCTGCTGCACGAGGACCCGCGCGCGGCCCGCCTCGCCGCCAAGGTCCTCACGTTCGCGGAGACGCTGGAACGCCACGCCCCCGGCTGGGCGCCGCGCGTGGACCGCCCGGTGGCCGGCCAGACCCACTGCCACCAGCACGCGGTGCTGGGCGACGCCGCCGACCGCCGGCTGCGTCGGGCCGCGCTGCTCACCGGCGAACTGAGCGGCGGCTGCTGCGGCCTCGCGGGGAACTTCGGCTTCGAGAAGGGCCACTACGAGGTGTCCACCGCGTGCGCGGAGGAACAGCTCCTGCCATCCGTGCGGGACGCCCCCGACGGCACGGTGGTCCTGGCGGACGGCTTCTCCTGCCGCACGCAGCTGGAGCAGCTGGCGGGCGTGCGGGGGAGGCATCTGGCGGAGGTGCTGGCGGCGGCGCTGGAGGGGGGCGGCTGATACCGACGTGGACGTGCTTGAGGCGTTCGGGCCACGGGACGGGCGGACCCGAGTGTCTGAGCCGGGGGAGGGGCGCGGCCGCTCCTAGGCTCTCGCCACCAGCCACTCGAAGGAGCCCGCGCATGAGCGTCCGCGTCCAGCCGATCACCCGTGACGAGCATCTCGCGTTCGTCGCGGCCCGCCCCTCCGCCAGCCACACCCAGATCCCGTCCTGGGGCGAGGTGAAGCCCGACTGGAGGGCGGAGAGCCTCGGCTGGTTCGACGACGCCGGGCAGCTCGTCGGCGCCGGACTGGTGCTGCTGCGCCCGCTGCCCGGGCCGAAGCTGCCCGGACTGCCGCGGTACCTGGCGTACCTGCCCGAGGGCCCGCTCATCGACTGGCACGAACCCGGCCTCGAACACCTGCTGGAGCCGATGATCGCCCACCTCCGGAGCCGGGGCGCGTTCGCGGTGCGGATGGGCCCGCCGGTCGCCGTGCGCCGCTGGAGCGCCGAGGCGGTCAAGGCGGCGATCGCGGACCCGGCGGCCCGGCGGCTGCGCGACGTGCGGGCGACGTCGTTCGAACCGCGTGCCGGCCAGGTCGCGGACACCCTGCGCCGCATGGGCTGGCGGCAGACCGAACCCGGCGGCGAGGACGGCTTCGCCGCGGGACAGCCCCGGTACGTCTTCCAGGTGCCGTTCGCCGGGCGCACGCTGGACGACATCCGCGCCGGTCTGAACCAGCAGTGGCGGCGCAACATCAGCAAGGCGGAGAAGGCCGGCGTGAAGGTCGTACGCGGCGGCTACGAGGATCTGCCGGCCTTCCACGAGCTGTACTCCGAGACCGCCGAGCGCGACCGCTTCATCCCGCGCCCGCTGCCCTACTTCCAGCGCATGTGGAGCGCGCTCACCGCCGAGCACCCGGACCGTATGCGGCTCTACCTCGCGTACCACGACGGCGAGGCGCTCGCCGCCGCGACGATGCTCACCGTCGGTGAGCACGTCTGGTACTCCTACGGCGCCTCCACCAGCCGCCGCCGCGAGGTCCAGCCGAGCAGCGCCGTGCAGTGGCGCATGATGACGGACGCCCATGGACTCGGCGCCGCCGTCTACGACCTGCGCGGCATCACCGACACGCTGGAGGAGTCCAACCACCTGCTGGGGCTGCTCCGGTTCAAGGTGGGCACCGGCGGCGAGGCCGTCGAGTACCTCGGCGAGTGGGACTTCCCGATCAACCGGCTGCTGCACAAGGCGATGAGCCTGTACCTCGCCCGACGCTGAGGGCCGGAGAACCCGGGGAGCCTCGAGAGCCCGCATTCCGAGACAGTGGCATCAGCGGTTTACGCGCCTGACCGAGTCCATTACTCTGGACTTGACAGTACATCGTGATGCACAAGACCGTGCAGGGCGGTGTACGCAACGCAGCCGAGTACACAGCCGAGCCGAGCACAGGACCGCCCGTGACCACCCCCGAAAGCGTCACCACGCCCCAGTCCGCGACAACCGCCGCTGCCACCGCACCGGCCGCCGGGCCGGGCCGACCGGGCCGACTGGGCTCCCTCGGGCCGGTGGGCCTGGTGTTCGCGGGTGGGATCTCGGTGCAGTTCGGCGGTGCGCTGGCGGTGATGCTGATGCCGAGGGCGGGCGCCCTCGGGGTGGTGGCGCTGCGGTTGCTCGTGGCGGCTGCCGTCCTGCTGCTGGTATGCCGTCCGCGGCTGCGCGGCCACTCGCGCACCGACTGGGGCACGGTCGTCGTCTTCGGCATCACCATGGCCGCGATGAACGGCCTCTTCTACCAGGCCGTCGCCCGCATCCCGCTGGGCCCGGCGGTCACCCTGGAGGTCCTCGGCCCGCTCGCCCTCTCGGTCCTGGCGTCCCGCCGCGCGATCAACGTCGTCTGGGCGGCCCTCGCCCTCGCCGGCGTCTTCCTCCTCGGCGGGGGAGGCTTCAGCGGCCTCGACCCCGTAGGAGCGGCCTTCGCCCTGGGCGCCGGCGCCATGTGGGCGACCTACATCATCTTCAGTGCCCGTACGGGCCGCCGCTTCCCGCAGGCCGACGGCCTGGCACTGGCGATGGCGGTGGGGGCGGTGCTGTTCCTGCCGCTGGGGATCGCCGAGTCGGGGACGAAGCTGCTCGACCCGGTGACGCTCGGCCTGGGCGCGGCGGTGGCCCTGCTCTCCTCGGTCCTGCCCTACACCCTCGAACTCCTCGCCCTGCGCCGCCTGCCCGCCTCCACCTTCGCGATCCTCATGAGCCTGGAACCGGCCATCGCCGCGACGGCCGGCTTCCTCCTCCTCGACCAGACCCTCACCGCCATGGAGGCCGCAGCGATCGCCCTCGTCATCGCGGCGAGCATGGGAGCGGTACGGACCCAGGTCGGCCGCGGCCGCGACCGCCGGAAGAAGGCGGCGCTGGAGAGCACGGCTCTGGAGGGCTAGCCCGGCACGCCGCCGCGCTGTCGAGCGAGGCACCGGGCAGGGAACACGCAGACCGATGCGCCGTCACTCCGGCCGGTGCGCGCGCGCCACGCGAAACCCCACGTCGTCGATCCGGAACGTCGGATGACTGCGGCGCCGAACGGAAGCACGGCAACTCCAGTGCTCGTCGGCCCAGCCGCCGCCCCGCAGCACCCGGTAGGTGCCGTAGACCTCGGCGTCGTAGACGTCCCAGCACCACTCCCAGACATTGCCCAGCATGTCGTAGCAGCCCCACGCGTTGGGCTGCTTGCCGCCCACGGGACGGATGCGCTCCTGTGAGGTGCCGCGGTACCAGGCGATCTCGTCGAGCCGCCCGTACCGTGGCCCGCTGCTGCCGGCCCGGCAGGCGTGCTCCCACTCGGCCTCGGTCGGCAGCCGGTACCCGTCACCGGAGGTGTCCCAGCCGACCGGCTCGGACTCACCGCACAGGCGGTACGCGGGCGTCAGCCCTTCCGCCCGGGACAGCGCGTTGCAGAACCGGACCGCGTCCCACCACGACACGCCCTCGACGGGCAGCCGGTCACCGCGAGCGGCACTCGGCCGCTCCCCGGTGACCTGGGCGTACCACGCCTGAGTGACCGGGAACGCCGACATCCGGAACGCCGCGACCTCCACCGCCCAACTCCGCCGCGTCCGCCGGTCGGACAGCGTCACCCGCCCCGGCGGAACGGCCACCATCCCGGTCCCCGCACCCACACCAGCCCCCATGCCGAGCCACACTAACGGCGGTCGGACGCCGGACGTGAAATATCCGAGCGGGCGGCGAAGTTGGCTTGGTCATGACTCAAGGCCCGGCACCCCGCCCGCTGTCCGACGAAGCCCTCTCCGACCTGCTCGGCAAGCAGCAGTTCGGCACTCTCGCCACCGTCAAGCGCAACGGTCGGCCCCATCTGACCACCATGGTCTACAGCTGGGACCCCGGGGCCCGGATCGTGCGGTTCTCGACGACGGCCGACCGTGTCAAGGTCAGGCAGCTGCGCCACGATCCGCGCGCGGCGCTGCATGTGCAGGGCGGTGACGTGTGGTCGTTCGCCGTCGCGGAGGGCGAGGCGGAGGTTTCCGAGGTCACGACGGTTCCCGGTGACGAGGTCGGGCGGGAGCTGCTCGGGATCATCCCGGAGGAGGCCAGGCCGGAGGACGAAGGCGCGTTCCTGGAGCAGTTGGTGGCCGAACGGCGAGTGGTCGTCCGGTTGCACGTGGACCGGCTGTACGGGACGGCGCTCGACATCGACGGGTAGGCCCGATGGGGCCCAGGGCACCCCTGGGGCGCCCTAGCGCACCAACACCCCCCGCACCGTGATCCCGTAATGCACCCGCAGCCGCCGCAGCTCCCACAACCCGACCGCGGTCACGGACAGCGGGGCCCCGAGCATGAACACCGCTCGCACCGGCCCCGGCACGCCCGCGTACGCCCCGGTGAGGACGTCGATCAGCGCCATCTCCCAGACCAGCGTCATGGCGAGCAGCGGCGGCATGGTCTGGTGGATGTCGGCCGTGCGGAACACGTGGAGCAGGGCCAGGCCGATGCCCCAGAAGATGAACGGCGTCACCCACACCAGGATGAACACGATGACCACCCAAGTGACCACGGACATCACCGGGTTGGTGGCGAACTTCCCGTCGAGGAAGCCGGTGAGCATGGTGGCCGGGAAGACGAAGACCGCGGCGACGAGGGCCAGGATCGCACCGAACGACTTCGCGGCCCGGCGCAGCAGGTCCCGGCGGGCCGACGGAGCGGTGAGAGCCGTCAGGACGCCCACGACCACCGGAAGCGTCACGGACAGCACCAGCACGCTGATCCACGACTGCTGGAACCGGTCGTCCGCGACGTCCTCGACGGAGCGGGCGATCTTGTAGGACACCGACACCCACACCACCGCGCCGAGCCCCACGAGCGTACGGATCTTCTGCATCCGCGCGATGAACGGATCCTCCACGAGGTCCGGCCGGGACGGCTTGAAGACCCGGCGCGCGGTGTGGATGGGGCCGATCCGCCGCCGCAGCCGTGTGAAGGGGCCGGGCGGCGGCGCCTGAGGTGGCATCGGGTGGGGTGCGTAGGGGTGCGGCACATGGGGCGGATGGCCACCGCCCGGTGGCGGCTGCGGCGGTCCGTAGGGGCCGGGTGCGGGCGGGTGGGGCCCGGGCGGAGGCGGTGGGTACGGCTGTCCGCCGTGCGGGCCGTACGGCGGCGGCTGCCCGCCCGGGTTCCAGTTGCTCATCCTTGTGTCTCCCCCGATGCGTGACCACTGCGCGACCAAGTGAACAAGCGCGTCCCAGAGTGTATTGATCGCGCCGCCCGTGCACACGCTTTCAGCCACCCGACAATTTCATGCAAGCACGCTTGATTGTTTCTGGCCTCGCTGCCATGCTCCTCAACACGCCGCACCACCCCGCACCACCCCCGCACACCGCCGTGCCCCGAGGGGAGCGCCCGTGTCCGATCCGACGTCCGTGATCGACGACCTGCGCGAGGAGAGCGAGCAACTCGACCGCCTCGTGGCCGGGTTGAGCACGCCGCGCTGGGCGCTCGCCACCCCCGCGCCCGGCTGGACCGTCGCCCACCAGATCGCCCACCTCGCCTGGACGGACCGCTCGGCCCTGCTCGCCGTCACGGACGCCGAGGGCTTCCGCGCCCTGGTCGAGAAGGCCCTCGCCGCACCGGGCTCCTTCGTCGACGAGGGCGCCGAGGAGGACGCCGGACTCCCGCCCGCCGACCTGCTCGCGCGGTGGCGCGACGGCCGTACGGCGCTGCAGGAGGCACTGCGGGCCGCGCCGCCCAAGGCGCGCTTCCCCTGGTACGGCCCACCCATGTCGGCCGCCTCCATGGCGACGGCCCGCCTTATGGAGACCTGGGCCCACGGCCAGGACGTGGCCGATGCCCTCGGTGTGGTGCGCCCACCCACCGACCGACTGCGGCATGTGGCCTGGCTCGGGGTACGGACCCGGGACTTCGCCTACGGTGTGCACGGGCTGACTCCGCCCGCCGAGCCCTTCCGCGTCGAACTCGACTCGCCCTCCGGTGACGTGTGGACGTACGGGCCCGAGGACGCCCCGCAGCGCGTCACCGGGCCCGCCCTCGACTTCTGCCTCCTGGTCACGCAGCGCGCCCACCGCGCCGACCTCGCGCTGCGCGCCGACGGCCCCGACGCCGACCGCTGGCTGGACATCGCCCAGGCCTTCGCGGGCCCGCCGGGCAGCGGCCGTGCGCCGAAGCCGAAGGGAGCAGCCGAGTGACCCGGGCGGCCCTCCGCATCGGCAACGCCTCCGGCTTCTACGGCGACCGCTTCGACGCCATGCGCGAGATGCTCACCGGCGGCGATCTGGACGTCCTCACCGGCGACTACCTCGCCGAGCTGACGATGCTCATCCTCGGCCGGGACCGGCTGAAGGACCCCGGCGCCGGATACGCACGGACCTTTCTGCGGCAGTTGGAGGACTGCCTGGGGCTCGCGCACGAGCGGGGCGTGAAGATCGTCACCAACGCCGGCGGGCTCAACCCGGCCGGACTCGCCGACGCCGTGAGGCACTTGGCCGACCGGCTCGGCGTCCCCGTACGCGTCGCACATGTGGCGGGCGACGACCTCACCGCCGCGTACCCCGGTGCCCTCGCCGCCCACGCCTACCTCGGCGGCTTCGGTATCGCGGCCTGTCTGCGGGCCGGCGCCGACGTCGTCGTCACCGGGCGGGTGACCGACGCGGCACTCGTCACCGGGCCGGCCGCCGCCCACTTCGGCTGGACCCCGGACGACCACGACCGGCTCGCGGGGGCCGTCGTCGCCGGGCATGTGCTGGAGTGCGGGGCGCAGGCCACTGGCGGCAACTACGCCTTCTTCCGGGACGGCGACGTCCGCCGCCCCGGCTTCCCGCTCGCCGAGCTCCACGAGGACGGCAGCTGCGTGATCACCAAGCACCCCGGCACCGGTGGCTTCGTCGACGTCGGCACCGTCACCGCGCAGTTGCTGTACGAGACGGCCGGGGCGCGGTATGCCGGGCCCGACGTCACCGCCCGGCTCGACACCGTGCGGCTCGGCCAGGACGGGCCCGACCGGGTGCGGATCGAGGGCGTGCGCGGTCAGGCGCCGCCGCCCACCCTCAAGGTCGGTCTCAACAGGCTCGGCGGCTTCCGCAACGAGGTCGTCTTCGTGCTCACCGGCCTCGACGTCGAGGCGAAGGCCGCCCTGGTGCGGGAGCAGATGGAACCCGTCCTCGGCAAGGCCGCCGACGTGCGCTGGGAGCTGGTGCGCACCGACCGGCCCGACGCCCCGAGCGAGGAGACGGCGAGCGCGTTGCTGCGGCTCGTCGTACGGGACCCCGACCAGGAGGCCGTCGGGCGGGCCCTGAGCGGGGCGGCCGTGGAGCTGGCGCTCGCCAGTTATCCCGGCTTCCATGTGCTGGCACCACCTGGAAAGGCCTCGCCCTATGGGGTCTTCGACGATGTGTACGTCCCCCACGGTGCCGTCGACCATGTCGCCGTCCTCCATGACGGACGCCGGGTCCCCGTGCCCCCGGCCCACGACACCGCCGTACTCGACGAGGCGCCCGAGCCGCCCCTGCCGGAGCCGTTGCCGTCCGGGCCGACCCGGCACGCCCCCCTCGGGCTCGTCGCGGGCGCCCGCAGCGGCGACAAGGGCGGCAATGCCAACGTCGGGGTGTGGGCCCGCACGGACGACGCCTGGCGCTGGCTCGCGCACGAGCTGACGGCCGACCGGTTCCAGGAGTTGATTCCCGAGAGCCGGCCACTGCAGGTCACCCGGCACGTCCTGCCCAACATCCGCGCCCTCAACTTCGTCGTCGAGGGCATCCTCGGCGTGGGCGTCGCCGCCCGGCACCGCTTCGATCCGCAGGCCAAGGCCCTCGGCGAATGGCTGCGCTCCCGCCACCTGGACATACCGGAGGCCCTGCTGTGACCGTCCTGACCTCCGCGCTCGACCCCGGCAGCCCCGACCACCGGGCCAACCGCGAGGCGATGCTCGCCAAGCTCGCCGACCTCGAAGCCGAGCACGCCAAGGCCCTCGCGGGCGGCGGCGAGAAGTACGTCGAGCGGCACCGCAAGCGCGGCAAACTCCTCGCCCGCGAACGCATCGAACTGCTCCTCGACCCCGACACGCCCTTCCTGGAGCTGTCCCCGCTGGCCGCCTGGGGCAGCGACTACGCCGTCGGTGCCTCCCTCGTCACCGGCATCGGTGTCGTCGAGGGAGTGGAATGCCTGATCACGGCCAACGACCCGACCGTGCGCGGGGGAGCGAGCAACCCCTGGTCGCTGAAGAAGGCCCTGCGCGCGAACGACATCGCCCTCGCCAACCGGCTGCCCTGCATCAGCCTGGTCGAGTCCGGCGGCGCCGACCTGCCGTCGCAGAAGGAGATCTTCATTCCCGGGGGTGCCGTGTTCCGGGACCTGACCCGGCTGTCCGCCGCCGGGATCCCCACCCTCGCGGTCGTCTTCGGCAACTCCACCGCCGGAGGCGCCTACATCCCCGGCATGTCCGACCACGTGATCATGGTCAAGGAACGGGCGAAGGTGTTCCTCGGCGGTCCGCCCCTGGTGAAGATGGCCACGGGGGAGGAGAGCGACGACGAGTCCCTCGGCGGGGCCGAGATGCACGCGCGCGTGTCGGGCCTCGCCGACCACTTCGCCGTCGACGAGCACGACGCGCTCCGGCAGGCCCGCCGGGTGGTCGCCCGCCTCAACCACCGCAAGGCGTACGGCGATCCCGGCCCGGCCGAGCCCCCCAAGTACGACGCCGACGAACTCCTCGGCATCGTCCCCGGCGACCTCAGGAGCCCCTTCGACCCGCGTGAGGTCATCGCCCGCATCGTCGACGCCTCCGACTTCGACGAGTTCAAGCCGCTGTACGGGCCCAGCCTGACCACCGGGTGGGCGGCCCTGCACGGCTATCCGATCGGCATCCTCGCCAACGCCCGAGGGGTCCTCTTCAGCGAGGAGTCCCAGAAGGCCGCCCAGTTCATCCAGCTCGCCAACCAGCGCGACATCCCGCTGCTCTTCCTGCACAACACCACCGGCTACATGGTCGGCCGGGAGTACGAGCAGGGCGGCATCATCAAGCACGGCGCGCTGATGATCAACTCGGTCAGCAACAGCCGCGTCCCGCACCTCTCGGTCCTCATGGGCGCCTCCTACGGCGCCGGCCACTACGGCATGTGCGGCCGGGCCTACGACCCCCGCTTCCTCTTCGCCTGGCCCAGCGCCAAGTCGGCCGTCATGGGCCCGCAGCAGCTCGCGGGGGTGCTGTCGATCGTCGCCCGCCAGTCGGCGGCGGCGAAGGGCCGGCCGTACGACGACGAGGCGGACGCCGCGCTGCGCGCCATGGTGGAGCAGCAGATCGAGTCCGAGTCGCTGCCGATGTTCCTGTCCGGGCGGCTCTACGACGACGGCGTCATCGACCCGCGCGACACCCGCACCGTCCTCGGCCTCTGCCTCTCCGCCATCCACACCGCCCCCTACGAGGGCGCGCGCGGCGGCTTCGGCGTCTTCCGGATGTGAGGGAACAGATGATTTCCACCCTGCTGGTCGCCAACCGGGGCGAGATAGCCTGCCGCGTCTTCCGCACCTGCCGCGAGCTGGGCATCCGCACGGTCGCCGTGCACTCGGACGCCGACGAGAACGCCCTCCACGCGCGCGTGGCCGACACGGGTGTACGACTGCCGGGAGCCGCGCCCGCCGACACCTACCTGCGCGGCGACCTGATCGTGAAGGCCGCCGTCGCGGCCGGAGCGGACGCCGTGCACCCCGGCTACGGCTTCCTCTCCGAGAACGCCGGCTTCGCCCGGGCCGTCCTGGACGCGGGCCTGGTCTGGATCGGACCGCCCCCGGACGCCATCGAGGCGATGGCGTCCAAGACCCGCGCCAAGCGGCTCATGGGACTGAAGCCCCTCACCGACGTCACCGAGGCCGACCTCCCGGTCCTGGTGAAGGCGGCGGCGGGCGGCGGCGGCCGCGGCATGCGGGTCGTACGGCACCTGGCGGACCTGGACGCCGAGTCGGCCGCCGCACGCGCCGAGGCGGCGAGTGCCTTCGGTGACGGCGAGGTCTTCGTCGAGCCGTACGTGGAGAACGGCCGCCACGTCGAGGTGCAGATCCTCGCCGACACCCACGGCACCGTCTGGCCGCTCGGCACCCGCGACTGCTCCCTCCAGCGCCGCCACCAGAAGGTCGTCGAGGAGGCCCCCGCACCCGGACTCTCCGCGGAACTCCGGGAGGAGCTGAGCGCCCTCGCCGTACGGGCCGCCCGAGCCGTCGACTACGTGGGCGCCGGCACGGTCGAGTTCCTCGTCGCCGACGGCAGGGCCCACTTCCTGGAGATGAACACCCGCCTCCAGGTCGAACACCCCGTGACGGAAGCGGTCTTCGGCCTCGACCTCGTCGCCGAGCAGATCCGCGTCGCCGAGGGTCACGCCCTCGAAAGCACCCCGCCACGCGCGCGTGGCTACGCCGTGGAGGCCCGCCTCTACGCCGAGGACCCGTCCCGCGACTGGTCCCCCCAGACCGGCCGCCTGCACCGCCTCGCCCTGAACGAGGGCATCCGCCTCGACACCGGCTACACCGACGGCGACGACATCGGCGTCCACTACGACCCCCTGCTCGCCAAGGCCGTGGCCCACGCCCCCACGCGCACGGAGGCCGTCCGCAAGCTCGCCTCCGCCCTGGAACGGGCCGTGATCCACGGCCCCGTCACCAACCGCGACCTCCTCGTCCGCTCCCTGCGCCACCCGGAGTTCACCGCGGCCCGCATGGACACCGGCTTCTACGACCGCCACCTGCCGGACCTGACCGAGCCGTCCCCCGACCCGCACGCCCCCCTGGCCGCCGCCCTCGCCGACGCCCAGGGCCGCTCCCGCTTCGGCGGCTGGCGCAACGTCCCCTCCCAGCCGCAGACCAAGCGCTACGCGATGGCCGGGGAGGAACACGAGGTCCACTACCGGCACACGCGCACGGGCCTGGAGGCGGACGGCGTACGGGTGGTACACGCGGACGCGCACCTCGTGGTCCTCGATGTGGACGGAGTACGGCGCCAGTTCGAGGTGGCCCGCTACGGCGATCAGGTCTACGTCAACTCCACCGCGCTGACGATCCTGCCCCGATTCCCCGACCCGACGCCCCAGCACGCCCCCGGCTCCCTCCTGGCCCCCATGCCGGGCACGGTCGTCCGAGTGGCCGACGGCGTCACCGCGGGCACACCCGTGAAGGCCGGGGACCCCCTCCTCTGGCTGGAGGCGATGAAGATGCAGCACAAGATCGCGGCACCGGCCACGGGAACGCTGACCGCGTTGTCGGTGGTACCCGGACAGCAGGTGGAGCCGGGCATGGTCCTGGCGGTTGTGTCGGAGACCTGAGGGGCGCGGGGAAGTGCTCGACCAGCCACGTACGGCCCGCACCCGAAAGGACACCCGTGGACACCGAAGACCACAAAGCCCTACGCCAAGCCGTGTCCGCACTCGGCAAACGCCACGGCCGACCACACGACCCCGCCCGACTCTGGTCCGAAGCAGGCAGACTGGGCTACCTCGGCGTCAACCTCCCCGAGGAGTACGGAGGAGGCGGCGGAGGCATCTCCGAACTCTCCATCGTCCTCGAAGAGCTCGGCGCAGCCGGCTGCCCCCTCCTCATGCTGGTCGTCTCACCGGCCATCTGCGGCACGGTGATCGCCCGCTTCGGCACGGACGCCCAGAAACAACAGTGGCTCCCCGCCCTGGCAGACGGCTCCCGCCTCATGGCCTTCGGCATCACCGAACCCGACGCCGGCTCCAACAGCCACCGCATCACCACCACGGCTCGAAAAGACGGTACGGACTGGATCCTCACCGGCCGCAAGGTCTTCATCTCCGGCGTCGACATCGCGGACGCCACCCTCATCGTCGGCCGCGCCGAAGACGCCCGCACCGGCCGCCTCAAGCCCTGCCTCTTCATCGTCCCGCGCGACGCACCCGGCTTCACCCGCCGCCCCATCGACATGGAACTCCACGCCGCCGAGAAGCAGTTCGAACTGACGCTGGACGGCGTACGGCTGCCCGCCGACGCACTCGTCGGCGACGAGGACGCGGGGCTGCTCCAGCTCTTCGCCGGCCTCAACCCAGAGCGCATCATGACGGCCGCCTTCGCGATCGGCATGGGCCGCCACGCCCTCGCGAAAGCCGTGGCGTACGCCCGCGACCGACAGGTCTGGAACACCCCCATCGGCGCCCACCAGGCCATCGCCCACCCGCTGGCCCAGGCGCACATCGACCTCGAACTCGCCCGCCTGATGATGCAGAAGGCGGCCCGTCTCTACGACGCCGGCGACGACATGGGCGCCGGTGAGGCCGCCAACATGGCGAAGTACGCGGCGGGGGAGGCCTGTGTGAAGGCCGTGGACCAGGCCGTGCACACCCTCGGCGGCAACGGCCTCACCCGCGAGTTCGGTCTCGCCTCGCTGATAACGGCCGCGCGCGTGGCTCGTATTGCCCCGGTCAGCCGGGAGATGATTCTCAACTACGTCTCCCACCAGACCCTGGGCCTGCCCAAGTCGTACTGAGACGGCCCGCGCGCGAGGAGGAACCATGTTCCGCAGCGAGTACGCAGACGTCCCGCCCGTCGAACTGCCCATCCACGACGCCGTCCTTGCCCGGGCCGCGGAGTTCGGCGACATCCCGGCGCTGATCGACGGCACCGACGGCACCACCCTCTCGTACGAGCAGGTGGACCGGTTCCACCGGCGCGTCGCCGCCGCCCTCGCCGAGGCCGGGGTGCGCAAGGGCGACGTCCTCGCCCTGCACAGCCCCAACACCATCGCCTTCCCGACCGCCTTCTACGCCGCCACGCGCGCGGGAGCCACCGTCACCACCGTGCACCCGCTCGCCACCGCCCAGGAGTTCGCCAAGCAGCTGACGGACTCGGCGGCCCGCTGGATCATCACCGTCTCACCGCTGCTCGACATCGCCCGCCGGGCCGCCGAACTCGCGGGCGGCGTACGCGAGATCTTCGTGTGCGACAGTGCGACCGGACACCGCTCCCTGATCGACATGCTGGCCTCCGCCGCCCCGGAGCCGCAGGTGGCCATCGACCCCGCGGAGGACGTGGCGGCCCTGCCGTACTCCTCCGGGACCACCGGCACGCCCAAGGGCGTGATGCTCACGCACCGGCAGATCGCCACCAACCTCGCCCAGCTCCACCCGGCGATACCCGCCGGACCGGGAGACCGGGTTCTGGCGGTTCTGCCCTTCTTCCACATCTACGGCCTCACGGCCCTGATGAACGCGCCCCTGCGGCAGGGCGCCACCGTCGTCGTCCTGCCCCGCTTCGACCTGGAGCAGTTCCTCGCGGCTGTCCAGAACCACCGCATCACCGCCCTGTACGTGGCCCCGCCGATCGTGCTCGCCCTCGCCAAACACCCGGCCGTCGCGCAGTACGACCTGTCGTCCCTGAAGTACGTCATCAGCGCCGCCGCACCCCTGGACGCCCGGCTCGCCGCCGCCTGCTCCGAGCGGCTCGGCCTGCCGCCCGTCGGTCAGGCCTACGGCATGACGGAACTGTCGCCCGGCACGCACGTCGTCCCGCTCGACGCGATGCGCGACGCCCCTCCCGGCACCGTCGGCAGACTCATCGCCGGCACCGAGATGCGCATCGTCTCCCTCGACGACCCCGGCAAGGACCTCCCCGCCGGTGAGTCCGGCGAGATCCTCATCCGCGGTCCCCAGGTCATGAAGGGCTACCTCGGCCGCCCCGACGCCACCACCGCCATGATCGACACCGACGGCTGGCTGCACACCGGCGACGTCGGCCAGGTGGACGAGGACGGCTGGCTGTTCGTCGTCGACCGCGTCAAGGAACTCATCAAGTACAAGGGCTTCCAGGTGGCCCCCGCCGAGCTGGAGGCCCTGCTGCTCACCCACCCGGGCATCGCCGACGCCGCCGTGATCGGCACGTACAACGACGACGGCAACGAGATCCCGCACGCGTACGTGGTCCGGCAGCCGGCCGCCACCGACCTCTCCGAGGCGGAGATCATGATGTACGTCGCCGAACGCGTGGCCCCCTACAAGCGGATCCGGCACGTCACCTTCATCGACGGCGTCCCCCGCGCGGCCTCCGGCAAGATCCTGCGCCGACAGCTCAGGGAGCGCGCATGACTCTGATCGGCAGGGCACGCGCGCGTGCCGTGCAGACCCTCACCCTCGACTCGCCCCACAACCGCAACGCCCTGTCGGCGGCCCTCGTCGGCGAACTGGCCGACGCGCTCGCGGACGCCGGCCAGGACACCGGCGTCCGCGCGGTGGTCCTGACCCACACCGGGAACACCTTCAGCGCGGGCGCGGACCTCAAGGATCCGCCGCCCCCCGAGGCGCTGGTCGCACTGCTCCGCCGGATCATCGAACTGCCCAAGCCGGTCGTCGCCCGGGTCACCGGCCACGTCCGCGCGGGCGGTCTCGGCCTGCTGGCCGCCTGCGACATGGCGGCCGCCTCCACCGAGGCCACGTTCGCCTTCACGGAGGTCCGCATCGGCGTCGCCCCCGCGGTCATCTCCCTGCCGCTGCTGCCGCGCACGGACCCGCGCGCCCTGTCCCGCTACTACCTCACCGGCGAACGCTTCGATGCCGCGGAGGCCACCGCGACCGGCCTGCTCACCACCCACGCCGACGACGTCGACACCGCACTGGCCCCCATCCTCGACGGCCTGCGCAGATCCGCCCCCGACGCCCTCACCGAGACGAAACGGCTGCTCACGGCTAGGGTGCTGGAAGCCTTCGACCGGGACGCGGCCGGCCTGACCGCGCTCTCGGCCCGGCTGTTCTCCTCCGCGCAGGCCCGCGAGGGGATGACGGCCTTCCTCGAACGACGGGATCCGGCATGGGTGGTGTGAGGACATGGGCGGTGTGAGCACGGTCGACCGCGCGGAGCGGGTCCCCAAGCAGGACCGCAGCCGTGCCACCCGGCAGCGGCTCCTGGAAGCCGCCGTGTCCTGCCTCGCCGAACACGGCTGGGCGGGATCCACCGTCTCCGTCGTCGCCGAACGCGCCGGCGTCTCCCGCGGCGCAGCCCAGCACCACTTCCCGACCCGGGAGGACCTCTTCACGGCGGCCGTCGAGTACGTCGCCGAGGAACGCTCCACGGCCCTGCGCGCCCTGTTCCCCGAGGGCGCGGCCGGAGACCGGCACGCGGTCGTCGCGGCCCTGGTCGACCTCTACACGGGACCGCTGTTCCGCGCGGCCCTCCACCTCTGGGTGGCCGCCTCCAACGAGGACCAGCTGCGTGCCCGCGTCACCGAGCTCGAATCCCGCGTGGGCCGCGAGACCCACCGCATAGCCGTCGACCTCCTGTCCGCCGACGAATCCGTCCCCGGCGTCCGCGAAACCGTCCAGGGCCTCCTCGACATGGCCCGCGGCCTGGGCCTCGCCAACCTCCTCACGGACGACGCGGCACGCCGCGACCGGGTGGTCGAGCAGTGGGCGGGGCTGCTGGAAGGGGCGCTGGGCAGCCGCTAGGGACTGAGCCGCTCCACGCGCCAGCTCCCGTCGGCCCGCTCCACGTACCGCAACCGGTCGTGCAGCCGGTTCTCGCGGCCCTGCCAGAACTCCACCGTCTGGGGGGCCACCCGGAAACCGCCCCAGTGCGGGGGCACGGGGACCTGCTCGCCCTCGGGATAGCGGGCGGCCAGTTCGGCGTAGGCGCCGTCGATGTCGGCCCGGGTGGCGATCACCGAGGACTGGGCGCTGGCCCAGGCGCCCAGCTGCGATCCGTGCGGGCGGGTCCGGAAGTACGCCGCCGTCTCGTCCCGCCCGGTACGCCGCGCGACCCCGGTCACGATGACCTGCCGGGCCATCGGATGCCAGGGGAACAGCAGCGAGACGTACGGGTTCTCCGCCAGGTCACGGGCCTTGCGGGAGTCGTAGTTCGTGTAGAAGACGAAGCCCTGCTCGTCGAAGTGCTTCAGCAGCACCGTGCGGGAGCTGGGGCGGCCCTCGGCGTCGGCCGTCGAGACGATCATGGCGTTCGGCTCGAACAGCCCGCCGTCCGTCGCGGCCTGTTTGAACCAGCGCGCGAACTGCTCGACGGGGGTGGCGGCCAGCTCGTTCTCGGAGAGGCCCTCGGCCCGGTACTGCTTGCGCATCGAGGCCAGGTCGAAGGGGACGGCGTCGCGGTCGGTCACCCGGTCATCTTGCCGTATGGACGGTGTCCTTCGTCACTGCCTGGCACTGAGTGCCGTGAACCCTCCCCAACGGTGGCACTCGGGGATATCGTTTCCGTGCCGTTCCGGTTGGGTGACCGCCAGCCGTACGGGGCATCACAGGGGGAGACCGGCCAGGACCGCGAGTCGCCGTAGGTGACCGTGGATCCTCCGGACGGCCGCCCGCTTCGCAAGCTGACTGACACATGGTTCGTCGTCCCACCCCACATCACACCATCTGTCACTTACATCACGAGGAGCCGCCTGATGTCCGACTTCGTACCCGGGCTCGAGGGAATCGTCGCGTTCGAGACGGAGATCGCCGAGCCGGACAAGGAGGGCGGCGCACTCCGGTACCGGGGCGTCGACATCGAGGACCTCGTCGGCCACGTCTCCTTCGGCAACGTCTGGGGCCTGCTCGTCGACGGCGCGTTCAACCCCGGCCTGCCGCCCGCCGAGCCGTTCCCCATCCCCGTCCACTCCGGCGACATCCGCGTCGACGTGCAGTCGGCCCTGGCCATGCTGGCGCCCGTGTGGGGCCTGAAACCCCTCCTGGACATCGATGCCGAGCAGGCCCGCGAGGACCTGGCCCGGGCGGCCGTCATGGCACTGTCCTACGTCGCCCAGTCGGCACGCGGCCAGGGCCTGCCGATGGTCCCGCAGCGCGAGATCGACAAGGCCCACTCCGTCGTCGAGCGCTTCATGATCCGCTGGCGCGGCGAGCCGGACCCCAAGCACGTGGCGGCGGTGGACGCGTACTGGACGAGCGCCGCGGAACACGGCATGAACGCGTCCACGTTCACGGCGCGGGTCATCGCCTCGACGGGCGCGGACGTGGCGGCGGCCCTGTCCGGAGCGGTCGGCGCGATGTCGGGCCCCCTCCACGGAGGCGCCCCCTCCCGCGTCCTGCACATGATCGAGGAGATCGAGCGCACGGGCGACGCGGAGGCCTACGTCAAGCAGACCCTCGACAAGGGCGAACGCCTCATGGGCTTCGGCCACCGCGTCTACCGCGCCGAGGACCCGAGGGCGAGGGTCCTGCGCCGCACGGCCCGCGAACTGGGCGCACCGCGCTTCGAGGTCGCCGAGGCCCTGGAGAAGGCGGCCCTGGCGGAACTCCACGCCCGCCGCCCCGACCGGGTCCTCGCCACCAACGTCGAGTTCTGGGCAGCGATCGTCCTGGACTTCGCCGAGGTCCCGGCCCACATGTTCACGTCCATGTTCACCTGCGCCCGCACGGCCGGCTGGTCCGCCCACATCCTCGAACAGAAGCGCACGGGCCGCCTGGTCCGCCCCTCGGCCCGCTACACGGGTCCGGGCTCCCGCGACCCCCGGGAGATCGAGGGCTACGAGGACATCGCCCACTGATCCGTCTCCCACACGGCCCCACCCGGCTCCGGGTGGGGCCGCCCGCCCCTCTCACCCCGTGAGCCGGTCCAGCTCCTGCCCGATCGCCTCCCGCACCGGGTCGTGCCGCGCCCCGAGCGCATGGCGCTCCGCGCTCCACATCTCCCGCGGATAGAGCCACACCGGCATCCGCACGAGATCCCCGGGCTCCCAGTCGTACCGCGGCCACACATGCGCGTGCAGGAACCCGTCGGCGTTCCCGAGAATCTCCAGATTGACCCGCCGAAAGCCCGACTCGATCCGCCGGCAGGCCCGCTCGACGGCCTCCCCCAGACGCGCCATGTCCTCCAGAAACGCCGTCCGCCTGCTCCGCGGCAGCTCCGACAGTCGCTCCACCAAGGGGTCATCGGTCAGCAACACCGAGTAACCAGGCAGAAACTGCACATCGCCGATCACCGCGAACCCGGCGTCCAGCCTCCGCATCACGGTCGGATTCTCGCCCCGCAGAGCGCTGCCGATCCGATCGTCGCGCCACTCGCTCGCCACCATCGCCCCCCGGAAAACGCAGACGACCCGCGAGCCTGGTCCTCCTGAGGAGGAGCCGGCCGGACGTACCGGCGACTCGCGGGTCGGGTGACTGCTGGAGATTGGGCCGGCTGCACGTTTCGCTCACGTGCTGGTCCGGCACCGCACTGTGTGTGGTGCCGGGCCGCTAGCCCGCAGCCACCTCACGCGTCCGGTTCTCATACATCTGCCGAACCACCTCCCTTCTCGTGTACCTGGAACCCTAGGAAACCGTCCGGCCCCGGATCAACTGTTTTTCTGAGACCTTGACCCCATGACGCAGCGACAGGCGATTCTCAGCGGTTCGGTGTTCGAGGAGCGGATCGGGTACGCCCGGGCCGTGGTGGACGGGGACTGGGTGCACGTGTCGGGGACGACCGGCTTCGACTACGCGGACATGACGATCTCCGACGACGTCGTGGAGCAGGCCGAGCAGTGTCTGCGGAACATAGGTGCCGCGCTGGAGGAGGCGGGGTGCTCGTTCGCGGACGTCGTGCGGGTGCGGTACCTGCTGCCGGATCGCGAGGACTTCGAACCGTGCTGGCCGGTGCTGCGGAAGTGCTTCGGTGAGGTGCGGCCGGCCGCGACGATGTTGGTGTGCGGGCTGGCGGACCCCCGGATGAAGATCGAGATCGAGGTGTACGCCCGCCGCGGGAGTGGTACTGGGGGTGTGTCGTCGATCGGCTGAGTCCGCGGCGGGCCGCTCTCCGGGGCGTTGACGTGGGGATCGCCGCCGTACAACGATTCCTTCAATGTTGTGGGAACTTGGTGTGCGCTGGGTCACGTTCCAGTTGAATGATTGCAAGTAGCGAACCGACGTGCCGTACGTGCGGACGCAGCCTGCAGGGGGTCCAGGTGAGTGCTTCCCGGCGTAGTGGGACCACCGACGAGCTGGGGCCGGACGAGCCCGAGCGGGACGGTTCGGACGGCTCGGATCTGCTCGCCGCGCTGCTGGACGGTATGGACGCGGCGCTGTGCGCCTTCGGCGCCGACGGGGTCGTGACGCACTGGAACCGCGAGGCCGAGCGGATTCTGGGATGGAGCGCGGACGAGGCCGTGGGGCGGCGGGGCCTCGCCGGGTGGGCCGTGCGCAGCGCGGACGCCGAGGAGGTCGAGGCGCGGCTGCTGTCCGCCATGCACGCGCCGGGGCGCCAGGTCCACGAGTTCGCGCTGCTGACGAAGGACGGCGGGCGGGTGCTCGTACGGATGCAGTCGGCGGCCGTGCGAGGACCTGACGGCAAGCCCGCGGGTGTGTACTGCGCCTTCAGCGAGGTGCACGTGCAGATCGATCTGGAGCGGTCGATCGCCCTCAGCGAGGCGCTGTTCGAGGACGCCAGCTGGGGTGTCGTGCTCGTGGACGTCGACCTGCGGCCCGCCGTGGTGAACGCGCACGCGGCCCGGGCGCTGGGCACGGGGCGCACGTCCGTGCTCGGGCGGCCGCTCGGGGAACTGCTCGCGCAGGGCGTGGAGGAACTGGAGAGCGCGCTTCAGCACGTGCTGGCGGAGGGTGCGCCGCCCGCGCCCGCCGAGGTGTGGGTGACGGTGCGCACGCCCGAGGGGGAGCGCCGGCGGTGCTGGCGCAGCGGTTTCCTGCGGCTGGCCTCGCCGCTCGCGGAGGAGCCGGTTCCGCTGGGCGTCGGCTGGCTGTTCCAGGACGTGACGGAGGCCAAGCAGACCGAGCAGGAGGCATCACTGCTGCGGTTCCGTACGCAGCAGCTGCACCGGGCGTCGCGGGCCGCCGCCGAGTGTGAGGACCCGGCGGAGGCCGCGACCGTCCACCTGGACTTCGCCCTGGCCGGTTTCGCCGACCACGCGCTGATCGACCGGGTGGCCGGAGGCGCGCTCACCGACGGTGAGAACGAGGGGCCGGTGCGGCTGGTGCGGGTCGCCGCGACGCCCTCCGGCGCGCCGGGCCCGAGCAAGCTCGCCGACCGCGCGGGCCTGCCCGTGCGGTACGCCGAGGCGCATCCGGCCGTGCAGTGCGTGGAGCGGGTCGGTGCGCTGCGGGCGAGCGCGGGCACGGTCCCGCCGGAGCAGGCCCGGGAGTGGGCCCTGGCCCGCCAGTGGCCGCCGGACGCCGTGCACGCCCTGTGCGCGGTGCTGCGCAGCCGGGGGCGGACGCTGGGTGTCGTGACGTTCCTGCGGGGCGCGGGGCGCAGCGCCTTCGAGCGGTCCGACGCGATGTATGCGGAGGACGTGGCGGTACGGATCGCCGCGTCGCTGGATCTCGCCGGGTTGTCGGACGAGGAGTGAGGGCGCGCCGACGCCCGTGGCGCCTCAGCGCCGCCGGAACACGTCAGTGCCGCTTGAACATGTCAGTGCCGGTAGAAGATCCGGTCCCGGTACTCCTCCATGACCCGTGCGTTCCAGTCATGCCCCCCGTCGACGTTCCCGGAGCGCAGGAGCGGGGGCTCCACGCCCCGGTCGGCGAGCGTGGCGGCCGTGGTCGCCATGACGGCCTGGAGGAGGGCCGAGGTGACGACCGTGGAGGCGGGGGCGAAGGGGGCGGGCACGTCGTCGTGGGTGAGTTCCGCGTCGCCGACCGCGATCTTCGAGTCGAGGACGAGATCGCAGTGGTCCTTGAGATACGTCCCCGAGGCGTGCCGCGACTTCGTCTCCGAGGCGTACGCCACCGACGTCACGCCGATGACCTGCACGCCCAGGGCGCGCGCGTGCAGGGCCATCTCCACGGGGAGGGCGTTGCGCCCCGAGAGGGAGATGATCAGCAGGGCGTCGCCCGCGCGGAGCGGGGAGCTGTCCAGGACGGCGCTCGCGAGGCCGTCGACGCGTTCCAGCGCGGAGCCGAGCGGCGCGGGCATGACGTCGACGCCGACGACTCCCGGCACGGCGAGCAGGTTCATCAGGGCGAGACCGCCGGCGCGGTAGACGAGGTCCTGCGCGGCGAGGGAGGAGTGCCCGGCGCCGAAGGCGAACAGACGGCCGCCGTTCTCGACGGTGTCGGCGAGGAGCGTCCCGGCCGCCGCGATGCTGTCGGCCTCCTCGTCGCGGACCCGCCGCAGCAGGCCGATCGCGGCGTCGAGGAACCGGCCGGCCGGCGCGCGCTCGCTCATACGGAGTCCCTTCGGGCTGACCTGGGGCGGGTGTCGCGCATCACGGTGCGGTCTGGACCAGTGCGGTGTCAATACGGCCGTGAAAGGCCCGGCGGAGCCGGGAAAAGCCCGGCGGGGCCGGGAGAGCGCTCGTTGCGGTTGTGAAAGGCTCCGTCGTACCCCGCCGCGGGCCCGGATAACCTCCGCTTTCCCTCCCGCGGCACGGTTGTCGGTGGTATCCGGCAGAATTGGGTGCAGGGCCAGCGCACACGCCGGTGAGCCGTCCAGCCTCCGGCAGATCTCATTCGAGGGGCACGTATGTCCGGACTGATCGACACCACGGAGATGTATCTCCGCACCATCCTCGAGCTGGAGGAAGAGGGTGTGGTCCCCATGCGCGCCCGTATCGCCGAGCGGCTGGACCAGAGCGGGCCGACGGTCAGCCAGACCGTGGCCCGGATGGAGCGCGACGGCCTGGTGTCCGTCGCCAGCGACCGGCACCTGGAGCTCACCGACGAGGGCCGTCGTCTCGCCACGCGCGTGATGCGCAAGCACCGCCTCGCCGAGTGTCTGCTCGTCGACGTGATCGGTCTGGAGTGGGAGCAGGTCCACGCCGAGGCGTGCCGCTGGGAGCACGTGATGAGCGAGGCCGTGGAGCGCCGCGTCCTGGAGTTGCTGCGGCACCCGACGGAGTCGCCGTACGGCAACCCGATCCCGGGGCTGGAGGAGCTCGGCGAGAAGGACGGCGCCGACCCGTTCCTGGACGAGGGCATGGTGTCGCTGGCCAGCCTCGACCCGGGCGCCGAGGGCAAGACGGTCGTGGTGCGCCGGATCGGCGAGCCGATCCAGACGGACGCGCAGCTGATGTACACGCTGCGGCGCGCGGGCGTGCAGCCCGGCTCGGTGGTGAGTGTGACGGAGTCGGCGGGCGGTGTGCTGGTCGGCAGCGGTGGCGAGGCGGCCGAGCTGGAGTCGGACGTCGCCTCCCACGTGTTCGTCGCCAAGCCCTGATCCCGGCCCGGAACCGGTCTCGGGGTGGTCGCCAACTCCCGTTGCGGGTGGGGCGGTTGTGGCGTTGGCGTGATCCCGTCGGATCCATGATTCAGTCCGTCGAATGGCAGCGCTCGCGGGCTTCCCGTGCGACGCTGTCGCGTGAGGCATATGACCTGAGGGCTCTTGGCCGCGGTTCGACAGCGATGTCGTCCGGCCGGGGAGGGGGCGGAAGGATGTGCCGTGGAGACGTGGAGGGCCCCGGCGCCGCGTGGCGCCGGGGCCTGTCCTCCCCTGTGCTGACCCGGAGCCCCGAGCTCTCAGGGTCATTCCCCGCGGACCGGTTTCCCCGAGCGGTCCGCCCCCCGCTGAAGATCTCCCCTCGGTCGAGGCGATCAATCCTTGGGGGTGGTCACTCGAACGAGGGGTGTTGTCCGCGAGAACGGCCTCCTCGAATGGCCATTCGATAATCTGCGGGTGACGTACCCACCGGAATGTGCGCTACAGGGATGTGCACTCCGGCAGGAACCACGAGGAACGGCAACAGGCACGGCAGGCAGAACACGGTTCACAGGACCGACCGGCCCGAGACGGCCACGGTCCGCGCGAAGCTTGGGGGGTGCCAGGACATGGCGCGACGCATCGACGTGACCGGGACGGGCGGCGTACGCCTCGCGGCCTGGGAGTTCGGCGACCCGCCCAAGACCGATCCAGCCGGATCCGATCCAGCGCGGGACGTGCCGGACGGCTCCCCGGGCGTGCTGTTACTGCACGGTCTCATGGGCCGCGCCTCGCACTGGGCGTCCACCGCCCGCTGGCTCTCCGCCCGGTACCGAGCGGTCGCCCTGGACCAGCGCGGCCACGGCCGTAGCGACAAGCCCCCGCAGGGCTCCTTCACCCGTGACGCCTACGTCGACGACGCCGAGGCCGCTCTCGAACAGCTCGGCCTCGCCCCGGTCGTCCTCATCGGCCACGCCATGGGCGCGCTGACCGCCTGGCAGCTCGCCGCCAAGCGCCCCGACCTGGTCCGTGGCCTGATCATCTGCGACATGCGGGCCTCCGCCCTCGGTGCCGCGTCGCAGCGCGAGTGGGACCAGTGGTTCAAGTCCTGGCCGCTGCCCTTCGCCACGCTCGCCGACGTCCGCAAGTGGTTCGGCGAGGACGACCCCTGGGTGGAGCGGCCCAACCCGGCCCGCGGCGAGTTCTACGCCGAGGTGATGGCCGAGTCCCCGGACGGCTGGCGTCCGGTCTTCGACCCGGAGCAGATGCTCCGCTCCCGCGAGACGTGGGTGTACGACGCGCACTGGGAGGAGCTGGCCCAGGTCCGCTGCCCCGCCCTGGTGGTGCGCGGCCTCGACGGCGAGCTGGGCCGGGCCGAGGCCCAGGAGATGGTCCGCGTCCTGCCCCGCGGCCAGTACGCGGAGGTCGCCGACGCCGGCCACCTCGTCCACTACGACCAGCCGGAGGCCTGGCGGGCGGCGATCGAACCGTTCCTGGACGCCCTGAGCGCCGACTGACGCCCCTGGGGGTGTTTCGGAAGCCCCCTGGTCACCCCTTGCTGACCGCCGTCAGGATCTCCGGCAACCGCCGGGCCGTCTGCGGAGCGGCGAACCGCAGTCCCACCGCCGTGAGCGCCGCCGCGTACCCCGCGCCCACCGGCAGCAGCAGCCACGTCGAGTCGTCGCCCCCGGCGCTCACGTTCAGCCAGATCGTGAGCGCGATGACCGGCGCGCACAGCAGGGCGGCGGCGATCATCCCGCCGAAGATGGAGATCCAGGCGAGCCCGGCCTGCCCGGGGGCGACGTTCTTGTGGCCCTCCTGCGGAATGGAGTAGGGGAAGCGGGCCGAGGTCCACGCCCCGGTCGCGAGCATCGCGCCGAGCAGCGCGAAGGACAGCCCCAGCGCCTCGGGCAACCGCCGCCAGTCGCCGAGCACGGCGGTCGTCACGACGGTGACGAGCGTGGCGTACGGCAGGGTGATCAGCAGCAGGGCCAGGGCACGGGCGCGCAGCTCGACGTAGGCGTCGCGGGTCGACGAGATCGTCATCGCGACCATCCAGAACGCCGAGGTGTCCTGCCCGAACTGGTTGTACATCTGGATGCCGAGCATCCCGGCGGCGAAGCAGGCGAAGTACACGGACCCGGTGCCCTGCCAGGCGTTGAACACCGGCACGATCAGCCCGATGGCCAGCGACGTCACCCAGGCCGCCTTGGTCTTGGGGTCGCGCCACACGTACCGCAGGCTGCGCTCCATGACCGTCCCCGTACGGCCCGCGGGCAGCAGCCGTCCGAGCCCGCTGGACGTCCGCTCGCGGGCGGCCGTCCCGGCGGCCGGCAGCGTCGACCCGTCGGGCGAGGTCATCAGCCGGGTCAGATGCCGTGACCACACGGCGAGCAGCGCGGCCAGCGCGCCCGCCGTCAGCGCCAGTTGCGCGAGGGCGAGACCGTACGATCCCTCGCCCACCGCGTGCACGGCCCCGATGGCCGACGCGGGCGGCACCCACCGGAGCACGTCCGCCGCCGGGTCGAGCTCGCCCAGGCCGGACGCCCCGAGCCGCTGCGCGCCGAAGTTGACGACCTGCGCCCCGATCGCGATGACGAGCCCGCTCAGCACGGCGAGGTCCCGCCCCTTGCGGCTGGTCAGCAGCCGTACGTTGGCGGCGGCGACGGCCCGCGCGAGAGCCACGCACACCAGCAGCGCCAGGACGACCGCGACCACGCCCACCGCGAACGCCGCCCCGCCCCGGGCCACCGCGACCACGGAACCGATCAGCAGGCACAGCGTGAACAGCGGCCCGATACCGACCAGCGACGCCACGAGCAGGGCCCGCACCAGCGGCCGGGGCCGCAGCGGCAGCATCACCAGCCGGGTCGGATCCAGCGTCTCGTCGCCGCTGGGGAAGAACAGCGGCATCACCGCCCAGCCGAGCCCCAGCACCGCCGCCGCCAGCACGACCAGCGACTCGACGTGCGCGTGCCCGCGCAGCGCGATCAGGCCGATCAGTTGCAACGCGGCGAACAGCAGAGCACAGACGGCCGACGCGATGTAGGCGGCCTTACGGCCCCCGGACTGCCGCAGCCCGTTGCGCAGCAGCGACAGCTTCAGCCGTACGAAGACGGGGGTGATCGTGGAGTCGCTCACCGGGACCCGCCGCCCAGCCAGTCGAGATCGGACCCGGCGTCCCGGCTCTGCGCCCCGACGAGCTCCAGGAACGCCCGCTGCAACGAGGGCGCGTCACCCCGCACTTCCGCCAGCGTCCCGTGCGCGCGGATCCGTCCGGCGGCCATCACGGCCACCCAGTCGCACAGCGACTCGACGAGCTCCATGACGTGGGAAGAGAACACGACCGTGGCGCCGGAGGCGGTGTACCGCTCCAGGACGCCCCGGATGGTCTGGGCGGAGACGGGGTCGACGCCCTCGAACGGCTCGTCCAGGAACAGCACTTCGGGATTGTGGAGGAGAGCCGTGGCGAGGCCGATCTTCTTTCGCATGCCGGTCGAGTAGTCGACGACGAGCTTGTGCTGGGCGCCCGCCAGATCGAGGACGTCGAGGAGCTGCGTGGCCCGCTTGTCGACCTCGGCACCGGGCAGTCCGCGCAACCGCCCGGTGTACGCCAGCAGTTCCCGCCCGGACAGCCGCTCGAACAGCCGCAGCCCCTCCGGCAGCACCCCGATCCGCGCCTTCACCTCGACGGGGTCCCGCCACACGTCGTGCCCGACCACCTCGACGGTCCCGTGGTCGGGCCGGAGCAGCCCGGTCACCATCGACAGGGTGGTGGTCTTCCCGGCCCCGTTCGGCCCGACAAGCCCGATGAACTTGCCCGCGGGCAACTCCAGGTCGACCCCGGCAACAGCGACCTGCTGCCCGAACCGCTTCCAGAGCCCCTGCACACGCACAGCGCTGGATCCCACCGCGTCTCCCTCCGTCACCTTGAACCCTACGGTGGCGTTCTTCAGGGGCGCGGGGAACTGCGCGATCAACCACACACAACCAGCAGTCGCCGCACACCAGCGACCAGGCAGACGAACAGGCGCGGCTACCGATCCCGGCCGCACGCATAGGCCAACGGCGAGATCAACTCCTCCGCATCCGGCAGCCACCGATTCGCGGGCGTAGGCCGGCAGGCCCACTGCACAGCTCCGCGCGACCCGAACCGCGTGGGCGGCGCAGCCACGTACCCACCCTCGCCCAGCACCGTCAGATCCAGCGACGACAACGACCAGCCCAGCTTCCGCACCAGGTCAGGCACCTTCACGGACGCCCCCGGCAGCACGAAGAACTCCATCCGCCGATCCGGCGTGAGCGTCACCGGCCCCAGCGTCAGCTCCATCCGCTCCATCCGCGCCAGGGCGAGGAACCCGGCGGTCTCCGGCACGGAAATCGCGTCGAACGTACGCCCCGTCGGCAGCAGGATCGACGCCGTCGGCTGCTTCTGCCACATCCGCCGTGCCACGGTCGCGCTGCCCGTCGCCTGCGTCGCCCAGTCCGGGCGCGCCGGGTGCGATCCCGGGGCCGGACACGCGGCGTCACCGCAGGAGCAGCGCTGGGCGCCGTCGACGGCTTCCAGCCAGGTGCCGGGGAACACGTCCCAGTGGCGCTCCTCGGCGTAGCGGACAGCGGTCTCCAGCAGCGATTCCCCGCGCTGCTTCGGGATCTGAGCGGCTTCGGTGCCGGCGATCGTCTCTTCCACGATGAACACAACTCCGGTCGTCACCAGGGGTTACGCCCGCCCGCGTGCGCGGGGAGGAGCATCGCCCTTGTCGTCGGGGCGCATGGGTGCATGTGCGGGGGCGCGCAGGAGGATCCGTGGCCGGAGCTGGGTAGCCACGAGTGGGGCCGGCAACAGCCGTTACCCCGGCAATCCTCACATGCCTCGCATTTTCGCCTGGTCGGCGGGGCATTGATCTTCACGGCCGGATCTTTTCGCCGGGACGCGAGGGACCCGGCCGCGGAAGACACGTCAACTCGGTGCGTGGGCAGGCACCGCAGCCACAGGGGGTACGCCATGGCCGCAAGGCCGCTCGTCGCCAGGCAGCCGAACGAACGGCTCCAGGCGCTCATCCAGGAAGCCGGATGCTCCAACGCCGGCCTCGCCCGCCGGGTCAACATGTGCGGTGCCGAGCACGGCCTCGACCTGCGCTACGACAAGACGTCGGTGGCGCGCTGGCTGCGCGGGCAGCAGCCGCGAGGACGGGCCCCGGCGATCATCGCCGAGGCGCTCGGCCGCAAGCTCGGCCGTACGGTCACGATCGACGAGATCGGCATGGCCAACGGCAAGAACCTCGCCTCGGGCGTGGGTCTGCAGTTCTCGCCGACGGTACTGGGGGCCATCGAGCAGGTCTGCGAGCTGTGGCGCAGTGACGTGGGGCGGCGGGACTTCCTGTCCGGCTCCTCCGTCGCCGCGTCCGCGCTGGTCGAGCCCAGCCGTGACTGGCTGATCTCCGCACCCGACGGCCAGGTGTCGCGCTCGGCCGGGCCGCGGGTCGGGCAGTCCGACGTGCAGGCGGTGCGGGCCATGACGCAGGCGCTGGTGGATCTCGACCACCAGTACGGCAGCGGGCACGTGCGGCCGGTCGTCGTGCACTACCTCAACAGCGTCGTCTCGGGGCTGCTGGCGGGGTCGTACCGGGAGGCGGTCGGGCGGGACCTGTTCGCGGCGGTGGCCCGGCTGACCGAGCTCGCCGGGTACATGGCCGTGGACACCGGGCAACCGGGCCTGGCCCAGCGCTACTACATCCAGGCGCTGCGGCTCGCCCAGGCGGCCGGGGACCGGGGCTACGGCGGGTACGTGCTCGCCGCCTCCATGAGCCATCTCGCCGCGCAGCTCGGGAACCCGCGGGAGATCGCGCAGTTGGCGCGGGCGGCGCAGGAGGGGGCGCGGGGGCGCGTGACGCCGCGTGCGGAGTCGATGTTCCACGCGGCGGAGGCGCGCGGGCACGCCCTGATGGGCGACGCGCGCGCCGCCCAGTCCTGCGCCGGGCGGGCGGTGAGCGCCCTGGAGGCGGCCGACCCGGCCGCCGGGGACGACCCGGCGTGGATCGGGCACTTCGACGAGGCCTATCTCGCCGACGAGTTGGCCCACTGCCACCGGGATCTCGGGCAGGCCGAGGCGGCGGCGCGGTGCGCGCAGGAGTCGCTGGCCGGGCATCCCGAGACGCGGGCCCGCCGCCGGGCCATCGGTTATGTGCTGTTGGCCACGGCACAGGTGCAGCAGCGCGAGATCGAAGAGGCGTGCAGTACGGGCATGAAGGCCGTCGAACTCCTGGAGGGGCTGCGCTCCAACCGGGGGGCCGAGTATCTGGAGGACTTCCAGCAGCGGCTGGAGCCGTACCGGGACGAGGCGGTGGTCAGGGAGTTCGGGGCGCGGCTGGACCTTCAGGCGGCGGCGTGAACACAGGGTCGGCGCATGCGTGAACGTGAGGAAAACGGCGGCTTGGCGCGCGGGAGGTGACATGAGCAGCGAGCCGTGACCCGGTTTTGTTACCGCGCTCACAGGGCAGGAGGTCACGTCCTGTGCTGCGTGGCACGGGGCTCAGGGGACCCGGTAGCGTGACCCGACGATTCACAAGGTCCCCCATTAGTAGGAGTCCCGGTGACGCAGAGTGGACAGGGCGAGGAGCCCTCGGCGCGCCCCGCGCGCGAAGGCATCGTGCTGCCCTCCGACGGTGGCGAGCCCCTGCTGCCGGGCATGACGGGCGGACGCGGTGACGCGCCCGCCGGCCGCCGGTCCGGCCAGACCCCGGCCTCGGCTCCCGCCGAGGGCCAGACCTGGGGCCAGCCCTGGGGGCCCGACCAGCAGACCCCGCCCGCGCAGCCGGGCCAGAGCTGGCAGTCCCCGCCGCCCCAGCAGTGGACGGAGCCACCGGCCTGGGACGCCCAGCACCCCGCCCCCGGCACACCGGGCCCGGGCGCGCTGCCCCCCGAGGGCGCCCAGTCCCCGAACCCGTACGCCGGCTCCTACGGCGCGCCCGCCGACGGCGCACAGTACGGCGCTCCTGCGGGCCGAGCCCCGCTGCCTCCGGAGGGCGCGGGCGGCCGGCCGCCGCAGCAGCACGACGCGTACGGGTCACCTGCCGGAGGCGCGCCCTCCGGCACGTACGGGCCCGCCGGCACGGGCGGTTCACACCAGCAGGGCGCCGACGCGTACAACTCCCCTGCCGGGTCACCGGGCCCCCAGGGGCCCGGCGGGTACGGGAACGGGCCCGCCGGAGGGCAGCAGCCGCAGCAGTCCGGCGCGTACGGGAACGGGCCCGCCGGGGGGCAGCAGCCGCAGCAGACCGGTGCCTATGGGACCGGCCCCGCCGGGGGGCAGCAGCCGCAGCAGGCCGATGCCTACGGGAACGGCCCCGCGGGCGGGCAGCCGCCGCAGCAGTCCGACGTCCACGGGTCTCCCGCCGGAGGCGCGCCCTCCGGTGCGTACGGGCCTGCCGGTGGGCAGCTGCCCCGGCAGAGTGACGCGTACGGGTCCGTCGCCGCGGGTGGCCCGCAGCCGCCGGCCTCCGGCGGACACGGCGCCGCTGCCGGACGTGCCCCCCTGCCCCCGGCCGTCGACGAGGGGGCGACCCAGTATCTGCCGCCCGTCGCCGCCACCCCGGCCGACGAGGGGGCGACGCAGTACATACCCCCGGTGGGCCCGGGCGCGCTGCCGCCCGAGATGCCCGCCGAGCAGGACTCCGAGGCGACGCGGTTCCTGGGGACCGGGCCGTTGCCGCCCGCCTCGAACCCGGACGCCGAGGCGACGCAGTACATCGCGCCGGTGCCAGGCGGTGGCCAGCAGCCGCCCGCAGGGTTCGAGAACCTCTTCCGCAGCGAGCACGGCGCCGAGAGTCCGGCCGCGGCCACCCAGCAGATGCCCCGCTTCGAGCAGCCGCAGTCCCACCCCCAGCCCTCCTACGCGCCGCCCGGCGGCGGCCAGTCCGACGGCCGCTCCGGCCGCGGTGGCCGGAGCGGCTCGCGCGTGCCGGTCATCGCGGCCGTCGGCATCGGCATCGCCGTCCTCGGCGTCGGCGCCGGCGCGCTGCTCGCCGGTGGCGGAGGCGGTGACGACAGCGGTGACAACAACAAGACCGTGGCCGCCTCGGCGCCCGCGACGGACGGTTCCGCCTCGCCGTCCGCCGACCCGGCCCGCGCGCAGGCGGTCGAGCTGGACAAGCTGCTCGCCGACAGCGGCAACAGCCGCAGCACCGTGATCAACGCGGTGGCCGACGTCAAGGGCTGCGACAACCTCGCCCAGGCCGCCAAGGACCTGCGCGACGCGGCCAAGCAGCGCAACCAGCTGGTCACCCGGCTCTCCGGCATCACGGTCGACAAGCTGCCCGACCACGCCGCGCTGACCACCGCCCTCACCAAGGCGTGGCAGGCCTCGGCCTCGGCCGACAACCACTACGCGGCCTGGGCCGACCAGACCGCAGGCAAGAAGGGCTGCAAGAAGGGCCAGGCCCGCGTCACCGGCCAGACGCAGGCCGGCAACCGGGCCAGCGGGGTGGCGAGCGCCGAGAAGACCAAGGCGGCCCAGCTGTGGAACGGCATCGCGAAGAAATACGGCCTGACCGAGCGGCAGCCGACGCAGCTGTGAGTGCTCCCGGCCGGGCGTGAACTGCTGAGCCGGGCTCAGTAGTTCACGTCGGCGTTCTGCAGCGTCCTCGTCGTGTCGACGAAGCCCTTCCGCGCCGACACCAGCCGTCCCTGCCGCACCACCTGGAGGGTCACGTTGGCGTTGACCAGGCGCGGGAATCCGACGGAGGCGAGCTTGTCCTGGAAGCGCCACTGAAGCGTCGGCGTGAGCCCGCCCGTGCTGATCCTGAGGCCGTCGTCGAGGGCCTCCGTGACCGTGTCGGCGGTCACCTCCCCGTCGCCGAGCGACTCGACGATCTTGCGGAACACGGTGTAGGCGATCCAGGTGGTCTGCACTCCGGCGTCCGCGGGGTCGATGCGGTTGTCGTCGAAGGCCTCCTCCTTGATCACCCGCTTCATCGCGTCCCAGCGGGGATCGCTCTCCACCGGGTACCAGCCGGTGATGTACGAGCCTTCGTACGGACCCGACGCCCCGCCGGTCGCGTCGATCACCGTCTGGTCGACGCTGCCGAGCACGGTGGCCGTCCGTACGTCGGGATAGTCCTCGCGGGCCCGGCGGAAGGAGTCCATGAAGGTGCCGTTGCGGTCCCCGAGCGCGGGCACCACACACCCCCTGTCCACCGGGTCGGTGGTCGTCGTCTCCAGCGCCCGCTGGGCCTGGCCGTCGTACTCGGTGGCGTCCTCCGCCGCCCGCTGGTCCCTCGCGGGCCTGTGCCCGCCCGCCTTCAGGCCGGAGTCGAGCAGCGGGGGAAGCTGGTCGCCCGCGATGGTGTCGGGCCGGATCAGCGCCACGGGCCCGCAGCCGTCGGCGAGCGCGCTGCCGAGCCCGGCGAGCAGCGCGGGCTGGCCGCCGTTGACGGGGTAGGACAGGGGGCTGGTGAACTCGGCGTTGGTGACGCCGTAGCCGCCGATGTACGGGATGCCCGCGCCCTCCAGGGACGGGAAGAAGGAGTCGGCGTACTGGCTGTAGGATCCTACGACCGCGACGACGTTCTCCTTGGCGGCCCGCCGGGCGCACTTGGCGGCGGCCACGCTGTCGTTGTGGTCGTTGCAGGTCAGCACGTCGAGCTTGCGGCCGTTGATCCCGCCGTTGGCGTTGACCCAGCGGGCGTAGGCGCGTGCGAGGGCGGGCATGCCGGGTTTGTTGGTGGCCTTGGTGTCCTGCGGCGCCCAGGTCATGACGGTGATCGGGTCGTCCCCGGCATCCCCCGTGGTGCCGGGGACCACCCCGCAGCCGGCGAGGAGCGACGCGCACGCGACCGCCGTGCCCGCGGAGAGGACGCCGGTTCTGGCGTGACGGGTGAGGAGGCCGGGGAGGAATGTGCTGCGGTTGCGTCGCCTGCCGGTCATGGCTCTGCACGATTCCGCCACACGACTAACCCGGGAGTGATCTCCGGTCAACGATCGGTGACGCACAGGTGAATTGCAGGGGTCGGTGTGACCGATGTGAAGGGGAACGTACGATCGATGACCGTGCAAGCTTCGGAGAACTCTTCCCGTCGTGGCCGTCGCTCATCCACCATGGGCGGCATGCCTGTCAATGACATGCCGTGGTGGCGCTGGCGCAGCAACGTGCGCTCGGCGCTGCACATGCTCTCCGATCCCGTGTTCCAGCGGGACGTCTGGCTGGCCGGCGTGGACGGCTTCGGCGACGTGACCGACGCGGTGTACCGGCTGGTCGAGGACACCTGGCTGGACCACTGGTCCGCCGAGAAGTACGTCGGCACGATCTTCCGCGACTCGCAGGAGGCGGCTCTCGTCGACACGGCCGTGCTGCGGGTGCTGCGGATCATGCACCAGGTCGGGCCGGACGCGCCGGTCGCCACGTACCTCGAGCACCAGGCGTGGCCGGAGGCGGTCCGGGCGGCCCGGGACGCGCATGTCCGGCTGGCCGCGAGCGACGGTGACGAGCCGGACGCGCCGCCGCGCAGCCTGGAGGTGCTGCGGATCATGACGAGGTCCGCGTAGCGGGACGGTTGCCGGTGCTCTGGTTCCTTGTGGGAACCTGTCCTGCATGAACGAGCAGTCCACCAGCGCCGCGGCCCCGGCCGACCAGTACGTCCTCACCCTCTCCTGTCCGGACAGGAAGGGCATCGTGCACGCCGTGTCGAGCTATCTGTTCATGACCGGCTGCAACATCGAGGACAGCCAGCAGTTCGGCGACCACGACACGGGACTGTTCTTCATGCGGGTCCACTTCTCGGCGGAGGCGCCGGTGAGCCTGGACAAGCTGCGGGCCAGCTTCGCGGCGATCGGTGACTCCTTCCAGATGGACTGGCAGATCAACCGGGCCGACGAGAAGATGCGCATCCTGCTGATGGTCAGCAAGTTCGGGCACTGCCTGAACGATCTGCTGTTCCGGGCGCGGACCGGTGCGTTGCCGGTGGAGATCGCGGGTGTGGTGTCCAACCACACGGACTTTGCGGAGCTGGTGGGCTCGTACAACATCCCCTTCCACCACATCCCGGTGACGAAGGACACGAAGCCGGAGGCGGAAGCCCGGCTGCTCGACATCGTGCGCGAGGAGGGTGTCGAGCTGGTCGTTCTCGCGCGGTACATGCAGGTGCTCTCCGACGACCTGTGCAAGGCGCTCGCCGGGGGGATCATCAACATCCACCACTCGTTCCTGCCGAGCTTCAAGGGCGCGAAGCCGTATCACCAGGCTCACGCCCGGGGTGTGAAGCTGATCGGGGCGACTGCTCACTACGTGACGGCTGACCTGGACGAGGGGCCGATCATCGAGCAGGAGGTCGAGCGGGTCGGGCACGACGTGACGCCGGAGGGGCTGGTCGCGATCGGGCGGGACGTGGAGTGCCAGGCGCTGGCGCGGGCCGTGAAGTGGCATGCCGAGCGGAGGATTCTGCTCAACGGGCGGCGGACTGTGATCTTCGCCTAGGAGCTCGGGACGTTCCGCTTGTGTGGCGGGTGCGGGTGGACCGTGGCTTGTCGCGCAGTTCCCCGCGCCCCTGAGCCACTTACATCCTGCTCAGTGACGCCGCCGCGAACAGGACATCCCTGATCGCCTCTCTGTCTCCCACCTGACCCGCTGCCGCCTCCTGTGGGGGTACGTGGCCCGCTGCCAGGCGGCAGAACTCCACGCCGTCCAGGGCCACGTGGGCCACCTCGTGTTCGGCCGAGCCCTTGGCCGCGGGGGAGTCGAGGGGGATCAGCCACTCGCCGCCGCCCGAGCCCTCGATCTCCAGGCGGAGGCTGCGGCCCGGTTCGCCCGCTGTCACGAGATGGCGGTGGTGGGCGGGTGCGGCCAGGCCGCTGCGGCGGCGGTCGGCCAGGGCGTTCGGCAGCATGCGGGCGGCCAGGTCGATCATGCGGTGCAGGTGGCGCGGCGTGGGCGGGTCGTACGGGTAGTCGACCGCGTTCGCGATGTCCTCAGCGTGCACCCAGCACTCGAAGGCCCGGTCGAGCATCGCGTCGTGCAGGGGCAGCTCGAAGTCGCCGTAGGGCACCGGCAGGCCGCCGACGCCGCTGCCCGTGAAGGACACCGTGCGGACGAGGTTGTGGCTCTGCTCCCGCCAGGGCGCCCGCACGGCACGGGTGGGCGGGAAGTGGGAGGCGCTCCAGTACGCCTCGGTGCGGGACGCCGGGGTCGGCTGCCGGGACGTGACGTCGCCCAGTGGGTCGTCGAGGCCCAGCGCGACCGCGACCAGCCCGTCCACGCTGAGCAGATGCGCGATGACGCCGGCGACGGTGGTGCGGCGGCTCGTGGCCTCGTCGCTCCGGAACCAGCGCAGCCGTACCGGCGCGTGCCACTCGGCGTCGCCGAAGTCCTGGAGCAGGGCGTCCAGGCGCGCGGTCTCGGTGTCGTACGCGGCGGCCCAGTCCGGCACCGGGATGCGCGGCGGGCGGCGCTCCAGGCAGGACTCCAGGACCCGGGTGCGCAGGCCCGGATCCAGGTCGAGGCTGTCGGGGCGTTGCAGCAGCCCGACCGCCTCGCGCAGCCGCCGGGCCTCGTCGGCACACGCGCCGCACTCGCCGAGGTGCTCCTCGACGGCCGTGGCCTCCTCCGCCGAGCACGCGGCCAGCGCCCAGGCGCCGAGCAGGGCCTTCAGCACGGGGTGCTCCAACACGGGCCGTACGGGCGGCGGTTCTGTCGCGTCACCGGGCTCCTCCAGCGCGGGCAACGGCAGCCCGCTGTCCTCGACGGAGGCCCGGGGCAGGGGGATCCGCGGCGGGCGCCCAGCAGCACGCTCGTTCTGCGGGCCTTCGGGGCGTTCGTCCTGAATGTCGCCTTCGTTCCGGGGCTTGTCCTTCTCCTCGGGTCCGTCATCGCCGTCGTGCGCCTCGAACCGGTCCGGCCCGTTCACACCGCACCCCCGTATCCGGGCGGTGCGCCGGGTGCCTCCGAGTCGTGGGCGGTGGACAGCAGTTGCAGGCCCAGGCGGAGGCGGCGGCGGGCCTCGTCCTCGGTGATGCCGAGGTCGGTGGCGGTCTGGCGGTAGTCGCGGCGCTGGAAGTAGGCCCGCTCCAGGGCCGAGCGCAGCGGGACCGGCATGGACTGGACGATGTAGTCGGCACGGGCGGCGACCGAGGCCCGGCGCACCTTGTGCTCCAGTTCCTCCGGGGTGCCGGAGCCTTCGCGGGCGAGGGCGGCGGTCTCGGTGGCGCGCAGGCGCTGGACGGCCAGGCGGTGGGTCAGTGCGGCGACCCAGGTGCGCAACGGGCCCTGCTTGGGGTCGTAGGTGTCCGGATGCTCCCAGACGTGGATGAAGACCTCGCGTGTGATGCCGTCGGCGGCGCGCTCGTCGCCGAGTACGCGGTGGGCGAGGCCGTGCACGAGGGAGGCGAACCGGTCGTAGAGCTCACCGAGGGCGGCGGCCTCCCCGCGGGCGAGCCGCTGCTGCATCTTGCGGTCCCAGCGAGGCGGTGCGTCCTTTTTCGCCATGCCGCCTCCTCACCCCCTGCTCGTGTCCCGCGCCCGTGCCCTGTCCAGACTGTGTCCGACGTCTCCCCGAATGTAGTCGGCACGTCCGGTAGCGCACGCCCCTTTGTGGCAATGTGCGCCCCCTGGTCGGCCGCAGATGGTAGGGGACCGACGGCGCTCGCGACGGGTGCTGTCGGGCCGCGCCTACCCAGCCGCCCTCCGATCAGACCTGACCGAAGAGGATCGAACAGGATCGAAGTCGACTAAAACAAGCCTCTTCTCGGGGGATCCGTTTTTCGGGTTGTGTTTCAGGGAACGGCCGCTGGGCAGCCGCGCTGCAAGGAAGCGTAGGCACTGCTTCCGTTTTGGCGATCGAAGGGCGTGGTGGTGACCTTCAAAGTGACCGGCGGCGAGCAGGGCGAGTGGGCCGTGCTCCAGGTGTCGGGCGAGCTGGATCTGGTGACGTCGCCGGTGCTGCGTCAGCGTGTGCACGACGTGGTGGCCGAGGGGCACCACTGTCTCGTCCTCGACCTGTCCGAGGTGTTCTTCTGCGATTCCAGCGGCGTCGGCGTGCTCATCGCCGCCCGCCGGCTGATCCGCTCCTGCCAGGGCCGGCTGCGGCTGGTGCTGCCCGCCCGGGGCGCGGCCGACGGATCCCATGTCAACCGGGTCCTCGGCGCGCTGGGCGTACGCAGGCTGTTCGACGTGTACGGCGATCTGGACGCGGCCCTGGGCGACGAGGGCGAACCCCTGTCCGCGTGACGGGCCGGTGACGCACCGTAGGACGAGTGTTGCCGTTCCGACACGCTGTTGTCCCGGAATTCCCCCGGTCTTGGCACAAGCGACGTTTTCCCGCGCCTGAACGGCCCCCTCCGTCGTACGCTCCGAGCGAGAAGCACCCCACCCGACGTAAGGCGGCCCGAAAGAGACATGGTCAGCAGCGAGTACGAGCGCAGGATCGCCGCCCGGTTCGCCACCTTCGACCAGGACGGCAACGGTTACATCGACCGCGAGGACTTCTACGGCGCGACCAAGGCGCTGCTCACGGAGTTCGCCGTGGCGGCCCGGTCCGACAAGGGACAGGCGCTGTACGGCGGCGCCGAGGCGTTCTGGCAGGGCATGGCCGGGATAGCGGACCGCGACGGCGACCAGCGCATCACGCGCGAGGAGTTCGTCAACGGCGCGGTCAAGCGGCTGCGCGACAACCCCGACCGGTTCGCCGAGATCGCCCGTCCCTTCCTGCACGCGGCCCTGGACGTCGCCGACACCGACGGTGACGGCGCGGCGACGGTCGAGGAGGCCGCCCGTGTCCTGAAGTGCCTCGGCGTCCCCGAGGACATCGCCGGCCCGGCCGCCGCCGCGCTCGACGCGGACGGTGACGGCAAGGTCGGCGAGGCCGAGGTCGTCCCCGCCTTCGCCCGCTACTTCACCGTCCCCGAGTAGCGGCACCGGGCGCCGGGCGTCACGTGCCCGCATAGCGCTCGCGCAGCTCGTACTTCAGCACCTTCCGCAGGGTCTCGCCCCGCGGAAGGGCGTCCACCACCTCCAGCCGTTCCGGCAGCTTGTGCACGGACAGTCCCTCGGCGCGCAGGAAGGCGGTCGCGGCCGCGAGCGTCAAGGCCTCGGCTCCCGGCGGCCGTTCCACCACCGCGCACACCAGCTCCCCGCGCGCCGCGTCCGGCAGCCCGATCACCGCCACGTCCCCGACCGCCGGATGCCGGTGCAGCAGGTCCTCGATCTCCTGGGCCGAGATGTTCTCGCCCTTGCGGATGATCACGTCCTTCAGCCGGCCGGTGAGGACCAGGTGCCCGGTCTCCGTCAGCCGCCCGAGGTCGCCGGTGCGCAGGAACCCGTCCTCGTCGAAGGCCTCGGCCGTCTGCCCCGGGTCCAGATATCCCCGGCACACCGCTTCCCCGCGCAACCGCACCTCGCCGTCGACGATCCGTATCTCCATCCCCTCCGGCGGCCGCCCCTCGGTCGTCGCCAGCAGCTCGGGGGAGTCGTCCGGCGACCCCATGGTGATCATCGGCACCTCGGTCATGCCGTAACCATGGGTGAGCTGCACGCCCATCTCGCTGATCACGGCGTGATACAGCTCCGGCGGCTTGGGCGCCCCGCCGCCCGCCAGCAGCCGCAGCGAAGGAACGATCGGAACTCCCGGCTGCTTCCGCTGCTCCGCCAGGAACATCGAGTAGAACGCCGTCGACCCGCCCGCGATCGTCACCCCGTGCGTGCGGTACGACGCCAGCGCGTCCGGCAGCGCGAACTGCTCGAACAGCACCGCCGGGAAGCCGTACAGCAGCAGCATCACCGTGTAGTCGGGCCCGCCTATGTGGGCGTAGGGGAAGGCGATCGACCCCACGTCGTCCGGCGAGGGCCGTAGCGCGTGGGCCAGGCAGGAGCCGCCCGCGAGGAGCGAACGGTCCGTGTGCAGCACGCCCTTGGGGGCGGAGGTCGTGCCGGACGTCCAGTAGATCCAGCGGACCGCGGTGCCGTCGGAGGGCGGGGCGGGCAGCACGGACGGATCGCCGTCGGGCAGGTCGTCGTACGCCTCGAAGACGCCCTTCGCGCCGAGCCGCCTGGCCATCTCCGTGTGGTCGAAGCCCCGCCAGGTGCCCGGCACGGCGAAGAACTCCGCCTTCGACTCGCGCAGCGCGAAGCCGACCTCGCGGTCCCGGTAGAAGGGGATCACCGGGGTCTGCACGGCGCCGAGGCGGGCCAGCGCGAAGGACAGCAGGGCCGTCTCGATGCGGGTGGGCAGCTGCCAGGCGACCACCGTGCCGGGGCGTACGCCCATGCCGTACAGGCCGGCCGCGACCCGCTCGGCGCGCGCGTGCAGGGCACCGAAGGTGAGCGTGCGCCCCCCGGGCCGGCCGTCCTGGAGGAAGAGCGGGCGGTCGGGGGTGCGGGCGGCGCGGCGGGCGACCAGCTCCCACAGGGTGCGGGACGAACTCAGGGCGTGCGGGGTCTCGTTCACGGCTGCCCCCTTGCTCCTTGGCTGACGGGTCGTCAGGTGGGATGCTAACTGACGCTGCATCAGATAAGTACCGTCCGGCGGAGGGGACCCATGGCGACCGAACTGCCCCGCATCATCAGCGTCGACGACCACGTGATCGAGCCCGCCCACCTCTTCGACACCTGGCTGCCGGCCAAGTACCGCGACCGCGGCCCCAAGGCGCTGACCGCCGGGATCGGCGAACTCGCCTACGTCGGCGGCAAGTACCGGATCACCATGGACCCGGACGGCCCACCCACCGACTGGTGGATCTACGAGGATCTGAAGTTCCCGTACAAGCGCAACATCGCCGCCGTCGGCTTCGACCGCGACCAGATGACCCTGGAGGGCATCACCCGCCAGGAGATGCGGCCCGGCTGCTGGGACCCCCAAGAGCGGTTGAAGGACATGGACCTCAACCATGTGGAGGCCAGCCTGTGCTTCCCGAGCTTCCCGAGGTTCTGCGGCCAGACCTTCGCCGAGGCGCACGACAAGGAGGTCGCCCTGGCCTGCGTGCGCGCCTACAACGACTGGATGGTGCAGGAGTGGTGCGGGGACAGCGGCGGGCGGCTCATCCCGCTGTGCCTGATCCCGCTGTGGGACGTCGAACTGGCGGTCGCCGAGATCCGCCGCAACGCCGCACGCGGGGTGAAGGCCGTCACCTTCTCCGAGATCCCCACCCACCTCGGGCTGCCGTCCATCCACTCCGGCTACTGGGACCCGTTCTTCGCCGTCTGCCAGGAGACCGGCACGGTCGTCAACATGCACATCGGGTCCTCGTCCCAGATGCCGGCCGCCTCCCCGGACGCCCCGCCCGCCGTCCAGGCCTCGCTCAGCTTCAACAACGCGATGGCCTCGATGATGGACTTCCTCTTCAGCGGGGTGCTGGTGAGGTTCCCGCGCCTCAAACTCGCCTACAGCGAAGGCCAGATGGGCTGGGTCCCGTACGCCCTGGAGCGCGCCGACGACGTCTGGGATGAGCACCGGGCCTGGGGCGGCGTCCGCGACACGATCCCCGAGCCGCCCTCGACGTACTACTACCGGCAGATCTTCTGCTGCTTCTTCCGCGACAAGCACGGCGTGGCGTCGATCGACGCCGTCGGCCGCGACAACGCCACCTTCGAGACGGACTACCCGCACGTCGACTCGACCTTCCCGCACACCAAGGAGGTCGCCCTCGACCATGTGAAGGGCCTGGACGACGAGACGGTCTACAAGCTGATGCGGGGCAACGCCATCCGGATGCTGGACCTGGACCTCGACCGCTGATGGACCTGTCGGACACGCCCGTGGAGCAGGAGTTCCGGGCCAAGCTGCGCCAATGGCTGGCGCGGGTGCTCCCGGGGCTCCCGCCCGAACCGTCCCCCGACGACTGGCCCGGGCGGCGGGCGTACGACCTCGGCTGGCAGCGCAGGCTCCACGACGCCGGTTACGGCGACGTCCACTGGGACGCCTCGCCGACCATCCGGCTGATCTTCCTGGAGGAGACCGAGAAGGCGGGCGCGCCCTACGTGGGCGCCAACTTCGTGGGGCTGCTGCACGCCGGGCCGACGATCGCCGCCGAGGGCACGGACGCGCAACGGGCGCGCTGGCTGCCGCCGATCCTGCGCGGCGAGGAGGTCTGGTGCCAGGGCTTCAGCGAACCGGACGCCGGCTCCGACCTCGCGGCCCTGCGCACGCGCGCGTGGCGCGACGGCGACGCCTACGTGGTGACCGGCTCCAAGATCTGGACCTCCCACGCGGAAGTCGCCGACTGGTGCGAGCTGTTGGTCCGCACCGACCCGAAGGCGCCCAGGCACCGGGGCATCACCTGGCTGGCCGTGCCCATGGACGCGCCCGGCATCACCGTACGGCCGCTGCGCACGCTCGCCGGATCGGCCGAGTTCGCCGAGGTCTTCCTCGACGAGGTGCGGGTGCCGGTGGGGAACCGGGTCGGGGACGAGAACGACGGCTGGCGCGTGACCATGGTGACGCTGTCCTTCGAACGCGGCACGGCCTTCGCCGGCGAGGTCGTCGCCTGCCGCCGCGTCCTCGGCGAACTGGCCGTCACGGCCCGCGAGAACGGCCGCTGGGACGACCCGGCGCTGCGGCGCAGGCTGGGCGGGCTCCACGCCGAGTTCCGGGCGCTGTGGCGGCTGACGCAGTGGAACGTGAGTGCGGCGGAGGCGTCGGGGGGAGTGCCGGGCGTCAGCGGCTCGGTCTTCAAGCTGCGGTACTCGCACGCCCGCCAGGAGCTCTACGACGCCGCCGCCGAGGTACTGGGCGCCGACTGCCTCGACCTGGACCGCCCGTGGACGCTGGACCGCCTCTCCTCCCTGTCGTACACCATCGCGGCCGGCACCTCGCAGATCCAGCACAGCATCATCGCCGAGCGGATCCTCGGCCTGCCGAAGGGACGGTGACCGTGCGCTTCCGGCTGACGGACGACCAGCGGGCGTTGCGGGACGGCATGCGGCAGCTGCTGGCGCGGCACTTCGACGGGGCGGCGCCGCGGGCCGCCGCGGAGGCGCCCGCGCGGCTCGACCGGGAACTGTGGCGGGCCCTCGGCGACGCCGGGTTCTTCGCGCTGCGGCTGCCTGAGGCGGACGGCGGTGTCGGACTGGGCGCGGCCGAGGCGGTGTTGGTGTTCGAGGAGGCCGGGCGGGCGCTGGTGCCCGGTCCGCTGCTCGCCACCCACCTAGCCGCCGGTGCCGTACCGGGCGCGGCCACCGGAGAGACCGTCGTGGCGAGTGTCGACGGCGCACTGGCGGAGTGGCTGGCGCAGGCCGACGTCGTACGCGGCGACGCCGCCGGAGCCGTGCCGGTGCGCTCCCTCGACCCGTTGACGCCGCTGCACCGCGTGCCCGGCGGCACGGCGGCGGAACCGGATCCCGTCGCCGTCCTCCTCACCGCCGCCGAGCAGCTCGGCACGGCCGCCCGCGTCTGCGAGCTGGCGGTGCAACACGCCCGGGCGCGCGAACAGTTCGGACGGCCCATCGGGAGCTTCCAGGCGGTGGCACACCTGTGCGCCGGGATGCTGGTCCGGTCGGAGACGGCCCGCGCGGCGGTGTACGCGGCGGCCGTCACCGGCGACCCGGTCGACATCGCCGCCGCCCGCCTGCTCGCCGACGAGGCCGCCGTGCGCGGTGCCCGCGACTGTCTCCAGGTGCACGGCGGCATGGGCTTCACCTGGGAGTCCGAGGTCCATCTGCATCTGAAGCGCGCATGGGTTCGAACCCAGCGTGCGGGCGGTGTCACGGAGAGTGAGGAATCTCTGGCGGCCGCTCTGGTGACCGGAGTGGTGTGACAGGCCGTCTGGCTGCGGTGTCACCGAATATGCCCGCGAACATGTCGCGGATCGTGGCATCCCGTGATCACGGAGCGTTGATATCGGCTTGTGTCCTCGGAGTGACTCGTCACGGCCCGGAGTCGACTGTCCGCTCCGGTACCTTGTGTGAGATGCGAGTGGCTCTGAGTGCGGTGCTACCCCGTAGTGCCACCTGTTCGACTCCCCGCGACGAGCGTCGCACAGTATGCCGCACGGGTACTCCTTCGCGCTGGAATATGCCCGAAGCGCTTGTTGGGGTGACTGTACGTCAACCATGCTGTCCCACAAGGGATTCACGTTCCGTGATCCTTGTCCCGGCCGTTGTTCTGGCCATGCAGAAAATGGCTACGATCGTGGCCCTCGTGAGGCGCGAGCCTAAGTGTCCGCCGGTTCGGATGGTGTGAGCGGTGCAGGTGCTTCAAGTGCAGCTGGAGATCCGGCCCGACCCCGCAGAGGTGGGGCGGGCCCGGCGGTGGGCCCGCTCCCGCCTGGCCGGGTCGGGCATACAGGCCGACGAGCCGCTCGCCGAGACCCTGATCCTGCTCGTCTCCGAGCTGGTCACCAACGCCGTGGTGCACACCGGCCGGCCCGCCGTGCTGCGGCTGTCGCTGCCGCACGCCGTGACGGAGGAGATCACCGTCCGCCTCGAGGTCGCCGACCGCAGCGGCCGGGCCCCCGTGCCCCGGTGCGCGGACGACGACGCGACCGGCGGCCGGGGCCTCGCCCTCGTCGACGGCCTCGCCGACCGCTGGGGCTGGAGCGTCGAGAGCACCGGCAAGCGCATCTGGTGCGAGCTGGACCGGTGTTCGAAGTCCCCCGAGGTCACGGCGGGGTGCGGGGGCGGCGCGGTGGCGTGCGGCGGTGGAGCGTCCGTCGAGGGGCTGGCGTACGAGGCGGTCTGAGGCGCGACGAGTGCGGTGTACGGCGGCACATGCCGCGCGGTGTTGCGGCGGGGCCGGGGCACGGTCGCACGGCGGGTCCGCCGTTTTGGTCATGGCATGCGGCGATGCGCCGGGATGTGCTTCCGTGCGCGCCCGCGGTGAAAGCCGCATAAGCAACAAATCACCGATCGGGTGTTGACGCCTCGTGACGGTTTGCTCACGCTTGTGGGCAGCGATTCGCCGTGAGGGGACGGCGAGGGCCTGCGACGGCGGCCCTCGGCGAGTGTGAGTCGTGATTCGGCGTCGGCTCCCTGTCAGGGCCACGGGAGCCGGGGCGGGAGCGCCGGAGTCGGGTGGCGGCGCGCGCTGCCGTGCTCGGGGCGAGCAGCGCGGCGCCGCCATCCAGCTTCCTGCGGCGGGGTGGCGGCGGCACGCGCCCTGGCCTGCATGGCCTACAGGACGGCGACCGGGGCCACCGGAGAGCCGGTCGCTCCCGTGAACGGCTCGGGTGTCGCCGCCAGCAGGAACGCGTAGCGGCCCAGTTCTCCACAGGCTGTGGACAACTTTTCGAGATTCCAGTTCTGGCCCTGCGGCATCCCCATCTCCACGAGGTGGAGGGCGTGCACCGGCAGCCACAGGTCCTCGACCTCGGGCGGGAACACCTCGAAGGTGAGGGTGTCGTTGGCGACCGCCGCGACATCGCGTGCGTGGAACCACTCCGGCGTCCGGATCGACAGTCCCGGCGACGGATACGCGTACGCGTGCCGGTCCCCGGCCAGGCAGAGCTGGACCTGCCCCGTCCGTACGAGCACGACGTCGCCGGCCCGCACGCGCGTACCGGCCATTTCCTCGGCGGCGTCCAGGTCCTCGGGCGTGACGGCGTACCCGCCGTCGAGCCGGTCCGTGCCCCGGGCCCGGGCGACGTCGAGCAGCACTCCGCGCGAGACGAGGTGCCGGACCTTGTCGATGCCGCTGAACTCCGCGCCGTCGTGCGGGGTGATGGAGGCTGCCGGGCGGCCGTTGTAGAGCCTGCCCGAGTGCGAGACGTGCGGCAGCGCGTCCCAGTGGGTGGCCGCCTGGAGTCCCATCGTCACGGCATCGTCGCTGCACGCGACGGTGCCCGGGCCGAAGAGCTCCTGGTTGATCTGCACCATGACGTGCAGCGGGTCGATCCGGCCCGGGATCATCCCCGTCTGGACGCCGTCGCGCCGGAGGGGGAGTGCGAGCGGGATCCGGCGGCCGGTGCGGACCGTTGCCGCGGCCTCCCGGACGACCTCGTCGGTGATCAGGTTCAGTGTGCCGAGCTCGTCTGCGGCTCCCCAACGGCCCCAGTTGTTCACGCGCTTGGCGATGTCGTGGAACGCGTCCGGCAGCGACATGAGTCCTCCCCGGGGCTTGTGTTCCCGTATCTGACGGGTCGTAGAATCTGGAGGTCTGCGAAATCTAACGGTCCGTCAGAAACCGTGGGACGGGAAGGGGCCGGGCGTGGGGAACTTCTTGGCAGGCAAGGTCGTCGCCGTCACCGGCGCCGGGCGGGGCATCGGCCGGGCGGTCGCCCTCGCGGCGGCGGCCGAGGGGGCGAAGGTCGTCGTCAACGACTACGGCGTGGCGGTCGACGGTGCCTCCCCGACCAGTGCGGTCGCCGAGGCCGTGGTCAAGGAGATCGAGGCGGCGGGCGGGGACGCGGTCGCCGTCGCCGACGACATCTCCACCATGGCGGGCGGGCAGCGGGTCGTCGACGTGGCGCTGTCGTCGTACGGGCGGCTCGACGGGGTGGTCTGCGTGGCCGGGATCCTCCGGGAGCGGATGCTGTTCAACATGACCGAGGAGGAGTGGGACCCGGTCGTCGCGACGCACCTGAAGGGCACCTTCACCGTGTTCCGGGCCGCCTCGGCGGTGATGCGCAAGCAGCGCGCAGGCACACTGGTCGGCTTCACCAGCGGCAACCATCAGGGGTCGGTGTCGCAGGCCAACTACAGCGCGGCCAAGGGCGGGATCATCTCACTCGTGCGGAGCGCCGCGCTGGGGCTGCACAAGTACGGGGTGACCGCGAACGCGGTGGCGCCGGTCGCGCGAACGCGGATGTCCGCGGGGGTGCCGATGGAGCTGGCGGAGATCGGGGAGCCGGAGGATGTCGCCCCGCTGGTGGTGTATCTGCTGTCCGACGGGGCGCGGGAGCAGGGGATCACCGGGCAGGTGTACACGGTCGCCGGGGCGAAGATCGCGGTGTGGGCGCAGCCGAGGGAGCTGCGGGCCGCGTATGCCTCCGGCGGTTGGACCGTGGAGGGGATCGCGGAGTTTCTGCCCGGGTCCGTGGGGGTGGATCCGATGCCGATGCTCGAGCGGGTGCGGGAGATGGAGAGGGCGGCGCAGGAGGGGGAGCGGCCGAACGCCCAGTAGCTCAGGGGGCGCGTGTGGTGTGGCGGCCGCGGGTTGTTGGTGGCTGGTCGCGCAGTTCCCCGCGCCCCTTGGGGGCCTTACCGCAAGCCCAGTCACCGAGATGAGGCGGCAACCGTGGATTTCGGGTTCGCGCAAGAAGACGAGGACTTTCGTGCCGAGGCTCGTGCCTGGCTCGCCGCGCACGCCGAGGACGCACGGGACCGGCGCTCCTGGGAGCGCACCCTCGGGGCAGCCGGGTGGATCGGGCTCGGGTGGGGCGCGGGCGGGTACGGGAATCGCACCGCCACGCTCACCCAACAGGTCGTCTGGGCCGAGGAGTACGCGCAGTCGGCAGCGCCCCCGCGCTCCGGGCACATCGGTGAGAACCTGCTGGCCCCCACGCTCATGGCGCACGGCACCGAGGAGCAGAAGTCCCGCTTCCTGCCGCCGATCGCCGCCGGGGAGGAACTCTGGTGCCAGGGGTACAGCGAACCCGGCGCCGGTTCGGACCTGGCCGGGGTCCGTACCGCGGCCGTGCGCGAGGGCGACGGCCGTGCCTACCGCGTCACCGGGCAGAAGATCTGGACGTCCCTGGCGCACGAGGCTGACTGGTGCTTCGTGCTCGCCCGCACCGAGCCCGGCTCCGAGCGGCACCGCGGACTGACCTTCCTGCTCGTCCCCATGGACCAGCCGGGCCGGATCGAGGTCCGCCCCATCCGGCAGCTGACGGGCACCAGCGACTTCAACGAGGTCTTCTTCGACGGGGCGCACGCGCAGCACGTCGTCGGCGGTGAGGGCAACGGCTGGCGCGTCGCCATGAGCCTCCTCGGTTTCGAGCGGGGCGTGTCCACGCTGGCGCAGCAGATCGGGTTCGCCCGGGAGCTGGGCAGCGTGGTGCGGGCGGCCGTGGAGTCGGGGGCGGCGGAGGATCCGGTCGTACGGGAACGGCTCGTACGGCAGTGGGCGGAGCTGCGCACCATGCGCTGGAACGCCCTGCGCACCCTGGGCGGTTCGGGCGACCCGGGTGCCCCGAGCGTGGCGAAGCTGCTGTGGGCCGGATGGCATCAGCGGCTCGGGGAGCTGGCGGTGCTGGTGCGGGGTGCGGCGGCGAGCGTCGGTCCGGCGGACTGGTCCCTCGCGTCGCCGTACGAACTGGACGCGGCGCAGCACCTCTTCCTCTTCTCCCGGGCCGACACCATCTACGGCGGCTCGGACCAGATCCAGCGCACGATCATCGCCGAGCGGGTGCTCGGCCTGCCCAGGGAGCCCAAGGGAGCCGCGTGATGCGAGGCGTGATCTTCGACGGGAAGCAGGTCCGGGTCGTCACGGATCTGCAGGTGCGGGAGCCGGGTCCGGGTGAGGTGCGGGTCGCGATCTCGGCGGCCGGGCTGTGTCACAGCGATCTGTCGGTGGTGGACGGGACCATACCCTTCCCGGTCCCTGTGGTGCTGGGCCATGAGGGTGCCGGGGTCGTGGAGTCGGTGGGTAGTGGCGTCACACACGTGGCGCCCGGTGACCATGTGGCGCTGTCCACCCTCGCGAACTGCGGCACGTGCGCGGAGTGTGACCGGGGTCGCCCGACGATGTGCCGGCAGGCGATCGGGCGTCCGGGCCGGCCGTTCCGTCACGCCGGCGTGCCGGTCCACCAGTTCGCCGCGAACTCGGCGTTCGCGGAGCGCACGGTCGTGAAGGCCGTACAGGCGGTCCGGATCCCCGAGGACGTCCCCATGGCGTCGGCGGCGCTCATCGGGTGCGGGGTGCTGACGGGGGTGGGCGCCGTGCTGAACCGGGCGCGGGTCGACCGCGGCGACCGTGTCCTGGTGATCGGGACGGGCGGCATCGGCCTGAACGTGTTGCAGGGGGCGCGGCTCGCGGGCGCCCTGCGGATCGTGGCCGTCGACGCCAACCCGGCGAAGGAGGAGGTGGCACGCCGCTTCGGCGCGACGGACTTCCTCACCTCGACGGAGGGCGTGCGGGACCTCCTGCCCACGGGCGCGGACCACGCCTTCGAGTGCGTCGGCCGGGTGGAGCTGATCCGGCAGGCGATCGACGCACTGGACCGGCACGGCCAGGCGATCCTCCTCGGGGTGCCGCCGGCCGCGGCCGAGGCGTCCTTCCGCGTCTCGTCGATGTACCTCGACAAGTCCATCCTGGGCTGCCGCTACGGCTCCTCCCGCCCCCAGCGGGACATCGCCCTGTACGCCGACCTGTACCGCCAAGGCAGGCTGCTGCTCGACGAACTGGTCACCCGGACCTACCCGGTCGAGGACTTCGAGAAGGCGGCGGCGGACGCGGAGGCGGGCCGGGTGGCGCGCGGAGTGCTCACGTTCTGACGGCCGCCGACCCGTCCCTCCCGGTCCGGAAGGTCCGCCGGTAGGCGGTGGGCGTGACACCGAGCGCCGCCTGGAGGTGCTGGCGCATCGACTGTGCCGTACCGAAGCCCGCGTCGCGGGCCACCTGGTCGACGGAGCGGTCGGTGGTCTCCAGCAGGTGCCGGGCCCGTTCCACGCGCTGCTGGGTGAGCCACTGGCCGGGGCTGACGCCGGTCTCCTCGCGGAAGCGGCGGGTGAACGTACGGACCGACATGGCCTCCTGGGCGGCCATGTCGCGCAACTGGATCGGCTCGTGGAGACGGCCCAGGGCCCAGGCGCGGGCGGTGGTGGTGGAGGCCTGCTGCGGATCGGGCACCGGCCGCTCGATGTACTGTGCCTGACCGCCGTCGCGGTGCGGCGGTACGACCGTACGGCGGGCCACGTCGTTGGCGACGGCGGCGCCGTGGTCGCGGCGCACGATGTGCAGGCACAGGTCGATGCCGGCGGCGACCCCCGCGGAGGTCAGCACGTCGCCGTCGTCGATGAACAGCACGTCCGGGTCGACCTGGACCTGCGGGAAGAGCCGCTGCAGGCGTTCGGCGTCGGCCCAGTGGGTGGTGGCGGGGCGGCCGTCGAGGAGGCCGGCGGCGGCGAGCACGTAGACGCCGGTGCAGATGGAGGCCAGGCGCGTGCCGGGCCGGAGGCGGGCGAGGGCCGCGGCCAGTTCGTCGGTCAGCACTCCCTCGTCGTAGACCGGGCCGAGTTCGTACGACGCCGGGACGATCACCGTGTCGGCCTCGGCCAGGGCCTCGGGGCCGTGCGCGACGTGGATGGCGAAGTCGGCGTCCGTATCGACCGGGCCCGGCGGCCGGACCGAGCAGGTCACGACCTCGTACAGGTGCCGCCCCCGGGCGTCCTTGGGGCGGCCGAAGATGCGGTGCGGGATGCCCAGTTCGAAGGGGAGCAGCCCGTCGAGGGCGAGGACGACGACGCGGTGGGGGCGGAAGGCTTCGCGGGTGCCCGTATGCACGGTCTGCATGGCCCGATCCTAGCGAATGCTGTCTTTCAGGCCACTCGATGAGACGGATCGCGATCCGGAAGCCTTATGGCGTGACCCAGACAAGCGATGCCGCCCCCGACGTGCAGGAATCCGTACCGGAACCCCCCGCCGCGGGCAGGCGGCGCATCCACCGTGCCTGGTTCGTCGCCGCTGTCACCTTCGTGACGATCATCGGCGCGGCCGCCTTCCGTTCCGTGCCGGGCCTGCTCATCGACCCGTTGCACGACGAGTTCGACTGGTCGCGCGGCACGATCGGCGCCGCCGTCTCGGTCAATCTCGCGCTGTACGGTCTGACGGCCCCGTTCGCGGCGGCCCTGATGGACCGCTTCGGCATCCGCCGGGTCGTCGCGGTCGCCCTGACGGTCATCGCGCTCGGTTCGGGCCTCACGGTGTGGATGACGGCGGCCTGGCAACTGATGCTGTGCTGGGGCCTGCTGGTCGGCCTCGGCTCCGGATCCATGGCGCTGGCGTTCGCGGCGACCGTCACCAACCGCTGGTTCACCGAGCGGCGCGGCCTGGTCAGCGGCATCCTCACCGCCGCGTCCGCCTCCGGCCAGCTGATCTTCCTGCCGCTGCTGTCCTGGATCGTCGAGCGGCACGACTGGCGCCCGGCCGCCGTGACGGTCGCGCTCGCCGCCCTCGCGGTCGTCCCGTTCGTCTGGCTCCTGCTGCGCGACCACCCCGCGGACGTGGGCCAGAAGCCGTACGGCGCGACCGAGTTCGTACCGAAGCCCGCACCGGTCCCCGGCGCCGCCCGCCGGGCCGTGACCGTGCTGTTCTCGGCCGCACGCACCGGCCCGTTCTGGCTGCTCGCCGGCACCTTCGCGATCTGCGGCGCCTCGACCAACGGCCTGATCCAGACCCACTTCGTGCCCGCCGCCCACGACCACGGCATGCCCCTGACGACCGCCGCCTCGCTGCTCGCGGTCATCGGCGTCTTCGACGTCGTCGGCACGGTCGCCTCCGGCTGGTTCACCGACCGCTTCGAAGCCCGGCGCCTGCTCGCGGTCTACTACTCCCTGCGGGGCGTCTCCCTCCTCTTCCTCCCGCTGCTGCTGGTGACGCCCGGCGTCCGGCCCCCGATGATCTTCTTCATCGTCTTCTACGGCCTCGACTGGGTCGCCACGGTCCCGCCCACCCTCGCCCTGTGCCGCGAGCAGTACGGCGAGGACAGCGCGATCGTCTTCGGCTGGGTCCTCGCCTCCCACCAGGTCGGCGCGGCCCTGGTCGCCTTCCTCGGCGGCGTCGCGCGCGACACGTTCGGGTCGTACGACGTGGTCTGGTACGCGTCGGGGGCGTTGTGCGCGGTGGCGGCGTTGATGGCGTTGGTGATCCGGCGGCGGGGGGTGGGGGTGGCGGTGACGGCCTGAGAAGGGACTGCCGGGCGCGACAGCGGCTACGCGCCCGCGTAGGGACCCCGCGGCTGGCCCTATCCTTGGGCCAGTTCATTCGCCTCTTGGAAGGTCCGTCGATGACACTCGGCATGGTTCTCGGTGACGTGGTCGTCGTGACGTCGCAGGTTCGTTCACGTTCGGCCTTCCGAGGAGTTTGCCGTGTCCACGATCCGCTGGATCGAGGCTCAACCCCGTTCCGCCCGCTGGCATTCTGAGTCCGGGCTGCCCCTGCCCCGTCGGGTCGTCGTCGCCGACGACCGGATGAGCGCCGCCGTCGCCTACCGTCTGGCCTGCGAGGGCACCGCGCTGTTGTGGCGCGGGGATTTCCAGAACGCGCGGCAGTTGTTGCGCGCGATGGACCGCCGTGTCGGTCGTGCCGCGCCCGGTCCGGCGGGTACGCCGGCCGAGACCTTCCGTCTGTACCGGCGGTTCCGTGCTCACCGTGCGCGCGTGCTCGGCAAGTTGCTCGTGCTGCTGGAGCGGGAGCACGTACTGGCGCTGCGTCGGGCGCCTGACGTGCGGCCGGCGTGCGGTGAGGCGTACGGGCCGTCCGACGGGGACATGGCCGTCGCCCTCACCGAGCTGCTGGGTGTGATCAGTGCCCGGCAGTGGCGGGAGAAGGGTGTGTATGTTCCGGCGCTGGGCGCGCGGGTCCACCCGCATTACGGGGTGTTCGCGCCGACCAGGGGTGAGTACGTCGATCTCGTCGCGCGGGCGCCGCTGCCGCGTGGTGGCGGTGTGCGTACGGCGTTCGACCTGGGCACCGGCACCGGTGTGCTCGCCGCCCTGCTCGCCCGGCGTGGTGCCGGGCAGGTGGTGGCCACGGACGTCAGCGCGCGGGCGCGGGAGTGCGCGCGGGACAACGTACGGCGGTTGGGGCTCGGGCGGGTGGTCCGCGTCGCCGGGCCCGGGCTGTATCCCGAGGGGCGCGCCGATCTGGTGGTCTGCAACCCGCCCTGGATCCCCGCCCGTCCCGCCTCCGACCTCGACCTCGGCGTCTATGACGCGCGCGGTGGCATGCTCCAGGGTTTCCTGGACGGGCTCGGCGGCCGGCTGGAACCCGGCGGTGAGGGCTGGCTCGTACTGTCCGACCTGGCCGAACGGCTCGGGCTGCGCAGCCGGGACGAGCTGCTGAACGCCATCGACACGGCGGGCCTGCGGGTGGTCGACCGTCTGGACACCCGCCCCCGTCACGCGCGCGTGCGGGACACGGACGATCCGCTGCACGCCGTACGGGCCGCCGAGGTCACCTCGCTGTGGCGGCTGGCCGTCGCCTGATCCGTACCGGCTCGATCAATCGGACAGCCGCGCGAAGCGCCCTCGGTGGAACAGCAGCGGTCCGTCCGGATCGTCGTCGTCGCCCGTACCGAGGGCGTCCACCCGGCCGACCACGATGAGGTGGTCACCGCCGGTGTGGACGGCGTGGATCGCGCAGTCGATCCAGGCGACGGCACCCGACAGGCGCGGCGAACCCGACACCGGCGCCGCGTCGTACGCCACCCCCGTGAACTTGTCCGCGCCGCTCACCGCGAAGGCGCGGCACAGCTCGGTCTGGTGGGCGCCCAGGACGTTCACGCAGAACACCCCGGCCCTGGCGATACGCGGCCAGGTCGTCGACGTACGGCCGACCATGAAGGCGACCAGCGGCGGGACGAGGGAGAGGGACGTGAAGGACTGGCAGGCGAAGCCGGCGGGGGAGCCGGCGGGCGAGTCGCCCGTGGTGCCCGGAGTGGTGGGGGGCGCCGTGATCACTGCCACGCCCGTCGCGAAGTGTCCGAGGACGCGGCGGAACTCCGCCGGGTCCAGGGGAGCGCGCTCGTCCTCGCCGACGCACCGCAGCGCGGGGCGCGGCAGCGCTTCGACGGGCTCCGGTGCGGGTGTGCGGGCCGACCTGAGGTAGCGGACGGCGGCTTCGGCCATTCCTGCTTGTCCCATCACATCCACCATTGAATCTGACGTAGCGTCAGATAGGAAGGGTCAGTGACCCTCGTACACGGGTTTCCGCCGCTCCGCGAAGCTCCGTACGCCCTCCTGCGCGTCCGCCGTCGTCATGTTGATCTCCTGCGCGGCGGCCTCGGCGGCGAGGGCCGTGGCCCGGTCGGTGTCGAGAGAGGCGTTGACGAGCTGCTTGGTGAGGGCGAGGGCCCGGGTCGGGCCGGTGGCGAGGCGTGCGGCCCAGGCGCGGGCCGTCTTCTCCAGGTCGGCGTCCGGGACGACCCGGTTAACCAACCCCATCCGCTCCGCGTCGGCCGCCGTGAGCGCGTCGCCGAAGAACATCAGCTCCTTGGCGCGCTGCGGGCCGATGAGGCGGGGGAGGAGGTACGCGCCGCCGGCGTCCGGTACCAGGCCGCGCCGTACGAACACCTCGATGAAGCGGGCCGACTCGGCGGCCAGGACGAGATCGCAGGCCCAGGCGAGGTGCGCGCCCAGCCCCGCGGCCGTACCGTTCACCGCCGCGATCACCGGCTTCTCGCAGTCCAGGACGGCGGCGATCAGGCGCTGGGCGCCGGTGCGGAGGGTGCGTGCGACATCTCCGGCGACAGGTGCGGTCGTCGTGGCGGCGGTGCCCGCCTCGGCGGTCGCGGTGGTGGCCCGGAGGTCCGCGCCGGCGCAGAAGCCGCGCCCCGTTCCCGTGAGCACGACCGCTCGTACCTCCGCCGACGCGGATGCCTCCGACAGCAGCCGGACGATCACGTCCCGCTGGTCGGGCGTGAGGGCGTTGAGGGCCTGGGGCCGGTTGAGGGTGAGGGAGAGGACGTGGTCGCCGGTGGTGTGCAGAACGGCGGGTTCCGTCATCGGCTGCACACCGCCAGCGCGTCCAGCGCCACCGCGCCCTGCCCCTGGGGCAGGACCATGAGCGGGTTGATGTCCAACTCGGCGAGCTGGTCCCCGAGTTCCAGTGCCATGCGCTGCACGCGCAGGACGACCTCGACCAGCGCGTCCAGATCCGCCGGTGGCCGCCCGCGGACCCCGTCGAGCAGCGCCCGCCCGCGCAGCCCGGCGAGCATGTCCCGCGCCCGCTCCTCGCCGAACGGCGGCACGCCTACGGCGGTGTCGCGCAGGACCTCCACGAGCACCCCGCCGAGCCCGACGGTCACGGTCGGCCCGAACAGGTCGTCGTGCGTGACCCCGACGACCATCTCGACGCCGTGCTCGACCATCTGGCAGACCAGTACGCCGTCCAGCGGGACATCCTCGTAGCGGGCGATGTCGGTCAGCTCCCGGTAGGCGTCGCGGACCTGGCTCGCCGAGGTGAGCCCGATCTTCACGAGGCCCAGTTCGGTCTTGTGGGCGATCCGGGCGCCCGAGGCCTTCATCACCACCGGGTAGCCCACCAGCCCCGCCGCCCGTACGGCCGCCGCCGCGCTGGTGACCAACTGCTCGCGCGGCACGCGGATGCCGTACGCCCGCAGCAGCTGCTTCGCGGCGTGCTCGCTCAGCTGCTCGCCGGGCCGCATCAGCGCCTGGGCCTTGCGGTAGGAGGGGGAGGGAGTGCGCGGGGCGTCGTCGAAGGGGGAGTGGTAGCCGGTCGTGAAGCGGTGGTGGCCGAGGTAGGCGCGGACGGCGGTGAGGCAGTTGCCGACCGTGCGGAAGGTGGCCACGCGGGAGGAGCCGAGCAGGACCTCGCGGTAGGCCGGCTCGGTGCCGACCGGCGAACCCCACACCACGCACACCAGCTTGTCCGTCTGCTCCGCCGCCGCCACCAGGTCCCGGACGAGCCGGTCGCTGAGTGGCGGGAACGGCCCGGTGACCGGGCAGACGAGCACGCCCACCTCGGGGTCGTCGAGGATCGCGTCGATGATCTTCCGGCCGCGCCAGTCGCCGACCGGGTGCCCGCCGTTGTCGACGGGGTTGGCGACGCTCAGGTACTCGGGTATCCACTGGTGCAGCTCGGCCTGTCTGGCCTCGGACAGGACCGGCAGCCGCAGGCCCGCCCCGGTCGCCAGATCGGCGACGTGCGCGCCCGTGCCGCCCGAGATCGAGTAGACGACGACCCCGTCGGCGCGCGGCGGGCGAGCCCGGGCCAACAGGGCGGCGGTGTCCTGGAGTTCGTCGAGTCCGTCGACCCGGATCACGCCGTACTGCCGTAGCGCCGCGTCCACCACCGCGTCCGCGCCGGTCAGTTTGCCGGTGTGGGAGGCGGCCGTGCGGGCGCCGGTCTCGGTACGGCCCACCTTGACCGCGACGACCGGCACACCGCGCCGGGCGGCCCGGTCGGCGGCGAGCAGGAAGGAGCGGCCGTCCTTCAGGCCCTCCAGGTAGCAGGCGATGGCGCCGACCTCGGGCTGCTCGGCGAAGTAGGAGAGGAAGTCGGCGGTCTCCAGGTCGGCCTCGTTGCCGGTGGGCGCCCAGTGGGAGAGGCGGATGCCGAGTTCCTGGAGGGCGAAGACGGGGCGGCCCTGGTGGCCGGACTGGGTGATCAGCGCGATCGCCGGCCCCTGAAGGTCGTCACGGAACCGCTCGAAGGCGTTGAGGTTGGTGTTGGGGCCCAGCAGCCGCATCCCGGACCGCTCGACTGCGGCGGTCAGTCGCCGCTGGGCGGCCTCGCCCTCCGCCCCGGTCTCCGCGAAGCCGGAGGCGAAGACGACCGCGAACCGTGCCTTGGCCTCGGCCAGTTCCTCGACCACCGGGAGGGGGTCGCCGACCAGCACCACGGCCAGGTCGACCGGTTCGGGCAGGCCGGCGACGGAGGGGGAGCAGGGTGTGCCGAAGACGGACGGCCGGCTCGGGTGCACCGGATACAGCCGGGCCCCGACCCGCTCGGCCCAGTCGGCCAGTTGCCGTGTGATGCCGGTGTTGGGGCGCCCCTCGGCATCGGACGCGCCGATCACGGCGACGGACCGGGGGCGGAAGAATCGGTCCAGGTCGGGTACGCCGGCGTGCAGCGGACGCCCGCTGACATCGAGGTCTCCCGTCTGGGCCGGCCTGCCGTGCACGACGGGCCCGGACCGCTCGCCACAGGCGATGGCCCGGGTCCGGCGGGAGTCGGTGGTGAGGGTGCCGTGGGTCGATCCAAGCATCGTTCCGCCCGCTCCTGTGAGACAGCCGCTAACTGACGCTCTGTCAGATTATCTGAACTGACGTGATGTCAGGAATGGCCGGGAGCGGGCGAAGTTGACTGTGTCACCCTGAGACGATGAGCGAGGCGACCTCCGGTGTGCGGTTGATGACCATGAACGTGCTGGCGCCGCAGTACGCCGACGGCCCAGCTCGCCGGGCTGTCCTGGCGCGGGAGCTGCGGCGCCGGATGCCGGACGTGCTGGCCCTCCAGGAGGTGACGCGTGGGGACGTGCGAGCCCTGGTCGACGCGGGCTGGCACGTCGTTCCGCATCCCCGGTGGTCCGCCGACGGTGTGGGAGCGGTACTGGCGGCCCGCCGTCCCTTCGGGCGCACCGTGGCGGACCCGCTGGAGGTGACCGGGCGGACGTCGCTCACCAGCTGGTGCGGAGTCGTCGCCGCCGAACTCCCCCTGCCCGAGCCCCTCGGCACGCTCCTCGTGGTGCACCACAAGCCGAGCTGGCCCTACGGCTGGGAACGTGAGCGGGAGCTGCAGGCGCTCGTCACCGCCCGGCTGGTCGAGAGGGCCGTCGCCGAGCGCCCCGTGCGCCACACGGTCCTGCTCGGCGACCTCGACGCGCCGCCCGAGGCCGCCAGCCTGCGGTTCCTTGAAGGGCTGCAGTCGCTCGACGGCATGAGCGTCTGTTTCCAGGACGCCTGGTCGGCCGCGCGTCCCGGCGAACCGGGACCGACGTTCAGCTCCGCCAACCCGCTCGTACGGCAGGGCGACATGCCCGAGGCGTCGGATCGCCGCATCGACTACGTCCTGCTCCGGTGCGGCCGCCACGGCCCGACCCTGCGGGTCTCCTCGTGCGAAAGGGTCCTGGTGGAGCCGGTCGACGGTGTGCAGGCGAGTGACCACTACGGTGTGGCCGCCGACCTGGCACTGCCCGGGCACAGCCCGGGCAGGTGGGTCGTGGGCTAACCGGGCAGCCGCGACACCGCACCCGACCCGTCCCGGGCGACGGCCTTCGCGATCTTCAGGGCGTCGATCGCCATCTCGCGGAGGTTGCCGCTGATGGGGTTCGTGAAGCCGGTGAAGTACAGGCCGGGGGCGGTATTCGGGGTGCGGGCGCCGTGGACGACGGGCCTGCCGCGGGGGTCCAGCACGCCGAGGTGGCCCACGAGGGGCTCCAGGGCGCGGACGTAGCCGGTGGCGGCGATCACGGTGTCCGGGGAGATCCGGGTGCCGTCGGCCAGGACGATCTTGCCGCCCTCCTCGAAACCGTCCACGGCGGCCACGATCTCGACCTCGCCCCTGCGTACGGCGTCGATCAGTCCGACGTCCTGCACGGGGATCGCCCCCTCCTTCACCCGGCTGTACAACCCGGTGTCGGGGCGCGGCAGTCCGTGCGCCGACAGGTCGGGCACGGCCACCTTCGCCTGCACGCGGCTGATCCGGTCGACGAGGCCGACCGGCAGCCGCCGTACGAGGATGCCGCTGTACTGGGCGGCCCAACCCGCGGTCGAGCGGCGCACGATGTGCGGGACGGTCCGCACGGCCAGCCGGACCCGGGAGGCACCGTTCTCCACCAGGTCGACGGCGATCTCGGCCCCGGTGTTGCCGACCCCGACGACGAGGACGTCCCGGCCGGCGTAGGGCTTGCCGCTGCGGTACTCGCCGGCGTGCAGGAGCTCGCCGGTGAAGGTGTCGCGGCCGGGCCAGTCGGGCACGCGGGGCGTGTGGTTGTAGCCGGTGGCGACGACGACCGCCGCCCCGGCCAGCTCCCGTCCGCCGGTGGCGTGCAGCAGCCAGCCCGTGCCGTCGGGCGCGCGCTCGATGCGGGACACCTCGACGCCGGTGACGATGTCCAGCCGGTGGTGCTCCGCGTACTTCTCCAGGTACCGCACCACGTTGTCCCGGGACACCCATCGCCCGAACCGGCGCGGCATCGGCAGCCCGGGCAGGGACGACAGCCGGCGGGTGGTGTGCAGGTGCAGCCGGTCGTAGTGCCCGCGCCAGGACGCCCCGACGCGGTCGGACTTCTCCAGGACGACGGCCCGTATGCCCCGGGCCCGCAGCGCGTACGCGGCGGAGAGTCCGCCGGGGCCGCCGCCGATGACGTAGACGGGGCGGTCGGGTGCGGGGTGCGCGGGGGAGTGTGTGGGGGATGTCGAGTCGGCCATGAGCGGGAGCGTAGCCACGGGCCCGCTTGATGGGTCTCGGTCAAGACCGGAATTGGTTTCGGATCGATCACGACTGTAGGGGGACGGGGTGGGGCCGGTGGCGTAGCGGGCCTGATTGTGGCGGGCCGGTGATCGTTTCCGGCGGACCGTTCCCGACGATCGTTCATCACGAATCGCAGGGTGCGCCTCCGACGGGAACACCCGTCCGTGGAACGGGTGTTGAGAGGACACCGATGGAGAACGGAACGCACCCGCGAAGGAGACCGGAATGGCCCTGACCCGCGAAGAGCGCGAACAGTTCCTGGCCGAGCCGCACATCGCCGCGCTGGCGGTCGACGCAGGGCCGGGCCGCGCGCCGCTGACCGTGCCGATCTGGTACCAGTACGAGCCCGGCGGCGACATCTGGATCATGACGGGCCTCGACTCCCGCAAGAACGAGCTGATCAGTGCGGCGGGCCGGTTCTCGCTGATGGTGGACCGGCTGGAGCCGACCATCCGGTACGTGTCGGTCGAGGGCCCGGTCGTCGACACCGCCCCCGCCACCCTCGACCAGCTGCGCGAGCTCTCGGCACGCTACCTGCCGGCCGACAAGGTCGACGGCTACGTCGACTTCTCCTGGAAGAACCACGGAGAAATGCTGGTGCTGCGGATGCGGCCGGAGCGGTGGGTGTCGTCGGACCTCGGACAGGTGTGAGCAGCCCTCCGGGGGTGACAATCGGGGGATGGCAACGGATCTGCACGAGCTGCTGAGGTCACTGCGGGTCTGGGACCCGCAGGTCACTCACCTGCCCCCCTTCGACCCGACGACCGCCCCTGCCACCCCGCTGCCGCTCTTCACCGAGTGGTTCGCGGCGGCGGTGGCGGCCGGGCAGACCGAGCCGCACACCATGTCGCTGGCGACCTCCGACGAGTCCGGCCTGCCCGACGTGCGGATCGTCATGCTGCACGGCGCCGACGAGACGGGCTGGTCCTTCGCCTCCCACGCCGGCAGCCGCAAGGGCCGTCACCTCGGCGCCCGCCCGTACGCCGCGCTCGGCTTCTACTGGCCGGTCCTGGGCCGGCAGGTACGGGTCCGCGGCCCGGTGTCGTCGGCACCGTCGGAGGAGGCCCAGGGCGACCTCCACGCCCGCTCGACGGGCGCGCTGGCCGCGGCACTGACCGGCCGGCAGAGCGAGGTCCTGGGCTCGGTGGAGGAGCTGACGCGGGCGTCCGAGGCGGCGTGGGAGCGGGCCCGGGGCGAGCCGGCGGCTCCCGTACCGTCCTGGACCCTGTACCGGCTGCGGCCGGACGAGGTGGAGTTCTTCCAGGGAGACGCGGCACGGCGGCACGTACGGCTGCGGTACCGGAGCACCCGGGAAGACGGGGAAGGGTGGACACGGGAACTGCTGTGGCCGTGAACGGACCTGGGCTCATCGCGCCTCGCGGATCCCGAGAATGTACGCCGCAGTGAGCGCGACGGCACGGTCGTCGTCATGGGACAGGTCCGCGAGGGCACGGGACGCTGTGGTACCCGGGATGTCCGCGAGCGCCTGGGTGAGCCGTCGACGCGCGGACGAGTCAACGGTGCCGTCGGCCAGGCGGTCGACGAGCCTGCCGGCGATCTGATCCGCCAACGCGGGACGACTCGCCAGCGCGCTGAGTGCGTCGGCTGCGTCGACGTCGTTCGCCTCCTCGACGATCATGCCGACGAGCGTCGGGACCGCGTCGGCCACCCCACGTGCCCCGAGCGCCAGAGCCGCGTACCTGCGGACCACGATGTCGGGGTTCGCGAGGGCGTCCCGCAGCAGTGCGGTCGCCGCACCTTCCGGAATCTCGGCGACGCACTGGACGGCGCGTTGGCGCACCTCGGCCGCCGGTGAGCCGAGGCCCTCCGCCAGCAGCGCCAGTCCGCCGCCGCCCGACTGCGCCAAGGCCCAGCGAAGGGCTCCGGCGACGTTCGGGTCCGTCTCGCTCAGCGCTGCCTCGACCAGTGCTTCCACCGGCACCGGCACCTCGTCGACCGAGGACAGGGCCGCGCGCTGGCGCGTCCCCGCGCTCTTCGACCCCAACGCCTGGAGGAGCGCGACGGTCTGGAGGACGTCCTCCCAGCCGGCGGGTTCCGCGGCACCGATCCGACCAAGTCGCGTGAGCAGCTCCGTCTCGGCCGCGATGCGTTCTCGCGTCTGGCGGATGAGGTCGTCGACGAGCTCCGAGGGCGTGAAGCCGGGATCATCGAGCGCACGCCCGACTTCACGCAGTGACAGCCCCAGCGACCGCAGGCTCTCGATATGGAAGATGCGCCGGATGTCCTCAGTGGAGTACTCGCGATAACCGGCGTCGGTACGACCCGTCGGCCGCACCAGGCCGAGCGAGTCGTAGTGCCTGAGCATGCGGGCGCTGACCCCGGACCGCCGTGCCACGTCACCGATCAACACTGCCTGTCATCCCTCCTGGCTGCTCGTGCCGAGCGCCACGACGCGCTTCGCCTCCTCGATCGCGAACTCGAATCCGGCATCCGGGTCGCGCAGCAGCCGTTCCGTGGCGAGCGCGTGGGCGCGCACCCGGGGGTCGGGATCCGCCATCGCCGCGCGCAGGGTCGTCATGATCCCCTCACCGAGTGCGATCAGCGCCCGGCTGAGGCTCAACTGCGTCTCGCGCTCGCCGCGCCCGAGCTGTGTGGCCAGCACTCCGGCCAGTTCCGGCTCCTCGCCTCCGGGCACGAGAACGACCGCCGCCCGCCAAGCGCTGCGCGCCACCTCGTCGTCGGCGTCGGTCAGCAGCGCCCGTGTGATCGCCGGCCACGCCTGCCGATCCCCGATCTTGGACAGCGTGTGCAACGCCTGACTCCGTGCCTGCGCACGCTCCGAGCGCAGCTCGTCGAGAAGCTTCGGGACCGTCATCGATGCCGGGTGACGGGTGAGCGCCCAGGTCAGCATTTCGCGGACGTGGAACTCCGGCTCGATCGCGCATCGTTCGATGAGCCTGCCGATGAACCGCGGGTCCGGGACAGTGCCGACCGCCAGCGCTGCCCGCAACCGCACTGACGAGCGGCTGTCCTCCAGCCCCCGAAGACCTCGAACCGTGTCCGCGTCCGTGCCCTGCTTCGGCATGTTCATCGGGACCACCTCCTCCTCGGCACAGTGAAGGCCTTGTCACTGTGTCAAGGTCAAGCCGGCACGGACCGCCCTGTGAAGTCGTACACCCCGAAGTCCGCCACCGGCCGGTACCCGATCCGCTGGTACAGGCCGTTGCTCGTGGGGTTCGACAGGTCCGTGAAGAGGAGCACCTCCTGCGCTCCGGCCGCGAGGGCGGCGCGGCTGACCTCGGCTGTGGCGGCGCCCGCGTAGCCTCGGCCGCGCAGGTGGGGCGGGGTGTAGACCGAGGCGACGCGGACCTGGCCGGCGACCTCGGGGGTCCTGCCGGCCATGGCGGCGGGGGTTCCGTCGGGGGTCTCCCAGAACGTGATGCCGCCCTGCTCGATACGGGCGTCCGCCCACTCGGCGGCGTCCCGGACGGTGCCCATGCCGAGCGACGCGGAGAACTCCTCGTGCCAGCGGATGAGTTGCTTCCGGTCCGCCTCGCCGGCGATGCGCGGCCGGCCGGGCGGTACCGGGCGGGGCAGGGTCAGGGTGCCGAGCCGGTAGAGCCGCTGACGCTGGCGGAGCGTGGCCGTGGCGCCCGTGTGCCGCTGCCAGGCCGCCGCGAAGACGGTGGCGGTGTCGCGGTCGGCCTGCACGCCGGGCAGGCGTTGCCCGAGGGCGGCCAGCCGTGCGGCCAGCGCATCGGCCTCCTCGGACGTCAGGGCGGTGAGGTTCAGCCGGTGCGGTGGTGTGCGGAAGAACGCCGCCCGGACCACACCGTCCTGTTCCAGTACGCCGTACTCCGGTATTCCGTCGCCGTAGACGTGCCGGCCGCGTGTGCGCAGGGTCTCCGTGACGGTCAACGGCACGGTGTGGAGGGCCGGTCGGGAGCGGAGGAAGGCGCCGGCTCGGGTCAGGAAGGCGTCGAGGTCCTGGGTGAGGTGCCAGTCGTCGGTGCGCATGCCCCATGGTGCCGCGCACGCCCCGGCCGGCACCTCCGAATTACGCCCCGGGCCCTCGCCTCGCATCCGGTACCTGGTCCGGGCCTGCGTCCGGGGCCGGTCCCGGGTCCGCACGCGGTCCCGGTTCCCCATCCGCATCCGGTTCCGGATCCGTCGCCAGCCGTGCGTGCAGGTGGGCGTCCCGGAACGCGTCGTGCCGGCCCTCCTGGAAGATCGCCCCGCGCAGCGTCCCCTCGTACGCGAACCCGCACCGCTCGGCGATCCGGCAGGAGGCGTCGTGGCCGACGGCGTGGTCCAGTTCCAGCCGGTGCAGGCCGAGTTCGGTGAGGGCCCAACGGGCGGCGAGCAGGAGGGCCCGGGTGGCGACGCCCCGGCCGCGGGCCTCGGGGAGTACCCAGTAGCCGACGCGGGCGACCTTCAGGTGGTACTTGATCTCGTTGACGCCGATGTGGCCCAGTGCCGTGCCGCTGCGGGCGTCCGCGATCCGGAACGACATGGAGGTGCCCTCCGCCGCGCTCTGGGCCCGCGCGAGCAGCGACTCCCGGGCGCTCGTCCGGTCCGTGACCAGCCTCAGCGGGGTGTTCCAGCGCCGGAACTCCGGGTCCCGCATGCCGCGCAGCCAGGTCTCGACGTCGGAGCCGGACGCGGCGTCCCAGGGGCGCAGACGGAGGCCGTGGCCGTGGATTTCCGGGAGGGGGCCGGTCTGGGACCGGTCGCGTATGGGGGCCATGGGGCCATTCAAGCGCGTGGGGCGGTGCCGTTCACCCGCCGATCGCACCCGGCGCGACACGGAACACCGGGATCCCGTCCCGGAACACGACCTCCAGTTCCGCCCCGGCCGACAGCTCTCCCGCCGAACCCGTTCCCACGACCTCCGTCATCATCCGCGGCCCCTCGGCGAGGTCGACCACGGCGGCGACGTACGGGGTGCGTTCCGTGAAGGGCGGCAGGTCGTTGCGGTGGACGACGGACCAGGTGTAGAGGGTGGCCCGGCCGCTCGCGGGCTCCCAGGCGACGTCCTCGCTCCAGCAGTGCGGGCAGAACTCGCGCGGGTAGTGGTGGGCCCGGGCGCAGGCCCGGCAGCGGCGGATCAGCAGCCGGCCCTCGGCGGCCGCGTCCCAGTACGCCCGGGTGAAGACGTCCGGCTCGGGCAGGTCGAACCGCCCGGCCATCAGAACAGCCCCAGCGCGCCGTCGAGCGACCAGGTCTGCCAGGACATCCCGAACAGGCCGACCACCGACATCAGCGCCATCATCGCGTTCTGCCCCTGCTCGGCCACGTCGTGGATCATGAGGGTGAAGTAGAGGGCGTTGAGGAGGAGCCCGCCCGCCAGGGCGATCGGGGTGAGGAAGCCGGTGATCAGGCCCAGTCCGAGCGCGAGTTCCGCGTAGACGACGACGTACGCCATCGCGCGCGGGTGGGGCGCGACGACCGTCTCGAAGCCCGAACGCACGGCGCTCCAGCGGTGCTCGGCGGCTATCCCGGCGGCCCATGTGATGCCGGTGCCCCGTGCGAACCAGGCCTTGCGGTCCTTGTGCCGCCAGCTCTCCAGCCACCACAGCCCGAGCCCGATCCGCAGCACGGCCAGCCATTCCGCTCCGCTGAGCCAGATCGTGTCCATGCCCATGCTCCCGCATTGCCGCCGACACTGAATCTGACGGTACGTCAGATCTCGTTCTCCCAACAAGCCCTGGAGCGACCGGCCTTCAGGCGCCCCCTCACCATTGCACCGCCGTGAAGTCGATCGGCCGGGGGCGCAGCCCCCGGGTGCGATCCGCCAGGGCGCGCACCCGCCGGGACATCTCGTCGGCGGGCAGGCGCCGGCGGTCGCCATGGCCCGGCAGGAGCCACTCGAAGCGCAGGTCACCGGCCGTCCTGGCCAGGGAACGGGCCAGTTCCTCGATGGAGTGCCACGTCACGCTCTCGGCGACCTCCAGATCGGCTGTCGTGCGTGACCAGTAGAAGCTGTCGCCGGTGAAGCAGTAACGGTCGTCCGCGAGGTAGAGCACACTGCCCCGGGTGTGGCCGGGCAGTGGATGGGCGGTGACCCCCTCGCCGATCTCCACGGGGTCCACTCCACGGATCACCCGGTCGGCGTCCGGTGCCGCGTCGAGGTCGCCCTCGTGGATCCACAGCCGGGCGCCGAAACGGTCCGCGTAGCGGCGGCCGTGCGCGGCATGGTCGCGGTGGGTGAGCAGTACGTCGGTGACCGGGCCCGACGCCGCGTACCGGGCGGCCAGGTCAGGGCTCCAGCGCGGTGTGTCGATCATCATCGCCGTGCCGGACGGCCGCAGCAGCAGGTAGGAGTTGGCCCCGGCGGTGCGGGGGGAGTTGTGGCCGCAGAGCAGCACGGCTTCGTCCAGGGCCATGGGGAACGGGTCCAGCGTCGGGTCCGGCCGGCCGGTCGCCGGGCGGATCGAGCGGGTGGGGCAGGCGAACGCGGCCGCGTGTAAGCGCCGCGTCTCCGCCGCGTCCCTCGGCGGCCGCAGGATCCGCGACCTTCCTTCCGCCTCGCCGATCAGCCCGGGAGCGAGCTGCCGGGCCACGTCGCAGTTGACGCAGCGGTCGTCCACGTACCAGTCGTCCATGGCAGGCGTAGCAGGCATGACAGGGCTCCTTCCAAGGGGGGAACGGCCCCGAGTGGGGGCGCCGGCTCAGGGACCCCTTCAGGTTCCCCGGTCGCGGCCGAAACCGGTAGGCCCCGCCGATCTTGTGTTCTCACCGCCGAGCCACTCTCCCGACCTGCCGCTGCGCAAGGCGTTATGCGACCTTTTGCGGTCAGATGCCCCTTACCCCGCCCCCAACACCACCGTCCCCGAGGAGCAGAACCACCCACCCGTCCCGGACGCCACTCCCAGCCGCGGCAGTGCCCCGTCGGCACCCCGCCGCACCTGCCGCTCCCCGGCCTCCCCCCGCAACTGCCGCACCGCCTCCACCAGCAGGAACAACCCCCGCATCCCGGGATGCTGGGCCGACAGCCCACCCCCGTCGGTGTTCACCGGAAGCCCCCCGCCCCCGACCCGCAGCCGGCCCTTCTCCACGAACGCCCCGCCCTCGCCCTTGCCGCAGAAGCCGAGGTCCTCCAGCGTCACCAGGGTCATGTAGGTGAACGCGTCGTAGATCTCCGCGAAGTCCATCTCGTCCGGCCGTACGCCCGCCCGCTCGAAGGCCAGCCGTCCGCTCACCGCCGCCGGGGACACGGTGAAGTCCGCCCACCCGGACATCGCCGCGTGCGAGACGTGCTCCCCGCTCCCCAGCACCCACACCGGCGGAGTACGGCAGTCCGGTACGTACTCCTCCGCCGCCAGCAGCACCGCCGCCCCGCCGTCGGAACGCACGCAGCAGTGCAGCTTGGTGAAGGGATCGGCGATCACCGGGCCGGCCAGGACCTCGTCCACCGTGACCGGGGTGCGGAACATCGCCTCCGGGTTCAGGGCCGCGTTGGCCCGGGCCTGGACCGCCACCTCCGCCAACTGCTCGATCGTCGTGCCGAACTCGATCATGTGGCGGCGAGCCGCCATGGCGTACTTCGCGATCAGGGTGTGGCCGTAGGGGACCTCGAACTGCAGGGGGCCGCGCGTGCCGAAGGACAGCGTCCCGGTGCGGCGGCCCGCACGGACGTCCGCGCGGGCCGTCGAGCCGTAGGCCAGCAGCACCACGCGCGCGTGCCCGGCCGCGATCGCGTCCGCCGCGTGGGCCGCCATGACCTCCCAGGTGGAGCCGCCGACGGAGGTGGAGTCGACCCAGGTGGGGCGCAGGCCCAGGTACTCGGCGACCTCGACCGGGGCCAGGGTGCCCAGGCCGGCCGAGGCGAAGCCGTCGACCAGCGAGCGGTCCAGGCCCGCGTCGGCCAGGGCGCGCCGGGCCGCCTGGGCGTGCAGGGCGTACGGGGTCGCGTCGGCCACCCGGCCGCAGTCCGAGAGGGCCACGCCGACGACGGCCACTTTCCTCCGGGCAACCATGAATCTGACGGTACATCAGATATGCCCGTCGGCGGGAGCGGCAGGACTCTGGGCATCCCCGCCCCTCCGCCCTAATATGACGCACCGTCAGATGTGGAGAGAGGTAGATCCCCCATGGACGCCCGCTTCACCGCCGAACAGGACGAGATCCGCCGCACCCTGCGCGAACTGCTCCACAAGCGCTCCGGCCCCGAGGAGCTGCGGGCCGCCGTCGGCACCCCGGCCGGGTACGACCCGGCCCTGTGGACCGCCCTCGCCGAACAGCTCGGCCTGCCCGGACTGGCCCTCCCCGAGGCCCACGGCGGTGTCGGCTGCTCGGTCACCGAGCTGGCCCTGGCCTGCGAGGAGACGGGCCGGGTCCTCGCCCCCTCCCCGCTGCTCGCCACGGCCGTCCTCACGGCACCGCTGCTGCTCGCCCTCGGCACCGACTCCCAGCGCGCGAACCTCCTCCCGGGTATCGCCTCCGGCAGGCTCACCGCCGCGCTCGCGGTGCCGGGGCCCGCCCTCGCCACCGCCCTCGGGCTCACCGGCCACGACCCGCGCGGGGAGTGGGCCGGCGGCGGACGGGCCGGGGGCGTGCAGGCCCGGCGGATCGACGGCGGCTGGCGGCTGTACGGGCAGGCCGACCAGGTCCTCGACGGGCACAGTGCTCACCTGCTCCTGGTCGCCGCGCACAGCGGCGGCTTCGCCCGCTCCCGCGTCCTGCTCTTCCTCGTGCGTGGTGACGCGGCCGGTGTCACCCGCGTACGGCAGACCGCACTGGACGCGACCCGTCCGCAGGCGCGCCTCCAACTGCGAGATGTGCCGGCTGAGTTGCTGGGCGGCGCTGACACCGACTCCCTCCCCGCCCTCGCCCGGCTCGGCGGCACCGCGGCCGCCTGTCTCGCCGCCGAGGCCGTGGGGGCCGCCGACCGGGTGCTGGAGCGGACCGTCGAGTATGTCGGGCGGCGGGAGCAGTTCGGACGGCCGGTCGGCTCCTTCCAGGCGGTCAAGCACCGGCTGGCCGACGTGTACGTCCAGGTGCAGGCGGCCCGCTCGGCGGCGTACTACGCGGCCTGGGCCGCCTCCCACGGCGAGCCGGTCGGCGGCCTCGCGCTCGCCCAGGCGCTCCAGGCCCTGCGCTCGGCCGCCGCCGAGGGGATCCAGCTGCACGGCGGCATCGGTTTCACCTGGGAGCACGAGGTTCACCTGTACTTCAAGCGTGCCGCGGGCGACGAGCTGCTGTTCGGGCCGGTGCACCGGCTGCGGGCGCACGCCGCCGACGTGGCGCACGTCTTCGAGGAGGCCGGCCGATGAGGGGCGTGCGGTTCGTGCAGAAGGTGTCCTCCACGCGGGGTTTCGCGCGGCTGGCGCCGTACGTCTTCCCGGCCCTGGACCGGGCCGTGCACCGGCTCACGCGCGGAAAGGTGCTGCTCAGCGCGCAGCTCCTGCCGGGTGTGGTGCTGACCTCGACCGGGGCGAGGAGCGGCCGGCCCCGTCGTACACCGCTGGCCTGTATGCCGGAGGAGGACGGGCGCAGCTGGCTCCTCGTCGGGTCCAACTTCGGGCGGCCGGGGCACCCCGCCTGGAGCCACAACCTGCTCGCGCATCCCGACGCCCGCATCAGCTGGAAGGGCCAGGACATCCCGGTCACGGCCCGGCTGCTGGAGGGGGCGGAGCGGGCGGCGGCCTGGCAGGCGGTGCTGGCGTTCTGGCCGCCGTACGCGGCGTATCAGGCGCGGGTGGAGCGGGAGATCCGCTTGTTCAGGATCGTACGAAGGTAGAAAGCGCAACAGGCGGCGGTCCACTCGGGTGGACCGCCGCCTGGCAGACAGGACTTGGGTGCGGGAAAAGGCCGGGGTCGGCGGGCCGGGTTACTTCGTCGGCTTCCTGCCCGTGACGCCCAGGTGCACCAAGAGTGCGAGGTTCGGCTTCAGTTCGGCCTGCTTGACGCCCCAGGAGGAGAAGCCCTTCTGGTGGGAGGCGACGGCCGCGAGCATCGCCACCAGCGAACCGGCGACGGCCGCCGGGTTCACGTCCTTGTCGACCCTGCCCTTGGCCTGGAGTTCGGCGACGGCGTCCGCGAGGGAGTTGTTCACCGAGTTGAGGATCTTCATCCGGAGCTTGTAGAAGCGCTTGTCGCCCTCGGCGGCGCCGAGATCGACGACCCGGAGGATCGCGTCGTTCTTGCGCCAGAACTCCAGGAACCCGTCGACGAGTTCCTGCGCCGTCTGCCAGCCGGCCTTGCCGGCCCAGGAGCGGCCCTGGAGGAGCTCGGTCAACGCGGCGCCCTCGGTCGCCATTTGCTCGGCGATCTCCAGGACGGCGCCCTCGACGTCCGGGAAGTACTGGTAGAAGGTCGCGGGCGAAGTGCCCGCCTTCCGGGCGACATCGATGACTTTGACGTCCCGGTACGGGGAGGAGCTGAGCATCTCGCTGAGGCAGTCGAGCAGCTTCTGCCGGGTCGCCTGCCCACGCCGGCCGGCCACGCGGCCGTCGACGGTACGCACTTGTCCTGTCATGCCGTCAGCTTACCGAGGCGTGATCGGGGCGCGATTCGGCCGACTGCAAATGGGGTGTAAGGGAGTGCGGGGGCTGGTGTGCCTGGTCTGCGGGCTGCGGCGGTCGCGGTTACGTTGTCGACATGGCCGAAAACAGGGCATCGGTGTACGCAGAGGGCGTTCCCTGCTGGGTGGACGCGCAGCTTCCCGACGTCGAGGCGGGCAAGCGGTTCTACGGTGAACTTTTCGGGTGGACCTTCGAGGACTGGTTCGGCCCTTTCGCGCAGGCGCTGAAGGACGGTGAACCCGTGGCCGCGCTGGTCCGCAAGATGGACGGCCGGCTGCCCACCGTCTGGACCGTGTACTTCGCGACCCCGGACGCGGCGGCCCTGGTCCGGCGTATCAGGGCGGCCGGCGGGCAGGTCGTCTCGGCGCCGGTGCCGGCCGGCGAGCTGGGCGTCACCGCTCTGGTCACCGACGCGGAGGGGGCCGTCTTCGCCCTGTGGCAGCCGGGCGAGCACCCCGGCTTCGGCAGGCGGCACGAGCCGGGCACCTTCGCCTGGGCCGAGCTGTACGCCCGGGACACCGAGGCGGCCAACGCCTTCTACGGCGATCTCTTCCAGGAGGCCCTGTTCGGACCGGACGCCGAGCCCGACTTCGGCCGCGCCCCGGTCTCCGACGTGTTCCCGGCCGAGATGCCGCCCCATCTCCTCGTCCACTTCGCCGTCGAGGACGTCCCGGCCGCGCTGGAGGACGTCACCCGGCTCGGTGGCCGGATCCAGGCCCCGCCCTTCCAGACCTCGTACGGGACGGTCGCCGTCGTCACGGACAATCAGGGGGCGTCCTTCGCGCTGCTGCACCGCTGAGCAGGGCCGTGCCGGGCTGAGCAGGGCTGATCAGGCAGTGTTTGGTCATCATTTGATCGCTTGCGTACGGAGACATCCCAATTGTCACCGGGTTCGCAACCAGGGCTCCGGCCAGGAAGAATCAGGGTGCGTGCCGCCATGGCGGTGCGGTGGTGAGACGCTGCACGGGGTCGCGTGGAACATGTGGCTTGGCGCGGCTCGTACGGGGAGGTGGCAGGCAGAGTGGTGGATCAGCTGACGCAGCACGATCCGCGGCGGATCGGGCCGTTCGAGGTGCTGGGACGGCTGGGTGCCGGCGGCATGGGGCTGGTCTATCTCGCGCGCTCGGCGTCCGGCCGGCGCGTGGCGATCAAGACCGTCCGGACGGAGCTGGCCGAGGACCAGCTGTTCCGGGTGCGCTTCACCCGTGAGGTGGAGGCGGCCCGGGCCGTCTCCGGCTTCTACACGGCCGCGGTCGTGGACGCCGATCCGCGCGCCGCCGTGCCGTGGCTCGCCACCGCGTACGTTCCCGCGCCCTCCCTCGAAGAGATAGTGAACGACTGCGGGCCGCTGCCGGCCCAGGCGGTGCGCTGGCTGGCGGCGGGCGTGGCCGAGGCGCTCCAGTCCATCCACGGCGCCGGGCTGGTGCACCGGGACCTGAAGCCGTCGAACGTCCTGGTCGTGGAGGACGGCCCCCGGGTGATCGACTTCGGTATCGCGTCGGGCGTTTCGAACACGCGTTTGACGATGACGAACGTCGCCGTCGGCACGCCCGCCTACATGTCCCCCGAGCAGGCCAAGGACTCCCGCAGCGTCACGGGCGCGAGCGACGTCTTCTCCCTCGGCTCCATGCTGGTCTTCGCCGCCACGGGACACCCGCCCTTCCACGGCGCCAACCCGGTCGAAACGGTCTTCATGCTGCTGCGCGAGGGCCCGGACCTGGAGGGTCTCCCGGACGAGCTGCGGCCGCTCATCGAGTCCTGCATGCAGATGGACCCCACGGCCCGCCCCAACCCGGCCGACCTCCAGGCCCAGCTGGCGCCCCACCTCTTCGGCTCCGGCTCCGACGACAGCGGCACGGCGTCCGCGTGGCTGCCCGAGCGGGCGGTGAGCCTGATCGAGTCCCGCCGCAACGGCCGCCCGGCCGGCAAGCCCGCCCCCGGCGCCGGCCGCAGCGGCGGCGGACGCCCCGCCCCGGGCCCCGCCCCCATCCCGCCCCCGCCCTCGCACGACCCCGTCGTCCCGGCGCCCGCGCCCGCACCCGTCGGCGGCCCCGACACCGGCCCGGTGCGGCTGGCCGGCGCCCAGGTGCCCATCGGGCCGGGCCCGCGCGTGGCCGACGTCCGTGCCGCCGCCGTCAAGGCGCCCCCTCCGGAGGCCGCCCTCGCCGCCTCCTGGTCCAAGCCCCGCCCCGGCGTCAACGGCACCGACCCCGCCGTGGGCCCCGCCGTCGCCGCGCCCCCGGCCCCGGCCGCGCCACCCGAGCAGGCGAGCGGCTGGCGGCCCTGGCGCTTCCGCATGTCGAACGACGTCTGGGGCACCCCGTCCGTCGACGGCGACCTGGTCTACGTCACCTCGTTCGAGGTACACGCGCTGGACGTGGCCACCGGCCGCCGCCGCTTCAAGACCCGGGACGTCGCCTGGTCCATGGCGGTCGCGGACGGCCGTATCCACGCCTCCGACGGGCCCACGCTGTTCGCCCTCGACGCCCGCGAGGGCGCCGACCTCTGGCGTCTCCAGACGGACGCCTGGGTCTACTCGCTCAAGGCCGAACGCGGCACGGTCGTCACCGGCACCCGCGGCGGCGGTGTCCAGGGCTGGGAGGCCTCGAACGGCCAGAAGCTCTGGGAGGTCACCGGCTGCCAGAGCGACTTCGAGTCGCCCGAGGCCGGACCCGCCCTGCACGACGGCACGGTCTACGTGTGGCAGGACGCCCGGCTGCGTGCCCTGGACGCCCGCACCGGCGACGAGCGCTGGTCGTACCCCATCGGCGACGCGGCCTCCTGCGGCGGCGTCCCGGTCCGGGTCGCCCAGGCGTCCGACGGGTACGTCTACGTCTGCGCCGGCACCCGCGTCCTCGCCCTCGACGTGGCCGCCGGGCACGTGAAGTGGCACTTCGAGGCGCCGGCCGTCTTCCTCTCCCCGCCCACCTTCGTCCCCGGCCCGGCCGTCACCGGCGGCGGCATCTACCTGGCCGACTACCTCGGCACGGTCTACGCCCTCGACGCCACCGACGGCCGGGACCGCTGGCGCATCGCCACCGAGTCCCGGGCCTGCGTCGACCCCGTCCTGGTCGCCGCAGGCCATGTCCACGTGGGCAGCGGCAAGGGCCTCTACACCCTCGACGCGGTCACCGGCACACCCAAGTGGCGCTTCCAGGCGGGCGGCGACATCGTGGGCGCCCCCTCGGTGGCCGAGGGCCGTATCCACTTCGGCTCCACCGACCACCTGCTCTACACCCTGAAGGCCGACGACGGGCGGCTCCGCTGGAAGCTCGCCACCGGCGGCGAGATCACCGGCTCCCCGGTCGTCCGGGACGGGGTGGTGTACGCGTGCAGCAAGGACCGCTGCGTGTACGCGCTGGACGCGGAGAAGGGCACGGGCACGGCGCGCACGAGCTAGGACACCTCCAGGGGGTGTCCGCACCAGGCGTCAGTCCCGCAGCTCCGTCAGGAAGTCCAGCAGCGCCTCGTTCACCTCGGTGGGCCGCTCCTGCTGCGTCCAGTGGCCGCAGCCCGGCAGTACCAGCGGCTTCCGGCGCAGGTTCGGCATCAACTCGGGGAGTTTCTCGATCAGTTCGGGCGTGCCCGGGAAGGCCGGGACCAGGTCGCGGTCGCCGTACACGTACAGCGCCGGCGGGGACACGACCGCTCCCTGCCAGGGGGCGGTCAGCTCCCAGTTGCGGTCCAGGTTGCGGTACCAGTTGAGCGCGCCGGTGAAGCCCCGCGCGTAGCTGTCGGTGAGGGCGTCGAGGTCCTCCTCGGTCAGCCACCCGGGCAGCACCTCGGGGTCGGGCGCGTCCGCCAGCCAGCCGCGGTCCAGGTCGACCAGGGCCTGCTCGGGGCGTCCGGCGCCCGGGGCGTCACCGGAGGCGGAGTACAGCAGCTTGCGCAGGGTGGCACGGGTGTCGGTCTCGAATTCGGCTTCGGCGACACCCGGCTGCTCGAAGTAGTTCCAGTAGAAGCGCCCCTCGAACCGCTCCCGCATGGTCCTCAGGGGCGGCTGCGCGCCACGGAACGGCGGCGGCACGCTCAGCCCGGCGACCCCGCGCACCACGTCCGGCCGCAGCAGCGCGGTGTGCCAGGCCACCGGCGCGCCCCAGTCGTGCCCGACGACGAACGCCCGCTCCTCGCCCAGCGCGTGGACCAGCCCGACCACGTCGCCCACCAGGTGCAGGATGCTGTACGCCGCCACGTCCTCGGGGTGATCGCTGCGCCCGTATCCGCGCTGGTCGGGCGCGACCACCCGGAAACCGGCCTCGGCCAGCGGCCCGAACTGGTGCCGCCAGGAGTGCCAGGACTCCGGGAACCCGTGCAGCAGCACCACGAGCGGGCCCTCGCCCTGCTCCGCGATGTGCAGCCGTATGCCGTTCACGTCGATCATCCGATGCTCAACCACCCGTCGAGCATACGCGTGTACGGGTAAACGATTCCCTGACGCAACCGGCCCTCCGCGCAACGGGTACCTCAACGCAACCGGTACTCACGCCGTCGCCCCGCGAACAGCCGGGCCTGTTCCTCACCCGTCGCGTTCCCGAGCGCGATCAGATGCGGCGCCTGCGCGAACCCCCGGGACCGCCCCGCCTCACTCGCGGCCCACAGCGCCCGCACGGTCCCCTGCACGGCCTCGGTCGGGAACCCGGCGAGGACGGTGGCGCACACCCGCGCCGCCCCCAACGCCTCGCCCTCCGCCACGAGTTCGGACACCAGACCCACTTCGTACGCCCGCCGCGCGGAGATCCGCTCCGCCGTGCCCATCAACGCCATCCGCGCGACCTCCCCGTACGGCATGCGCTGCGCCATGAGGACGGACTCGTAGGCGCTGACCATGCCGTAGGCGGTGTGCGGGTCGAAGAAGGCGGCGGTGGTGTCGGCGACCAGGAACTCCGCCTCCCCGAGCAGGTAGAAGGCACCCCCGCAGGCCATTCCGCGGACGGCGGCGACGACCGGCTTCCACAGGTCGTTCGCCTTCGGCCCGATGCCGAGCAGCGGATCGTCCTGCGCGTACGGCGAGTTCGGCTGCGGTACGACGGCGTCCCGGTCGATGCCCGTGCAGAAGGCGCGCTCACCGGCACCGGTGAGGACGACGGCCCGCACGGAGTCGTCGAACCGCAACTCCTGCCAGACCCGGGCGAGATCACCGGCCATCTCCAGGTCGACGGCGTTGAGCCGGTCGGGCCGGTTCAGGGTGACGACGGCGACCCCGCTGTCCTTGTCGGCGCTGACCAGCACCCTGCTCATGACCGCTCCGGAACCCACCGGGGAAGCCCGTCGTCGAAGACGGCCCGCACCCGGGCGCCGATCCTCAGGCGGTCCGCCGCAAGGGAGCCGAGCGGCTCACCGGGACCGGCGACGAGGTTGCCGACGAGCCGGATGCGCGGCGCCTCGTCGAGTTCGACGACCACCACGTTGTACGGCGCCAGTTCGGCATAGCCGGGCAGCAGCGGCGGATGCGGAACGACGTAGGACCAGACGCGGCCCCGGCCGGACATCCGGCGCCACTCGCCCTCGAAGGACTGGCAGTGCGGGCAGCAGGGCCGCGGCGGGAAACGGAGCTCACCGCAGCCGGCGCAGGCCTGGACGCGGAGCTCGCCCCGGGCGGCGTACTCCCAGAAGGGGGCGCCGTCGGTGTCGGTGACGGGACGCAGCATGTCAACTCCTCAGCAGCACAGCGGAGGTCGGGACGCCCTCGCCCGCGGTGACCAGGCAGGCCGAGGCGCCCGGGACCTGCGCGGTACTGGTCCCGCGCAACTGCTTCACCCCTTCGTTGACGAGGTTGAAGCCGTGCACATAGGCCTCGGACAGGCCGCCCCCGCCGGTGTTCACGGGCAGCGGCCCGCCGATCTCCAGCGCCCCGCCCTCGGTGAACGCCCCGCCCTCGCCCCGCCCGCAGAAGCCGTAGCCCTCCAGGGACAGCAGGACCAGGGGGGTGAAGGCGTCGTAGATCTGGGCGACGTCCACGTCCTGCGGCGTCAGGTCGGAGTGCTTCCACAGATGCCGGGCGGCGGTCCAGGCCGGGCCGGTGAGGGGGTCGTCGTTCCAGTAGTTGACCATGCCGTGGTGCTGGGCCGGGAGCGACTGCGCGGCGGAGTGGACGTAGACGGGCTTGCGGCGGCAGTCCCGGGCGCGCTCGGCGGAGACGACGACGCAGGCCAGTGCCCCGTCCGTCTCCAGGCAGTTGTCGAAGAGGCACAGGGGTTCGCTGATCCACCGGGACGTCATGTACATCTCGCGGGTCAGGGGCCGGTCGTACATGATCGCGGCCGGGTTCTGGTTGGCCCGGTTCCGGCAGGCCAGGGCGACGTTGAACAGGTGGTCCCGGGTGGCCCCGTACTCGTGCATGTAGCGCCGGGCGAGCATCGCGATCTCGTCGACCGGCCTGAGCAGCCCGAACGGCCGGGTCCACTGGGCCGGGGTCGGCAGCTGGACGGCGGTGTTCGTCCAGGGCCGGGGCCCGCTGCCCCGCTTGCGCGACCGCCAGGCGACGCCGACGCTCGCCTGCCCGGTGGCGACGGCGGCGGCGAGATGGGCCACGGTCGCACAGGAACCGCCGCCCCCGTAGCCGACCTTGCTGAAGAAGGTGAGGTCACCGAAGCCGCAGGCCTTCGCCAGCTCCACCTCGTCGGTCTCCTCCATGGTGTAGGAGGCGAGGGCGTCGACCTCGCCGGGCGCGATCCCGGCGTCGTCGAGGGCGGCCAGGACGGCACGGCAGGCGAGGGTGCGCTCGTCCTCGGGGAGCCGCTTGGCGAAGGGCGTCTGGCCTATGCCGACGATGGCGGTGGCGTCCTTGATGCCGCCCGATCCTGCTGCCATGCTGCGCGCACCTCCGGGCCGAACGGTTCGCTGACAGACCGTCAGATTACAGCTAATCTGACGGAGAGTCAGCTCCTGTGCCGGCTACTGCTGGGGAGGCTTGCGGTGCGAGCGGATACGGAGTGGGGAAGCATCCCGGGCCTGGTGCGGACGGCGGCCGAGCGGTACGCGGACGTCGAGGCGGTCGTCGAGGGCCGCACCCGGATCACCTACGCGGAGCTGGGCGCCCGCGCGGAGCGCGCGGCGGCGGCCTGTCTGGCGAACGGCGTCGGACCGGGCGACCGGGTCGGCATCTGGGCGCCGAACACGCTCGACTGGATCGTCAGCGCGCTGGGCGCGATCTCGGCCGGTGCGGTGCTCGTGCCGCTGAACACCCGCTTCAAGGGCGCGGAGGCGGCGGACGTGCTGCGCCGCAGCGGGGCGCGGTTGCTGTTCGTGACGGGCACGTTCCTCGGCACGTCGTACGTGGCCTCGCTGCGCCGAGCGGCGGGACACGGCCCGGGCACCGGACCGCTGCCCGGTCTGCCGGACCTGGAGCACGTGGTGGTCCTCGCGGAGGACGCCCCGGTGGACTTCCGCACCTGGAAGGACTTCCTGGCGAGCGGAGAGGCGGTCGGTGCGGCACAGGTGCGGGCCAGGGCGGACGCGGTCGACGGCTCCCGGCCCTCGGACATCGTCTTCACCTCGGGCACGACGGGCCGCCCGAAGGGCGCGGTCATCACCCACGCCCAGACGCTGCGGGCGTACGAGATCTGGAGCGAGCTGGCGGGTCTGAGCCGGGGCGACCGCTACCTCATCGTCAACCCGTTCTTCCACACCTTCGGCTACAAGGCCGGGGTGCTCGCCTGTCTGATGCGGGGCGCGACGATGATCCCCCAGCCGGTGTTCAACGTGGACACGGTCCTGGCCAACCTCGCGGCCGAACGGGTCTCCGTGCTCCCCGGCCCCCCGACGCTCCTGCAGTCCCTCCTGGACCACCCGGCCCGGGACGCGCACGACCTGTCGGACCTGCGTCTCGTGGTGACGGGAGCGGCGGTGGTGCCGCTGGGACTCGTCGAGCGGCTGCGCGGGGAACTCGGCATCGACACGGTCCTGACGGCCTACGGCCTCTCCGAGGCCGGCGGCGTCGTCACGATGTGCCGGCGCGGCGACGACCCGGCGGTGATCGCGTCGACGTCGGGCCGCGCGATCCCCGGCACGGAGATCCGGGTCGTGGACTCCCGGGGTGAGCCCCTGGGGCCCGGCACACCGGGCGAGGTCCTGGTCCGCGGCTTCAACGTCATGACCGGCTACCACGAGGACGCGGCGGCCACCGCCGAGGTGCTGTCGGAGGACGGCTGGCTGCGCACGGGCGACGTGGGCGTCCTGGACGCCGCGGGCAACCTGCGCATCACCGACCGCCTCAAGGACATGTTCATCGTCGGCGGCTTCAACGCCTACCCCGCCGAGATAGAGCAACTCCTGAACCTCCACCCGGACGTGGCGGACGTGGCCGTGATCGGCGTGCCCGACGCCCGGCTGGGGGAGGTCGGCAGGGCCTACGTCGTACGGCGGCCGGGCGCCCTGCTGACGGCGGACGACCTGATCGCCTGGTCCCGCAGGGAGATGGCGAACTACAAGGTCCCGAGGACGGTGGAGTTCGTGGCGGAGCTGCCCCGCAACGCGAGCGGGAAGGTCGTGAAGGGAGCGCTGCGGGACGGCCTCCTCAGCGGCTGACCGGCGGCAGCGGAGGGGTCCCGGTGACGGACATGACGAGGGAGTACAGGGTGCTGTCGGCCGCGATGAACAGCCGGTTGCGCCGGGCGCCGCCGAACCGGATGTTGGCGACGGTGCCGGGCACCAGGACGCGGCCGAGGAGCGTGCCGTCGGGGTCGTAACAGTGCACACCGCCGTGCATGGCGGCGGCCCACAGGCGCCCCTCGTCGTCGAACCGGATGTTGTCGAAGTTGCCGTCGTGGCACTCGGCGAAGACGTCGCCGCCGGTCAGGGTGCCGTTCGGCCGGACGTCGAAGACGCGGATGTGATTGGCCAGGCTGTCCGACACGTACAGCTTGCGCTCGTCGGGGGAGAACACCAGCCCGTTGGGGCCCTGGAAACCCTCGGCGGCCGGCCGCACCTCGCCGCTGCGGGGGTCCACGCGGTAGACGTTCCGGGCTCCGATCTCGCTCTCCCCGCGGTGCCCCTCGTAGTCGGTCGCGATCCCGAACTCGGGATCGGAGAACCACACCGAGCCGTCGGACCTCACCACGGCGTCGTTCGGGCTGTTGAGCCGCTTCCCCCGGAACCGGTCGGCGATCACGGTGACCGAGCCGTCGTGCTCGGTCCGGGTGACCCGCCGGTTGCCCTGCTCGCAGGTGATGAGACGGCCCTGGCCGTCCAGGGTGTTGCCGTTGGGGTACCCGGCGGGCGAGCGGAAGACTCCGACGGACCCGGTGGTCTCGTCCCAGCGGAGCAGCCGGTCGTTCGGGATGTCGCTCCACAGCAGATACCGTCCGGCCGGCACGTACACCGGCCCCTCGGCCCACCGGCACCCCTCGAACAGCGTCTCCAGCCGCGAGTCCCCCGCCTGGCACCGGCCGGTCCGGAACCGCTCGTCGAGCGTCTCGTACAACTGCGGCTGCTCGCCGGGCATGGGGCGCCACCTTCACCGTCGGGCCGACTGCTGATCTGCCGGACCCACTATGACGCGCGGGGGTACCGGATGTCCCGGTCGACACCGGGCGGACACCGGGCACACATCGGCCGCGACGGCTCCCCCTCCGCGCCGCCGCGGCCGAACCCCGTGTGGTTCCCCCGTCGCCTTCCCCCGTCGCCTGCGCGGACCGCCTACTTCGTCGGCTTGAACGGCTCCGACGTGGCGTGCAGGTCCTTGGTCTCCAGCGGCTCGTCGGTGGCGTGCAGGTCCTGCGTCGTCACGGTCCCCTCCTCCGTGGCGTGCAGGTCCTCCGTCGAGGCCTGGCCGTCCGTGCCGCCCGTGGCGTGCAGGTCCTGCGGCTTGAGCTCGTCGCCCATGATCGTCAACTCCCCTTGGCATGGATCAAGCAGTGAGGTCGGCGGGCCCGCCCGGTCACTCCCCCGAGGGTGACCGGACGGGCCCGCCCGGGCCGCACCGCCCGGTTCGGCGATGCGCGCCCCTGTGCAGTGACCCGTCTGCCCCCCGACGCGACGGATCGACTACGTCGAGCATGGCGGGCGGCGATAAACGAATGATGAACGCGTGCGCCGGACCTCAGGCCGCGCGCACCGGCGACAGCAACGCGCGCACCTCGGCGGCCTCGGGCGAGCCCAGCTCCTCGTAGATCGCCGCCGCCTCCTGCCAGCAGACCTGGGCCCGGCCGGTTTGCCCTATGCCGCTGAGCGCGCGGCCGAGGACGGTGAGGACGTTGCCCCGCCGCCACTCCCCGCCGATGCCGCGCAGCACGGTGAGGGCCATCTCGGCGTTGGCGGCGGCCTGTGCGGGACGCCGGGCGGCGAGATCAACCTCGGCCAGCCGGAACAGGCTCATGCCCTCCCACAGGCGCTGCCTGCTGTCCCGGAACACCTCCAGCGCCTCCTGGAGCCGCTCGGCCGCGTCGCCCAGCTCGCCGCTCTGGGTGAGGGCGAGACCGAGGGCGTAGCGGGCGTTCGCCCCGCGCATGGAGTTGCCCATGGCGTCATAGATGCCGATGCCCTCCTGGGCGAGTGCGACCGCGCTCTGGGTCCGCCCGGTCGCGAGGTGGATCCGGGACAGGTTGCACAGCGCCGCGGCCTCGCCGGGGCGGTCGCCCAGCGCCCGGAAGTGCTCGATGGCCCGGGAGAGGTGTTCCTCGCCGTCCTCGTGCCGGTTCTGGTACAGCGCGATGATGCCGCGCGCGTTGCCGGCCCAGCAGACGGGCAGCAGGTCGCCGGCCTGCTGCGCGAGGACGATGGCCCGTTCCGCCTCCTGGTCCGCCCGCTCGAAGCGGCCGCCGACGTGGTGGACGTTGACGAGCGTCATGAGCGCCCGGGCCTCCGCCCGCGCGAGGCCGAACTGCCGCGCCGCGTCCAGGAGCGCCTCGGCCGTCGCCTCGTACTCCCGGGAGTTGGCTCCCGACTCGGAGAGGTCGTGGGCGGCCCACAGCAGGTCGATCGCCCGGGGGAGGGTGTCCGGCCGCCCCGCGGACTGGCGCACGCACGCGAGCAGGCAGATGGCCTCCGCGTACAGCCAGTCCTGCGCCGCGTGCCGGCTGTCGAACCGCAGCCCCGGGTACGAGGCCGGCTCCAGATGGTCCACCAGCCCGTCGCCGGGCCGCTCGATCGCGTACACCCCGGCCGCGGACGCCAGGTAGAAGTCCAGCAGCCGCGACAGCGCCGCCCCCCGCTCGCTCGGTGGCAGCTCGTCCCTTTCCGCACAGGCACGCGCGTAGAGCCGTACCAGATCGTGGAAGCGGTAGCGGCCGGGAGCGGCCGACTCCAGCAGGGACGTGTCCACCAGGGACTCCAGGAGGTCCTCGGTGTCCTCCACGGGCAGGTCCAGGACCGCAGCCGCGGCCGGGAGGGAGATGTCCGGACCGTCGGCCAGGCCCAGCAGGCGGAAGGCGCGGGCCTGGGCGGGCTCCAGCTGGCCGTAGCCCAGTTCGAAGGTGGCCTTCACCGCCAGGTCGCCGGCCTGGAGTTCGTCCAGGCGGCGGCGCTCGTCGGCGAGCTTCGCCGCGAGGACCGACACCGTCCAGGTACGGCGGGCCGCCAGGCGGGAGGCGGCGATGCGGATCGCCAGCGGCAGGAAGCCGCAGGCCGCGACGACGTCCAGGGCGGCCTTCCGCTCGGACGCCACCCGCTCCTCGCCCACGATCTTCGTGAACAGCGCGAGGGCCTCGTCCGGCGACATCACGTCCAGGTCGATCAGATGGGCGCCCGCCAGGTCCACCATCCGCACCCGGGAGGTGACCAGCGCGGCGCAGCCGTCCGTGCCGGGCAGCAGCGGACGTACCTGTGCGGCGTCGCGGGCGTTGTCCAGCAGGACCAGGACGCGGCGCCCGGCCAGGACCGAGCGGTACAGCGCCGCCCGCTCCTCCAGGGAGTCGGGGATGGCCGTGTCGGCCGTGCCGAGGGCGCGCAGGAACGAGCCGAGGACCGACTCCGGCTCCGCCGCACGGGCGCCCGCGCCCTGGAGATCGACGTACAGCTGTCCGTCCGGGAACGCCCCGCGCGCCTGGTGGGCCACGTGCACGGCGAGGGTCGTCTTGCCCACGCCGCCGATGCCGGCCAGGGCCGAGACCGCCATGACCCGGTTCTCGGCCGAGGCCAGGATGTCGCCGAGCTCGCGCACGAAACCCGAGCGGCCGGTGAAGTCCGGGACCGTGGCGGGCAGCTGTGCCGGACGGACCGGGACGGCGGCCGGCTCGGGGGCCGGGGAGGAGGGCTCCGCGAGACCCGGGTCCGCCTGGAGGATCCGCTGTTGCAGTTCGCTCAGGCCGGGGCGCGGGTCCACGCCCAGTTCGTCGGCGAGCAGGCGCCGGGTGTCGGCGTACACCGCGAGGGCCTCGGCCTGGCGGCCGCTGCGGTACAGCGCCAGCATCAGCAGCTCGCGGAGCCGCTCGCGCAGCGGATGGGCCGCGGTGAGGGCCGTGAGCTCCGAGACGGCCTCCGCGTGGCAGCCCTGCTCCAGGTCCATGTCCAGCCGGGTCTCGGTGAGCTGGAGCCGCCACTCCTCCAGGCGGACGCGCTGCGCCTCCGCGTACGGGCCCGGCACGCCGGCCAGTGTCTCCCCGTCCCACAGGGCCAGGGCCCGCCGCAGCACCTCCCGGGCGTGGCAGAGGTCGCCGGCGGACCGGGCCTTCTCCGCCTCGGTCGCCAGGTCCTGGGCGACGGTCAGGTCCAGGGCGCCGTCGCCGAGGCCGCGTACCGCGTATCCGCCGGATTCGCTGGCCAGGACGCCGGGGTCCAGCACCTTGCGCAGCCGGGAGGCGTACGTCCGCAGCGCCGCCAGGGCCTGCGAGGGCGGTTCCTCGCCCCACAGCGCGTCGATCAGCTCCGCGGCCGTGGCCGTACGGCCCTCGCGCAGCAGCAGGGCGGCGAGCAGGGCGCGCTGCTGGGGGGAACCGGTGGTGAGCGGCTCGTCGCCACGCCAGGCGCGCACCGGTCCGAGCACGCCGAAGCGCAGCGCCGTCCGCGCCGTCGCCCCCGCCGACTCCGGCGGCTTCGCCGAGGAGTCGGAACGCCGCTGCTCCGGTACGCGCGGTACACCGTCCGGTACACCGTCCATGCAGTCCCCCTAGACATCCTGAGCAACCAGGCCAGTTTGCCTTGTACACGGCGGATACGTCAGCCGTGGGAGACACCGATCACAGGGCGACGCACGGGAGTCCACAAGGTCCGCACACTCTCTCCGCACCCCCAGGCCCCGGCCCGGCCACCGCGGCCGGAACCCGCCCCCGCCCGGATAGCTGACGACCCGTCAGATCGGCGCTACCGTGAGCGCCATGGACACCCACGAGAGCACGTTTCCGCTGATCATCTCCGTGGACGACCACACGGTGGAACCCGCGACCGTCTGGCGGGACCGGCTCCCCGCGAAGTACCGGGGCGCCGGACCCCGGATCGTCCGTGCGCCCGTGAAGGAGATGACGTTCCTCGGCGGACGCTTCAGGCCCGTGATGGGCGCGCCCGGCGACGACGGCCCCGTCGGTGACTGGTGGGTCTACGAGGACCTCCGCCGCCCCCTGACCCGCCTCGACACGGCCGTCGGGTACGACAGGGACGAGATACGCCTGGAGGTCATCACCTACGAGCAGATGCGGCCCGGCTCCTACGACGTCCCGGCCCGGCTCGCCGACATGGACGTCAACCACGTCCAGTCCGCCCTGTGCTTCCCCACGTTCCCGCGCTTTTGCGGCCAGACCTTCACCGAGGCGAAGGACCACGAGCTGGGTCTGCTCTGCGTCCGTGCCTACAACGACTGGATGGTGGAGGAGTGGTGCGGGCCCGAGGCGCACGGGCGGCTCGTCCCGCTCACCCTCATCCCCCTCTGGGACGCCGAGTTGGCCGCCGAGGAGGTCCGGCGCAACGCCGCACGCGGTGTCCGTGCGGTCGCCTTCTCCGAGATACCGCCGTACCTCGGGCTGCCCTCCGTCCACACCGACGACTGGGACCCCTTCCTCGCCGCGTGCGACGAGACCGGCACGGTCGTCGCCATGCACATCGGCAGCAGCAGCCGTATGCCCTCCACCTCCGCGGACGCCCCGCCCGCCGTGGGCTCCACCATCACCTTCGCCAACTGCTGCTTCTCGATGGTCGACTGGCTGATGAGCGGCAAGTTCGAGCAGTTCCCGAACCTCAAGGTCATGTACGCGGAGGGCCAGATCGGCTGGATCCCCTACATCCTGGAGCGCGCCGACGTGGTGTGGGAGGAGAACCGCGGCTGGGGCGGCGTCGCCGACAAGGTGCACCGGCCGCCGTCCGAGCTGTTCGCCGAGCACGTCTACGGCTGCTTCTTCGACGACGCCTTCGGGCTGCGCAACCTGGACGCGATCGGCCTGGGCAACGTCCTGTACGAGACCGACTACCCGCACTCCGACAGCACCTGGCCCAAGTCCCGCGAGGTCGGCGAGGCGCAGATGGGGCACCTGGAGCCGGAGGTGGTGGAGCGGATCGTGCGGCGGAACGCGATCGAGCTGCTGGGGCTGACCGACGACGGGCTGTGGGACGGGCCGCGGTGAGCCTGGCGTACGGGATACAGCTCCCGGTCCAGTCCCAGAGCACCCTCTACGCCGAACCCTGGGAAGCCGCCGCCGGGCCCGGGGACCTGCTCGCCGTGGCCCGCGCCGCCGACCGCGCCGGCTTCGCCTACCTGGCGAGCTGCGACCACGTCGCCATCCCGCGGCGCCTCGCGTCCGCGATGAGCACGGTCTGGTACGACCCGGTCGCCACCCTCGCCTTCCTCGCGGCGGCCACCGAGCGGACCCGGCTGCTCAGCCACGTCGCCGTGGTGGGGCTGCGGCATCCGCTGCTCAGCGCCAAGCAGTACGCCACCCTCGACCATCTGTCGGGCGGCCGGCTGATCCTCGGGGTCGGCGCCGGGCACGTCCTGGAGGAGTTCGAGGCGCTGGGCGCCGACTTCGAGCGGCGCGGGGCCGTGCTGGACGAGTCGATCGACGCCCTGCGCGCCGCCCTCGGGGCCGAGGAGTTCCCCGAACACCACGGCAAGCTGTACGACTTCGAGGGGCTCGGGCAGCGGCCCCGCCCGGCGCAGGACCGGGTCCCCCTCTGGGTCGGCGGTTCCTCGCCCGCCGCCGTACGGCGGGCCGCGCTCAAGGGCGACGGCTGGCTGCCGCAGGGAGACCCGAGGGATCAACTGCCGGACCGCATCGCGCGGATACGGCGGCTCAGGGAGGAGGCCGGGACCGAGGGGCCGTTCACCGTCGGCGCCATCGCCGAGCCCCTGTACGTCGGGGCGCCGGGCTGGGAGGTCGGGCGGCGGACGGTCAGCGGGCCCGCCGAGCGCATCGCCGAGTCGCTGCGGGCCTATCGCGCGATGGGGGTGGACCAGGTCCAGGTGCGGTTCCGCAGCCGGAGCCGGGACGAACTCGTCGGCCAGATCCAGCAGTTCGGGGAGGAGGTCGCACCGCTGCTGCCGTAAGCGCGTTCCTTGAAAGCTTGAACATGTCCACGCCGATCTCCGTAGGTACGGACGTACGGACACGTACGGACTCGTACGGCTTCGGCGGAAGGACACAATGACGTGCGCACTTCCCGGAAACTCTCCGTCGCCCTCGCCTGCCCCGAGGGCCCCTGGCCGCATCCCGACTGGCCGGCCCCGGACGACCCGTACGTCGAACGGGCGGTGAGCCTGCGCCCGCCCCCGCCCTTCCGCGTCCCGGACGGCGTCGACGTCGTCGTCCTTCGCTGCGCCGAACCGCTCGGCGGCCTGAGGGAGTTGCGGGCCGACGGGGTGCCGGTGATCGTGATCGGTCCGCACCGGGACGCCGAGACCATCGTGGAGGTGTTCCGGGGCGGCGCCGCGTACCTGGTCGAGGACGACTACTGCACCTGCATGCTCTCCTCGGCCGTCGTCGGGGCCACCATCGGGCACACCTACCTCTCCCCGGCGGCCTGCGCGGCCCTGCGCGAGGGGGCTCGGCAGGCGTCCACGCAGGACACGGCGCTGGAGCGGCTGCGCGGGCAGCTCTCCCCGCGCGAGCGGCAGATCATGGAGTTGCTGTCGACCGGGCTGGGCGCGCAGGAGATCGGGCTGCGGTTACGGCTGAGCGAGAAGACCGTCCGCAACAACCTCAGCAACATCTACGCCAAGCTGGACGCCCGCGGCAGCACGGACGCGGTCCTGAGGTGGCTGGGAGCCGCGTCCGTGCTTCGCATCTGAGAACCTCGGAAGCTGTTCTTCTACGGCGCCGGAATCTCCGACAGCGGGATCTCGACGTCGGTGACGTTCTCGCCGGCCTCACCGAATCCCGGTTCGGACCTCAGGGCGCGCGTGGAATTCCTCAGGCCCGACGCCTCCGGCGTCCCGCACTTCACGTTGCGCAGCCACAGCCGCCCGTCGGGGGTGCCGTTCTTCAGGATCTGCGGATAGAAGACGTGCACGCTCGTGGCGCCCTCGCTCGGGGCGAAGAAGACCGTGCCTCCGTCCTGCGCCTCCTTGTACGTGGCCTTGAGGTAGCCGCTCACGTCGGTGCGCTTCGCGGACCACATGAAGAACCCGACGCTGTCCGGCTGCACGGTGTCAGTCCTGCTGAACTGCAAGGTGGTCGTCTTGTCGTCACGCGTGATGTCGATCTCGGAGGTGCTGAACTTCACGCCGATCTCGAAGAAGGAATTGCCGAGTTTCGTGTCGGCGGCCGCGGTGAATCCGTCCTCCAGCTGAATGGTCCTGGTGACGGACGTACTGACATTGAAGGTCTTCGAGGCGGCGCTCGTCGATCCGCAGTTGTCGGTCACCGCGGAGACGCGCTGATTGGGCCCGAGGTTGTTCCGCTTGAACTGGACGTCGACGAACTCGCAGTTCTCCAGTTTGTCGGAGTCCGCCGAGCAGTCGGCGGTCACTTCGGAAGGGGTGGCGGCGCCCGCGGGGTTCATCAGCGGTACGGCCACCGCGACGGCCGCCACCGGGGCCAGGGCGAGGGTGATGCGCTTCTTCTTGCTCCGGTGGCTTCTGCTGCGGCCGGTGCGTGTCATGGGGTTCTCCTGTGGGGGGAAGGGGCGAAGGGGGGCGGATGGTCGGTCAGCAGTCCGTCAGTACGGCCTTGGAGGTGCCGTCCACGACACCCGGGGCGCCGGCCGCGCCCGGCAGCACGACCGGGCCCTCGACGACCTCCGGCGCCGCGAAGTTCTGCTCCGGAGTGGCGTTGGTGACGGTCGTCGCCTCACGGGCGTCGATCCGCACCCGCCATTCGCCCGTCATGCGCTGCATCTTCGGCGTGAACTCCATGTGGAGCACCTTGCCGACCGGGACTTCCCGCTGTTCGGTGTCACCGGCGGTCGCCGACCTGACGGTCATGTCGAGGGTGCCCTTGTGCTTGACCCAGGATCCGCTCAGCGCCCCGAAGAGCCCTCCGGCGCCGCCCTGCTGGGTGACGGTGTACTTGCCCTGCCCCTGTGCGGTCGTCGCCTGCCAGGTGACCGACACCTTCGCCGGTTCGGTGGCGTTCGGTTCGCAGTTCGGGAAGTCGATGGAGGCCTTTTCGGTCGGCCCGTCGAAGGTCTCGAACTCCGTCTCGACGAAATCGCAGTTGTCGGACGCGAAACTCGGGCCGGCGACGGGGTGGCCGCCGAAATCGAAGATGGACTGCTGCTTCCCGTTGAGCACCTCGGCCCGCTGGCACATCGTCATGATCTGCTCGGGTGTCTTCTCGTCGGCGGCGTTCGCCGACGGCAGCAGCACCGTGGCCACGGCACCGCCGGTCACGAGAGCCGATCCGATCGCGACGATCCTGATCTTCCTGTTCCTCAGTCTTCTCTTGGCCATGGGCCAGATCCTGGAAGTTCCCGACCGGCCCCGACAGGGTCAAACATCCCTACTTGCGGGTTACGTGAGATTCGCCTCAGCAACGGCCAGGTCTTGCATCTGACGCTCCGTCAGGTATGTCGGTACGATGCGGAGTCCACCGTGTCCACCGCGCGAAGGGGGCTGCCATGGGCAAGCTCGACGGACGGGTCGTCATCATCACCGGCGCCGCGCGCGGCCAGGGCGAGCAGGAGGCCCGGCTGTTCGCCGCCGAGGGTGCCCGGGTGGTCGTCGCGGACGTCCTCGACGACCAGGGCGAGGCCCTCGCGAAGGAGATCGGCGCCCGGTACGTCCATCTCGACGTCGGCCGGGAGGACGACTGGCAGGCGGCCGTCACCGCCGCCCAGGACGCGTACGGCCGGGTCGACGGGCTCGTCAACAACGCCGGCATCCTCCGCTTCAACACCCTCCTCGACACACCCCTCGACGAGTTCATGCGGGTCGTCCAGGTCAACCAGGTGGGCTGCTTCCTCGGCATCAAGGCCGTCGCCCCCGGGATGGCCGACGGGGGCACGATCGTCAACACCGCCTCCTGTACCGGCGTGACCGGGATGGCGGCGGTGGGCGCGTACGCGGCGAGCAAGCACGCGGTGGTCGGTCTGACCCGGGTCGCCGCGCTGGAGCTGGCCGGGCGGGGGATACGCGTCAACGCCGTCTGTCCGGGCGCCATCGACACCGCGATGTCCAACCCGGCCCGGCTGGACCCGGACGCCGATGCGGAGGAGACGGCCAGGGGGCTCGACCGGCTGTACCGCAAGCTCGTGCCGCTGGGGCGGGTCGGGCAGCCGCAGGAGGTGGCGCGGCTCGCCCTGTTCCTGTCGTGCGACGACTCCTCCTACATCACCGGCCAGCCGTTCGTGATCGACGGCGGATGGCTGGCGGGTGTGAGCGTCATCTGATCCTCCGCCTACCTGACGGACCGTCAGCTATTGACGCTCCCGGGCAGCGGTGGAACAGTCGGAGCCATGTATCTGACGGATCGTCAGAACTGACTGTGGGGCGGTGAACCTCCTTGGAATTCGGGGTCTTCGTACAGGGATACGTGGGCAAACGGGCCGAGACCGACCCGCTCGCCGAACACAAGGCGCTGATGGAGGAGACCGAGTACGTCATCCAGGCGGACAGGTCGGGCTTCAAGTACGCCTGGGCCTCCGAGCACCACTTCCTGGATGAGTACTCACACCTGTCCGCCAACGACGTCTTCCTCGGGTACCTGGCACACGCCACGGAACGGATCCACCTGGGCTCGGGCATCTTCAATCCGCTCGCCCCGGTGAACCACCCCGTGAAGGTCGCCGAGAAGGTCGCCATGCTCGACCATCTCAGTGAGGGCCGGTTCGAGTTCGGCAGCGGGCGGGGCGCCGGCTCCCACGAGATCCTGGGGTTCATGCCGGGGGTGACCGACATGAACCACACCAAGGAGATCTGGGAAGAGACCATCGCCGAGTTCCCCAAGATGTGGCTCCAGGACGAGTACGCCGGTTTCCAGGGCAAACACTGGTCGCTGCCGCCGAGGAAGGTCCTGCCGAAGCCGTACGGCGCCTCGCACCCGGCGATGTGGTACGCGGCCGGGTCGCCGCCGTCGTACGCCATGGCGGCGAAGAAGGGGCTCGGGGTGCTCGGCTTCAGCGTGCAGAAGGTCTCCGACATGGAGTGGGTGCTGGAGCAGTACAAGACGGCGATCGTCGACGCCGAGCCGGTCGGGGACTTCGTCAACGACAACGTGATGGTGACGACCACGGCGATCTGTGCGCCGACGCACGCGGAGGCGGTGCGCATCGCGGCGAACGGGCAGTTGCACTATCTGCCGTCGCTGGTGTTCCGGTACCACGACACGTTTCCCAGGCCGGAGGGGTTTCCGGTGTGGCCGCAGACGCTGCCGGAGTACACCGAGGAGTTCGTGGAGGTCCTCATCGAGGAGGAGCTGCTGATCTGCGGGGATCCGGACGAGGTGCTCACGCAGTGTCAGCGGTGGGAGCGGGCCGGGGCGGATCAGTTGAGCTTCGGGTTGCCGGTGGGGGTGCCGAAGGAGGAGACCCTGCAGACGATTCGGCTGGTCGGGGAGTACGTGATTCCGAAGATCGATACGGATCCTGTGCATCGGACTTCGCGGTTCCGGCAGGGGGGTTGAGCGTCGTCGGCGGGTGCGGGTTCGTGGGGGCTGTTCGCGCAGTTCCCCGCGCCCCTGAAGGGACATCTCGCTCAAGGAGTTGAGGGCTCATGCTCGATCACGTCATCAGGGGGGCGACCGTAGTCGACGGGACAGGTGCGCCCTCCTACACGTCCGACGTCGGCATCAAGGACGGCCGGGTCGCCGCCATCGGGCAGATCACGCAGGAAACGCGCACCACCGAAGACGCCACCGGTCTCGTCCTCACCCCCGGCTTCGTCGACCCCCACACCCACTACGACGCCCAGCTCTTCTGGGATCCGTATGCCACGCCCTCCCTCAACCACGGGGTCACCACCGTCGCCGGCGGGAACTGCGGGTTCACCCTCGCGCCGCTGCACCCGGGCCGTCCGGAGGACGCCGACTACACGCGGCGGATGATGTCCAAGGTCGAGGGCATGTCGCTGGTGGCGTTGGAGGAGGGGGCGCCCTGGAACTGGCACGGCTTCGGGGAGTATCTCGATGCCCTGGAGGGGCGGATCGCCGTCAACGCCGGGTTCATGGTCGGGCACTGCGCGCTGCGGCGGTACGTGATGGGGCCGGAGGCCATCGGCGGGCAGCCGTCCGGTGAGCAACTGGCGGCGATGATCCGGCTGTTGCGGGAGTCCATGGACGCCGGGGCCTGGGGATTCTCCACCACCCAGTCGACCAGCCACTCCGACGGCGACGGGAAACCGGTCGCCTCCCGGCACGCCGGGCCCGCCGAGCTGCTGGCGCTGTCCCGGGCCGTCGGGGAGCACGACGGCACGCAGATCGAGGCGATCGTCGCGGGCTGTCTCGACCAGTTCAGCGACGCGGAGATCGACCTGTTCACGGAGATGAGCGCGGCGGCGGGGCGGCCGCTGAACTGGAACGTCCTGACCATCGACGCGGCCGTGCCCGAGCGGGTGCCCCGGCAGCTCCTGGCGAGCGAGCAGGCGCGGAAGGCGGGCGGCCGGGTCGTGGCCCTCACCATGCCGATCCTCACGCCGATGAACATGTCGCTGGGGACCTTCTGCGCGCTGAACCTCATCCCCGGGTGGGGGCCGGTTCTCGGGCTGCCCGTGCCCGAGCGGATCGAGAGGCTGCGCGACCCGGACGTACGGGACGGGATGCTGCGCCGCGCCCGGTCCAAGGAGGCGGGCGTCTTCCGGCGGCTGGCGAACTTCGGGCGGTACGTCATCGGCGACACCTACAGCCAGGCGAACGCCGGGCTGACCGGCCGGGTGGTCAAGGACATCGCCGAGGAGCGCGGCCAGGAGCCCTTCGCGTGCCTGGTGGAGATCTGCGCCAACGACGAACTGCGCACGGTGCTGTGGCCGATGCCGCCCGACAACGACCCGGCGTCCTGGGCACTGCGGGCGGAGACCTGGCGGCACGAGGACGTGCTGCTCGGCGGGTCCGACGCGGGGGCGCACCTGGACCGGATGTGCGGGGCGCCGTACACGACCCGGTTCCTCGGGGACTGTCTGCGCGGCCGGAAGCTGGCCGGTCTGGAACAGGCCGTGAAGATGCTGACCGACGACCCGGCCCGGCTCTTCGGCCTGCGGGAGCGGGGGCAGGTGCGGGAGGGCTGGCACGCGGACCTCGTCCTGTTCGACCCCGAGCGGATCGACGCGGGCCCCGCCACCCTCGTGCACGACCTGCCGGGTGACAGCCCGCGGCTGGACTCCCGCGCACTGGGCGTGCGGGCCGTGTGGGTCAACGGGGTCGAGGCGATCCGGGACGACGTGGTGACGGGCGCCGTGCCGGGGCGGGTGCTGCGCTCCGGCCGGGACACGGAGACGGTGAGCACGAGGTGACGGCACGGCAGGCGCTGTTCGTCGGCGGTTCCTGGGTGGAGCCGGACGGGGGGCACTACGAGGTGATCGACCCGGCGACCGAGCAGACCGTCGGGTGGGCGCCGGAGGCCTCGCGGGATCAGGTGCACGCGGCCTGCGCCGCGGCCCGCGAGGCCTTCGGGCCGTGGTCGGCCACGCCTCCTCAGGAGCGGGCGGCGGTCCTCGCACGCGCGGCGGACATCGTCCGGGACCGTCTCGTGCCGTACGCCGAACTGGCCCGGGCCGAGACCGGCGCGACCACCGCTACCGCACGCGGCATGCAGGTCGGGGTCGCCGCCGCCCGGTTCCGGCGCTACGCGCGCGTGGAGCCCGCCGAGTGGGCGATCCCGCCGCAGATCAACGAGGCCGGGCCGATGGGGCGGGCGGGCGTCGTGGGCGCACTCGCCGTACGCCAGCCCGTCGGCGTCGTCACCTGCGTCACCTCGTACAACAACCCCTGGGCCAACCCCGCCGGCAAGATCGCCCCCGCCCTGGCCATGGGCAACACGGTCGTGGTGAAGCCGGCGCCCCAGGACCCCCTGTCGGTCTACCGGATGGCTCAGGCGCTGGAGGCCGCCGGTGTGCCGCCGGGCGTGGTCAACGTGGTCAGTGGTGCACGGACCGAGGTCGGCGAGGCGGCCGTGGCGTCGCCGGACGTCGACATGGTCAGCTTCACCGGGTCCACCGCGGTCGGGCAGCGCATCGCCGAGGTGTGCGGGCGCGGCATGAAGCGGCAGTTGATGGAACTGGGCGGGAAGGGCGCGGCGGTCGTCCTCGACGACGCCGACATCGGCTCGGCGGTCGCCGGGATCGGCACCACCTTCTCCTTCTACAGCGGCCAGATCTGCACGGCGCCGACACGGGTGCTGGCGCAGCGCGGGATCTACGACCGGCTGGTCGGCCAACTGGCCGCATACGCACGCCGGTTGAAGGTGGGCGATCCACGGGAGCCGGACACGGTCGTCGGGCCGGTGATCTCGGCGGCGCACCGGGACCGGGTGGAGTCGTACGTCGAACTGGGCCGGAAGGAAGGCGCGGTGGTCGTCACGGGCGGCGACCGCCCCGGCCTGCCGACCGGCTTCTACGTCACCCCGACCCTCCTCGCCGACTGCACCAACGACATGCGCGTGGCCCGCGAGGAGATCTTCGGCCCGGTGGTGGTCGTCATCCCCTTCGAGGACGAGGAGGAGGGCGTGGCGCTCGCCAACGACACCGACTACGGCCTCATCGACTACGTCTGGTCGGCCGACGTGGCCAGGGCCTTCCGGCTGGCCCGGCGCCTGCGGGCCGGCGGCGTCGGCGTCAACACCGTGGGCCGCAACATGGAGGCCCCGTTCGGCGGCTTCAAGAAGAGCGGCGTCGGCCGGGACGTCGGCTCGTACGCCCTGCACTCGTACAGCGAGGTGCAGTCCATCGTCTGGCCGGGGTGAGGGCCGTGCGCCAGGGGGCGGTCAGTCCGCCAGATCCACCCGCACTGTCAGCAGGTCCGTCCCGAACGCCCGCACCCCCAGCCCGTTGAACCTCGGCAGCCGCCGCAGCCGCGCCACCGGGTCGTCGTCCGGCAGCAGATGTGCGACCCCCGTGTGCCAGCGGCCCCGGATCCGCACGCGCACCCGCGGGTCGGCCTTGATGTTGCGCACGTACTGCGACCGTTCGCCGAACTCCGACACCAGCCAGAAGGAGTCGCCGGCGCGGCGGCCGCCCACCGGTGTGCGGCGGGGCAGGCCCGAGACGCGGCCCTTCGTCTCCAGCACGCTCTGGAGGGGGAGGCGCCGCATCAGCGGGTTGACGCGGCGCTGGAAGGACGTGGCGGCGCGGAACCTCCGGTCGCTGAGGCGGGACATCGTCGGTCTCCTTCGCACGAAGCTCTCACGGTTTCTGCAACGGTTCCTGCTTCAATGATCCCTGACGCGGCGGGACGAGAGCGGGTGGCTGCGGATGCGGATCGTGACGTGGAACCTGTGGTGGCGCTTCGGGCCCTGGCAGGCACGGCAGAAGGCGATTCTCACGGCCCTGAGGGAACTGCGCCCGGACGTCGTCGGCCTCCAGGAGGTGTGGGCCGCCGACGGCGAGAACCTCGCCGAGTGGCTCGCCTGCGAGCTGGGCCTGCACTGCGCCTGGGCCGCCTCGCCCGCCCCGGAGCGCTGGCGGCGGCGGATCGGGGACCCCACGGTGGACATAGGCAACGCCGTGCTCAGCAGATGGCCGGTGGTGGACCGGGCCGTGCTGCCGCTGCCCGCCCCGGCCGACACGAACGACGGCCGGCTGGCCCTCTACGCCCGCCTGGCCGGCCCTCACCACGAAGTGCCCTTCTTCACCACCCACTTCACCTCCCCCGTGCACGCCTCGGCGGTCCGCTGCCGCCAGGTGGCCGCGCTCGCCGAGTTCGTCGCCCGGCACCGCGGCGACACCCCGTTCCCGCCCGTCGTCACCGGCGACCTCAACGCCTGGCCCGACTCCGACGAGATCCGTCTCCTCGGCGGCTACAAGTCCGCCCCGGCGGTGCCCCGCCAGGTCCTCCTCGACGCCTGGGAGTACGCCGACCCGGCCGCCCCCTCCGCCACCTGGGACAGGGCCAACCCGTACGTGGCGCCGACCCACGAGCCGAGCGTGCGCATCGACTACATCCACGTGGGCCCGCCCGGCCCCGGCGGACTCGGCCACGTACGGGACGTCCGGCGGGCGTGCGACGGGCCGGTGGACGGGGTGTGGCCCTCCGACCACGCGGCCGTCCTGGCCGACCTGGCGGACCGGGCCGACCCGGACGGGGCCTGACGTCCCGCGTCAGTCGACAGGGCGCCCCAGGAAGATCGGGTTCGTGAACGCCGCCAGCGCACCCGGCACCGGCCCCGCCGCCGCCTCGTGCCGCAGTTCCGCCCGTACGTACGCCGCGTACGACGGTGTCGTCCGCCACTCGACGACTCCCGAGCCGGACACCGGCAGCGGGGGACTGGTGTGCAGCACGCCCTGGTCGGTGACGAAGCGGACCGTGCAGCGCGGGGCGCCGGTGACCTCCAGGCGGACGGTGACCGGGGTGTCGCGGTCCACCCGCAACCGCTCGCCGATACCCGCGTGTTCCCCGCGCCCGCCGGACGCCCCGAACGACAGCTCGACCTTGGCGGACTCGGCGACGTACGACCGCCCCGCCCGGATGCCCTCCTGGATCGCCCGGCGGGTCAGGTCGTCGGCCAGGACGACCGTCTGGGGCCGCCCGACGGCGTCCGGGTCGCGGTGGGCGTCGCTGCTGCCCATCGCCGGGATCCAGTCGCGCCCGTCCCGTACGGACGCCACCAGCATGCTGTCCCAGTCGGCGAGGGCCACCTCGTCGTCGGGCGTGTAGGGGCCGTTCCACACCTCGACCGCGTCCGCCTCGCCGAAGCCGAACTTCCAGTTGCAGCCGACGCACGTGGCGTGCGGATGGGCCGGGACGACCAGGCCCCCGGCGCGGCGGATCTGGCGGGCGAACCGGCCGAAGCGGTTGTCGCGGGCCCGGTAGCGCCAGTCGACGAAGGTGCCCGGGTCCGTGCCGAGCGCGACCACGTGACCGTTGCGCGTGGTGACCTCCTCGCCCAGCATCACCAGCAGGTCGTCCCCGGCCACGTCCGACCAGTGGGCGTGCGCCGAGTGCGTGTTGTGCTCGGAGGAGTTGATGAAGTCCAGCCCCGCCGCCCGCGCCAGCGCCCCGATCTCGGCGGGGGTGCGGCGGCCGTCGGAGTACCAGGAGTGCAGATGGCAGTCGCCCCGGTACCAGGCCCGGCCCCGGCCCTTCGCCCGGTCCGGCGGGTACACCGGCTCGGCGGCCTCGCCCGGCTCGCCGTACGTCAGCGTGATCGTGATCTCGTACGACAGGCCCTGCGGGGCGACCGTGTACGGGCCGAGCGCGATGTGCCAGGTGCCCTCGCGCACCGGGCCCGGGAGGTAACCGGGCGTCGCCTCGTCCGCGCGGAGGAAGAACTCCGTGCGCGCCCCGCCCGACCAGCCCCTGAAGCCCCGGCCGCCCAGCTCGGTGCCGCGCTCGTCGAAGATGCCGATGTCGAGGGCGTTGCCGGTGGTGCCGGCCGGAACGGACGGGCGGTCGTAGGTGTAGGCGACCTTGATCTCCCGGACACCGGCCGGGACCTCGACGGGCACGTACACGAAGTCGGGGGAGCCGGGCGGCAGGGTGCCGCGCACCGTTCTGCTCTCCTGGAGCCCGTCGTCCTGGTTCCCGTCGGCCGCTGAAGCGAAGCTCACGCTTCCCAACGTAAGCGCGGCGGCCGCTCCCGTCACGAACAGAGCGCGCCGGCCGAGCCCGCCGCGGTTGTCCTCGCACATGCTGCTGCTCCCAAGGTGTCGTCGGTGACCAGGCATGGGTGGTGCAGGGGTGGTGCGGTGCAACCCTTGTACTGAGCCGTGAACCGGCGGGCAAGGGAAGGGAATCCGGCGGCGGGAAACAGCCGAACGGGCCGCGTCGGCCGGGGAGTTCAGGCGGTGAGGCCGGCGTCCCGGGCCAGCAGGGCCGCCTGCACCCGGTTGGTGACCTCCAGCGCGGTGAGGATGCGGCTGACGTGGGCCTTGACGGTGCTCTCGCGCATGCCGAGGCGGTCGGCGATGTCGGCGTTGGTCTCCCCCCGGGCGAGCAGGGTCAGCACATCGCGTTCCCGGGGTGTGAGCTTGTCGAGCCGGGCACGGGCGGCGGTCGCCTGCGGGCCGCCCGAGCGGTGGTAGCGGTCGATGAGCCGGCGGGCGGCACGGGGGTGGAGCATCGCCGAGCCCGCGGCGACGAGGTGGACCGCGCGCAGGATCTCGGCCGGGTCCGTGTCCTTCAGCAGGAAGCCGTCGGCCCCGGCCGCGAGGGCGTCGTAGACGTACTCGTCGAGATCGAAGGTGGTCAGCGTGATCACCCTCGGGGGGTGGGGCAGGACGCGCAGCCGGGCCGTGGCCGTGATGCCGTCCATGCGGGGCATGCGGACGTCCACGAGGGCGACGTCGACGCGGTGCGCGGTGGCCTGCTCGACGGCGTGCAGGCCGTCGGACGCCTGGGCGACGACCTCGATCCCCGGGTCGCCGTCGAGGAGGTCGGTCAGGCCCAGGCGGACCAGGGCGTCGTCGTCGGCGATCATGGCGCGGATCATGTGGGGGTGCCGTTCTGTTCGAGGGCGGCGGGATGCGGGATGCGGGCGGCCAGCCGCCAGCTGCCGGCCCCGCCGGGCCCGGCGTGCAGGTGGCCGCCGAGGGCGGTGACGCGCTCGCGCAGGCCGACCAGCCCGAAGCCGGAGGCGACGGCGTGTGCGGCCGGGCTTCCGGGGGCGTTGGTGACCTCCACGGTGGTGGCGGGCGGCCGGTAGCTGAGCCGGATGCGCACCGGGGCGCCTCCGGCGTGCTTACGGGCGTTCGTCAGTGCTTCCTGGACGAGCCGGTGGACGGCCAGCCGGTGCGCGGCGGGCGCCTCCTCGGGCCGGCCGTCGACCCGCAGCTCGGCCTGCTGCCCCGCCGCCCGCGCCTGCTCGACCAGTGCGGCCACATCCCGCAGGACGGGGACGGGAGCGGCCTCGGCGGGCTCGCAGCCGTGGTCGCGCAGGGCTCCGAGGACGTCGCGGAGGTCCGCCAGGGCCTCGGTGGATGCGGTGCGCAGCAGGGCGAGGCGTTCCACGACCGGTGCGGGCAACTGCTCGTCGCGGGTGGCGAGGACGCCGGTGTGCAGCGCGATCAGGCTCAGGCGGTGGGCCAGTACGTCGTGCATCTCCGCGGCGATCCGGGACCGCTCGGCGGTCCGGGCGGCCTCCTCGCGCAACGCCCGCTCGATCCGCAGATGCTCGACCTGGTCGCCCAGCGCCTTCAGCAGCCGGCGGCGGCTGCCCACCCACAGCCCGGCCACCAGGGCCAGCAGCACGAACAGGGTGGAGCCGTACTGCTGCGGGGTCCACAGCGAGATCGCCGGCGGGATGAGCAGGTTGGCGCCCAGCGCTGCCGCGGCGCAGCCCACCGCGACCCGGACGCGCCGGTGCGCCGCCAGGTCGAACAGCGCGACGAGCAGCAGCGGCAGCAGCGGCCATCCCCACAGCCCGGTCGCCGCGGTGGCCGGCACGGCGGAGGCGTACCAGGGCCACCGGCGCACCAGCAGGGCCGCTCCGCACGGCACCGCCGTGACGGCGGCCGGTGTGACGTACCGGCCGTCGGCGGTGGAGGCGCTGTTCAGCACGGCGAGGGCGGTCAGCAGCACGACCAGGCACCAGCGCCCGTACGTGCCCCACGGCAGGCTCACTCTCCGCATCACGCCCCGGATCCTAGGCGGAGCGGGCCCCTCCGGCCTCCGACCTCGGTCGCCCTCGACCCCCTACTTTCGTAGGGGAAGGCCGCCGCACAACGATGGATTTCCGGGCGCGGACTGCTTCCTAGCGTCGAAACCATGGATTCCCGAACCATGGACTGGACGTTCCTCACCGAAGCGGCCCGTGACCCGCGCACCACCGGCGCCGTCGCTCCCAGCGGCAAGGCCCTGGCCCGTGCGCTGACCGATCCGGTGCGCGCCCTCGCGCCCCGGCCGCTGACCGTCCTGGAGGCGGGCGCCGGTACCGGTGCGGTCACCCGCGCCCTGATCCCGCAGCTGCCACCGGGCAGCCGCCTGGACGTCGTCGAGGCCAACCCCCGCTTCGCCGGCCGGCTGCGCCGCCTGGTCGACACGCACCCGCTCCTGGCCGGGGAGCCCGACCGGGTCCGGGTCCACCGCTCCTACGTCGAGGACCTGCCCGGCGAACAGCGCTACGACGTGATCGTCTCCGGCCTGCCCCTGACCAACTTCACCCCCGGCCAGACCGAAACGATCATGACCCGGTACCTGGAGCTCCTCCACCCCGGCGGCACCCTCACCTACTTCGCCTACCGGGGCACCCGGCAGGCCCGCACTCTGCTGTCCTGCCGTGCGGAAGCCCGCCGGCACCACGCCGTCGAAAAGGTCATGGCCGCCTACCAACACCGGTACGCCACCGGCCGCTGGTCGGTGTGGGCGAACCTGCCTCCGGCCAGGGTCTGGCAGCTGCGGCGCCCGGACCGCGAGGCGCCGGACGGGGCGGACGCGCTGTACGGCGTCGCCGGAGCCCGCCGGTGACCTTCCCGTCGGACCTCCTCGGCCAGGTTCCCGCCACCGCCGCCTACGCGGTCCTGGCGGCGGCGGTCCTGGCCGAGTCCGTCCTGCTGGTCGGCGCGTTCGTCCCCACCCTCGGCCTGCTCCTGGCGGCCGGGGCGCTGGCCCGCGCCGGGCAGCTGAGCCTGCCGCTCGTCGTCGGGGTCACGGCGGGCGCCGCGGTCGCCGGTGACCTGCTCGGCCATCGCACCGGAGCCCTGCTCGGCGACCGTCTGCGCACCGGACGCCTCGGCAGCCGGGTCCCCGCCACCGCCTGGCGCACCGCCGAGACCCGGATGGACCGCCGCGGCGGACAGGCCGTGTTCCTGGCCCGGTTCGTCCCCGTGCTCCGCACGCTCACCCCGCACCTCGCGGGCGCCACCCGCCTGCCCTACCACCGCATCGCGCCCTACAGCGCGGTCGCCGCCCTGCTGTGGGCCACCGCCGAGGCCGGCACCGGCTATGCGGCGCTCGCGACGGTCACCTGAGACGGGACGAGGAATGCCGACCGGTCGGTATGGACAGTCGAGTCGACCTCGGGTACAGATGAGTCATGCGCATCGCCGTAACGATCTTCCTCACCGACGAGACGATCACTCCGACCCGGCTCGCACGTGAGCTGGAGGACCGCGGTTTCGCCGGGTTGTACCTGCCCGAGCACACGCACATCCCCGTCGAGCGGACCACCCCGTACCCGGCGGGCGGCGAGCTGCCGCGCGAGTACGGCCGTACGCTCGACCCGTTCGTGGCGCTCGGCCAGGCCGCCGCCGTCACCGAGCGGCTCGGGCTCGGCACGGGCATCACGCTCGTCGCCCAGCACGACCCGATCGACCTGGCCAAGCAGGTCGCGACCGTCGACCACCTGTCCGGCGGCCGGTTCACGCTCGGGCTCGGCTTCGGCTGGAACGTCGAGGAGGCCGCCGACCACGGCGTACGGTGGGGCACCCGGCGCGAGCTGGTCCGGGACCGGATGGCGCTGATGCGGGCGCTGTGGTCGGAGCAACCGGTCGCGTACGGGGGGGAGTTCGGCAGCGTCCGGGCCAGTCACGCGCATCCCAAGCCACTCCAGAAGCCGCGCGGCCCGGTCGTCGGACCGCGCACCCTCCTCGGCGGGGCCGCCGGGCCCAAGCTGTTCGCCCACATCCGCGAGTACGCCGACGGCTGGCTGCCCATCGGCGGGCGCGGCCTGTCCGAGTCCCTGCCGCTGCTGCGGACCGCGTGGACCGACGCGGGCCGCGACCCCGAGGCCCTGCACGTCGTCCCGTACGCCGTCCACCTGAACCCGGGCAAGCTGGCCCACTACGCGGACCTGGGCATCGAGGAGGTCGTGGCGCAACTGCCGCCGGCGGGCGAGGCGGAGGTGCTGAAGGCGCTGGACCACCTTGCGGAGTACGTGTCCGGCTCCTGATAAGAGAGAGCCATGAGAATCGCTTGGTTATCGTGGCTCTTCCGTCACTTCAACGAATACGGCTACAGCCAGGGGCTGTTGCGCGCCGCGATCGGCACGCTGGCCGTGCTCGTGACCGCCGCGCTGGTCTGGTTCGCCCTGCACCGCAACAGGCCGGCCGCCGTCATCGCCGCCGGCCTCACATCCGCCCTGGGCATCGGGTGGCTGGCCTTCCACTGACGGGTCCCGGCCGAGTTGATCAGGGCGATCGTATGCTCGAAGGATGACGACTTCCGCGACCTCCGGAACCGGCCCCACCGAGAACTCCATGCGTCGCGCCCTGAAACGGGCGAGGGACGGCGTCTCCCTCGACGTCGCCGAGGCGGCCGTCCTGCTCCAGGCCCGGGGCGCGCACCTGGAGGACCTGGCCGCCTCGGCCGCCCGGGTGCGGGACGCCGGCCTGGAGGCGGCCGGCCGGCCCGGTGTCATCACGTACTCGAAGAGCGTCTTCATCCCGCTGACCCGGTTGTGCCGGGACAAGTGCCACTACTGCACGTTCGTCACCGTCCCGGGCAAGCTGCGCCGCGACGGGCACGGGATGTTCATGTCCCCCGACGAGGTCCTGGACATCGCCCGCAAGGGCGCCGCCCTGGGCTGCAAGGAAGCCCTCATCACCCTCGGCGACAAGCCCGAGGACCGCTGGCCCGAGGCGCGCGAGTGGCTCGACGCGCACGGCTACGACGACACCATCGCCTACGTCCGCGCCATCTCCATCCGCATCCTGGAGGAGACAGGCCTGCTTCCCCATCTGAACCCGGGCGTCATGTCCTGGACCGACTTCCAGCGGCTCAAGCCCGTCGCGCCCAGCATGGGCATGATGCTGGAGACGACCGCGACCCGCCTGTGGTCCGAGCCGGGCGGCCCCCACCACGGCTCCCCCGACAAGGAACCGGCCGTCCGCCTGCGCGTCCTGGAGGACGCCGGCCGCTCCTCCGTCCCCTTCACCTCGGGGATCCTCATAGGCATCGGCGAGACCCACGAGGAGCGCGCCGAGTCCCTGTTCGCGCTGCGGAAGGTGTCCCGGGCCTACCACGGCGTCCAGGAGCTGATCATCCAGAACTTCCGCGCCAAGCCGGACACCGCGATGCGCGGCATGCCCGACGCGGAACTGGACGAACTGGTCGCCACGGTGGCCGTCGCCCGCCTGCTCATGGGCCCCTCGGGCTGTATCCAGGCCCCGCCCAACCTCGTCGACGACGAGTACGAGCGGCTGATCGGCGCCGGCATCGACGACTGGGGCGGGGTGTCCCCGCTGACCATCGACCACGTCAACCCCGAGCGGCCCTGGCCGCAGATCGACCAGCTCGCCGAGAAGTCCCGGGCCGCCGGTTTCGAACTCCGCGAACGACTCTGCGTGTACCCCGAGTTCGTACGGCGCGGTGAGCCCTGGCTGGACCCGCGGCTGCGCCCGCACGTGGCCGCGCTGGCCGACCCGGAGACCGGCCTGGCCCGCCCCGAGGCCCTTCCGCGAGGTCTGCCGTGGCAGGAGCCGGAGGAGGTCTTCGTCGCTTCCGGCCGCACCGACCTGCACACGTCGATCGACTCCGAGGGCCGTACCTCGGACCGCCGGGACGACTTCGACGAGGTGTACGGCGACTGGGGCGCCCTGCGCGAGGCCGCCGCCCCGGGCATGGCACCCGAGCGCATCGACACCGACGTACGGCAGGCCCTGCGCACCGCGGCCGACGACCCGACCAGGCTCAGCGACGACGAGGCGCTGGCCCTGCTGCACGCGGACGGCCCGGCCCTGGACGCCCTCGCGCGGGTCGCCGACGACGTACGGAAGTCGGCCGTCGGTGACGACGTCACCTACATCGTCACCCGCAACATCAACTTCACCAACGTCTGTTACACGGGCTGCCGTTTCTGCGCCTTCGCCCAGCGCCGCACCGACGCCGACGCCTACACCCTCTCCCTGGACCAGGTCGCCGACCGGGCGCAGCAGGCCTGGGACGTCGGCGCGGTGGAGGTCTGCATGCAGGGCGGCATCCACCCGGACCTGCCCGGCACGGCGTACTTCGACATCGCGCGGGCGGTGAAGGAGCGCGTCCCGGGCATGCACGTGCACGCCTTCTCGCCGATGGAGGTCGTCAACGGCGCGGCCCGTACCGGCATGTCCGTCCGCGAGTGGCTGACGGCGGCCAAGGAGGCCGGCCTGGACACCATCCCGGGCACGGCAGCCGAGATCCTCGACGACGAGGTCCGCTGGATCCTGACCAAGGGCAAGCTGCCCGCGGCGGAGTGGATCGAGGTCGTGACGACGGCGCACGAGCTGGGCATCCGGTCGAGCTCGACGATGATGTACGGGCATGTGGACCAGCCCCGGCACTGGCTCGGGCACCTGCGCACCCTGGCCGGCATCCAGCAGCGCACCGGCGGTTTCACCGAGTTCGTGACGCTGCCGTTCGTGCACACCAACGCGCCCGTGTACCTGGCGGGGATCGCCCGGCCCGGCCCGACCATGCGGGACAACCGCGCGGTCACGGCCATGGCCCGGCTGCTGCTGCACCCGTACATCCCCAACATCCAGACCAGCTGGGTGAAGCTGGGCACCGAGGGCGCGGCGGAGATGCTCCGCTCGGGCGCCAACGACCTCGGCGGGACGCTCATGGAGGAGACGATCTCCCGGATGGCGGGCTCGTCGTACGGCTCGTACAAGTCGGTCAAGGACCTCATCGCGGTGGCCGACGCCGCGGGCCGCCCGGCGAGGCCCCGGAACACCCTGTACGGGGAGGTCCCACAGGAGCGGCAGCGGGCGGCGCGGGCGTCGGACGGACACCTGCCGGAGCTGCTGCCGGTGCTGGACTGAGCGGCCGGCCGGCTACTGGCCCCCGGCGTCCGCAGGCTGACGTGCCGTCACGGCGCGGTCGGCGGTGGCGCCGGGGGGTGCCGGTCGTGGGGGAGGCGTGCGCCGCCCGAGCCAGAGCAGCAGGAGGCCGAGGGAGCAGGCGATGACCGGCCAGTAGAGGTAGCGGAAGTTCGTCGCGGGCATGATCGGCAGATAGCCGAGGATGTAGGCCGCCGAGCTGATGCCCAGCGCCCGGACCGGCATCGCGAAGGCGCCCTTGCCGGGGCGGATCGCGAGCACCAGCGCGACGGCCAGCCAGAACCAGCCCCGGAACAGCCACCGCACGTCCGTGACCATGCCGGTGACGTACGTGTCGAGCATGTCCTCCAGCCGGGGGTGCGCCACCTCGATGCCCAGGTCGTTGCGGCTGACCCCCGCCTTGTACGGGTAGTCGGTCTCGAACAGCAGACCCGCGAAGAGCCGCAGCCGGTACTGGAGATAGTGCGGCACATGCCCGCTCATCTCGCGCAGCCACAGGGACGTGATCTCGCCGGAGTCCCCGCGCAGCCCGTCCGCGGGGCGCTGGTAACAGGCCCAGTAGGCGTCCGACAGGGCGCCGACGCGCCGGCACTCCCGCGCCGCGGCCACGAGGCGGTCGCGCAGCTCGGGTGACACGTCCGCCGTGCGGAGCTCCTCCACCTTCAGTACGTGGACCAGGTCGTCGAGCATGATCTGCGCGCCCTGTTTCGTCTGGAGGGGCCGCGCGAACAGGGAGATGGCGGCGGCCGGCACGACGAGGGCCGCCACGAGCGCCGCCGTGCACGTCACCCACGTACGGCGTCCGGGGGCGCGCCACAGGGCGAGGACCAGCATGACGAAGACGGGGATCGCGGCGACGAAGGCGTTCTTGCGCACCAGCATGGCGTACGCGAGGAACAGCACGCCCAGCCAGAGCAGCCCCCACCGCACGGCGGGCCGGGTGCGGCCGTCCCGCAGCCGCAGCCCGGTCAGGGCGACCGCACACGCGGCGAGCAGCGCGAACGCCGCGTGGACGTCCTTCCACACCACACCGACGAACGTCAGTACGAAGGGGGTCAGTCCGAGCCCCAGCACGGCGAGCGAACCGGCCCGGCTTTCCGTCAGCTCCCAGACGCACCAGGTCAGCACCCAGAGCGCTCCCCAGAGGACGACGGACTGGAGGACGGCCATGGACGCGAACGAGCCGGTCACCGCGATGAGCGCCCGCCACACCAGGCTCAGCACGGGCGGATGCCAGTCGGTCAGGGGCGTCTTGCCCTCGGCCTGCCGGAGCTGGTCGAGGCTGTCGGGACTCAGATAGCCGGGGGCGAAGACGAGGATCGTGCCCAGACAGCAGAGCGCGGCGACGGCGGCCAGTCCCCAGACCCAGCGCAGCGCACGCGACAGCCATGGCATTTGTCCCATATGCCGGATGCTAGCGGGTCGGTACCGACGGCTCAGGGTGCGACGAAGACGTAGCGCCGGTAGGCGTAGAAGCGGAACAGGGTCGCGAGCACCCAGCCGAGGATGCGGGCGGTGTTGTCGCTGAGCGGCGAGTCGAGCCCGAGCAGGTGCCGGGACGCGAAGACCGTGCCCGCGGTGATGGCGAGACCGACGCCGTTCGCGACGAGGAACAGGCCCAGTTCGCGGGACACCTTCTCGCGGTGCTGGTCGCGGTAGGTCCAGTAGCGGTTTCCGGCCCAGCTGAAGAGCGCGGCGGCGCCCGTCGCGACGACGGACGCCTGGACGGGGGAGTTCCCCATCGGCCCGTCCTCGGCTCCGCCGGGCAGGCCGAAGACCAGCAGGTTGTAACCGCCGTTGTCCACGACGAAGGCCAGGGCCCCGACGACCGAGAACTTGGCGGCCTCACGCCAGATACCCCGTACGGCGTCACGGACGGAACGTGTCACAGAGGCGAGAACCGGCACAGAGCGAGCGTAGCCACACGGCGCGCCCCCGCCTCACGGACGCGCTCATATCGCATGATTTACCCATATAGGAATCTCGACACCGGCTCAGATGAGGAGTGGCGAGTGGTCGTGGAACCGACGATCGCGTGCGTCGTGCCGTGCCACAACGAGGAGGCGGCCGTCGGCAAGGTGGTCCGCGACCTGCGCGCGGCCCTTCCCGAGGCCCTCGTCTACGTCTACGACAACGCCTCCACCGACCGCACCGCGCAGGTCGCCCGTGCGGCGGGCGCGATCGTCCGGCAGGAGTCCCGCAAGGGCAAGGGCAACGTCATCCGCCGCGCCTTCGCCGACGTCGACGCCGACGCCCTGCTCATCATCGACGGCGACGACACCTACGACGCCTCGCGCGCCCGGGACATGGTGGACGTGCTCTTCGAAGGGCCGTACGACCAGGTCGTCGGCGCCCGCCGGGTGACGGACGACGGGGCCTACCGGACGGGGCACGCGGTCGGCAACAAGCTGCTCACCGGGGCCGTGCGGTCCCTGTTCGGCAACGACGTGACCGACATGCTCAGCGGCTACCGGGTCTTCTCACGCCGCTTCGTGAAGTCCTTCCCCGCGCTGGCCCGGGAGTTCGAGACCGAGACCGAGATGACGATCCACGCCCTCCACCTCCGTCTCCCCACGGCGGAGGTCGTCGTGGACTACCGGGTCCGGCCCGCCGGCGGCGAGAGCAAGCTGCGCACCTACCGGGACGGCTGGCGCATCCTGCGGGTCATCCTCGACCTGGCGCGCCGGGAGCGCCCCTCCCTCGTCCACACGGTGATCGCCGGTGTCCTGGCCCTGGTCTCGGTCATCCTCGGCATCCCCGTGATCGCCGACTTCGTCCGCACCGGCACGGTGCCCCGCGTCCCCACGGCGATCCTGGCCGCCGCGATCATGACCATCGCCGCGCTCGTCCTGCTCGTGGGCTACATCCTCGAGTCGCTCACGCACATGCGGCAGGAGCAGACCCGGCTCGTGCACCTCGCGTATCCGGCCCCCGCCCGCACCCCTCGCTACACCGCCCACGGAGTCGGCACCGGCCCCGTACCGGTCCGGAAAACCGCCGACGGCCCCTGAGCCGTCCGGGGGGAAGCGGGCTCGCAGTACGATGATCGGAACCCCGGTTGTGCGGGGTCCCGTGACTGAGGAGATGCGTGCCCGTGCCTGCCCGACTTCCTTCGTGGGCCTGGGTGACCGGGCTGACCGTGGGAGCGATAGCCGCGGTGACGGTCCTGGCCGTGCAGGCGGACCGGGGCCCGCACCCCACCGCCACCTCGGCCAAGCCGAGCACCTCGGCGTCGGCGGGCGTGCGGCCCACCCCCACCGCGTCCGTCCCGGCCCGGGTGCCCGACGGCTCCGGCACCGGCCGGCGCATCGTCTACTCCCTCGGCGAGAAGCGGGTGTGGCTGGTCGACGCGAGCGAGGCGACCCGCCGCACGTTCACCGTCTGGCCGGGCACGGTCAGCCCCGACCCCGGCACCTACTCGGTGTCGTCCCGCAACGCGGCCACGACCGGCTCGGACGGCGTCCAGATCGAGCACATCATGTACTTCGCCGCGAAGTCCGGCGTCTCCGTCGCCTTCTCCAACGCGGTCGACGGCGCCTCGCCGCCTCCCGCCGACCCGGGCGCCAAGACGGGCGGAGTCAGGATGCGGAAGGCGGACGGCACGGCGCTGTGGGCGTTCGGCACGGTCGGTACGACGGTGACCGTGGTCAAGTAGCGGCCGGGATCAGGTGGTCGTGGTCTCCGTCCGCGGGGACGGCAGGTGGTTGACGATCAGCACGAGCCCGCTGAACAGGAACACCCGGGTCGCCGCGTCCAGCCCGTTCCAGCTCTTCGACTGCCACATGGAGAACCACTCACCGCCGATCGCGATGAACCCGGCGCCGAACAGCAGCAGCACCATCAGCAGCCCGTAGGTGGACATCCGCCGGGCCTGCTGCTGATCCCGTCTGGCCCACAGCCAGGTCCCGTATATGAGGACGAGCGCGGCGACGGTCTCCCAGACGATGATCAGGACGTAGGCGGTGTCCTGAAGTGCCGTACTGGTGATGGCCCGCCACATCAGGTCCTCGTCCTTGAACGTGGTGTCCATGGCGAGAACATGACGGACGAACTGCTGGTTGGTCCCGAAGTCGGTGATGTTCCCGAACGCGACCAGCGCCATGTAGAGGGCGACGGAGGCGGTCAGCAGGGCGGCGGCGACAGGCAGCGCGCCGCGGCGTGAGGTGGGGGAGGTGGCCATGCCGATCATTCTTCCATCTTGAGCATCGGCTGAACGGGCTTCTCGCCGAGTGAACAGCGTGCGAATTACCTGTGTGCGGACGTAACTCGACCGTGACGTCATACCTGATGGCGGGGTAATCTTCGAGTCACCTTTTCAGTCATTTTTCGCCCTCAACTCCCCTGTATTCAAAGGAGGTTCCGTGTTCGACGAGCGCAAAGAAGCAGAAATGAGGCTGTACTCGGAAAGGCTGGCCGAGGAACTCGCCCTGAAGAAGGAGCGCGACGAGGCCGGTGAAGGCGACGTGGTCATGGAAACGGCCCCGGTCCAGGACTGATGCCGACCCCGTTTCGGCACCGCCGTGCGCGTGGACGGCACCGAGTGGCACAGCGCTCGACACGGCACTCTGCGCCAGCACCTGAGACGGACGACGGCTTCAGCGTCCCCCGCCGTCGAGGGCCGCGACCTCGCGTGCGGCATCGGCGACGGCCCGGAAGTCCTTCTTGAGGATCGCGCCGTGGTTGCTGGTGACCTTCGCGGCGATCCGGATGTTCGGGTTCTGCGCGGTCACCGCGTCGAGGCCGGCGCGGATCCGTTCCTGTTCGTCACCGCGGCTGCCGAAAGAGGTTCCCGAAGCGACCACGTACCGCACCGGGACGGTGATCCCTTCCAGCACGGGACCCAGTTCGCCCTCCCGGGACAGCCTGCCGAGCTCGATGTTGCTGTCGGCCTGCTGTGCGGCCGTCATCCGCGGGGTCAGGCCCGTCGGGCGCAGCAGCGGCATGAACCAGCCCAGCCGCCGGAACAGCTTCCGGATGCGCTGCTCCATGGCCTCGTCCAGCCAGTCGTACGGGAACGCGCCGTCGACCAGCACCGCCCCCACGGCGCGTTCCGGGTTCCGGTCGGCCCAGTGCGCCGCGACGACCGCCCCGTAGGACCAGCCGACCACCAGCGCCCGGTCCACGCCCCGGGCCGCGAGAACGGCGTCGACATCCCGGACGGCGGCCTCGAAGGAGTAGTCCGCCGAACGCTTCGACCTGCCGCGGGCCCGCTCGTCGTAGGTGAGGTGCCGCCACCCCGTCCCGAGTTCGGCGACGACCCGCCGCCAGTACCCCTGGGTGGCGAACTGGCCGTTGAGGTAGACCACCGGGATCCCGGGGCCGCCGGTGTCGGTGACGGCCAGGGCCGTGTCGTCGACCGGCACCATGCCGGTCCAGGTCGAACCGGTCGCGGACGTGCGGTTCTTCGTCATGTGTTCCCCCTGGTGGTGGGCTCGGCCGGACAGTTCTGGCGCTGCTCGTTCAGAGGCTGCGGGCGGTGATGTCGCCGTGCGAGGTGGTGGCGCGGATGTCCAGTGCGGTGGTGCCGTCGTTCTTGAGGGAGTTGCTGACGCGGCCGTGGTCGGTGCCGGCGTCCAGGGCGGCCGAGACACCGGCGGCGGCGACGACCGAGATGTCACCGGACCGGGTGCGGAGCACGACCGTGCCGCCCAGGGCCTCGGCGATCCGGATGTCACCCCTCGCGGTGCTGATCTCCGCCGGGCCGCCCAGCCTGCCGACCTCGACGTCGCCGTCGACCGCGGTGAGGCGGACGCTCGCGGCCTCGTCGATCCTGATCCGGCGGTACGCGCCCTCGAAGGCGACGTCGCCGAGCCGCCCGACGCCGCGCAGCTCGGTGCTGTCGGCCTTGGCTTCCACGTGGGAGCCGACGGGCAGCCGGACCGTGACCTCCACGGCCCCGGAGGGGCCGATGAGCTGGTTGCCGGCAGCCGAGGCCCTGATCCGCAGGACGCCGTCGGCGTAGGCGACGGTGGTCTGCTCGGCGGCCTTGGTGTCGCGGCCCTTGGAGGGGTCGGCGGGCAGAACCTCGACGGTGGTGTCGGCGCGGTCCGCGGCGATGAACTGGACGCGTCCGGCCGGGATGTCGAGGACGGCGGTGATCGGGGCGGGGGTGTCGAACTTCTGCATCGTGCTCTCCTCGGACTCGTTGTTTCGAACGATGGAAAAGCTACGTTGCGTTCGAGGATGAGGCAACATTATCACGGCATTTGTTTCCTATTCCTGCAGGTCAATGGCAAGTAATCGTTGCAATGGCTCAAGAATCAAAGCAACGACTGAGGCGTGATCGTTGCAATGGATAGAAAGTGAACGCACTACTGGAGGCCCACCCCGCCCGTTCGATTACAGTGCTGAGCTGTCGTACGTATGGACGGTCCCTGGGAGGTCAAGGTGGGTGCGACTGCCGGTGCCGTCTGGGGGCGTACGGAGCAGCAGGACTTTCGCAGCAGGGTGCGGGGCACCCTGCTCGGGCTGGCCGTCGGGGACGCGCTGGGCGCGCCCGTGGACGGGCTGGGCATCGACGGGATCAGGGAGGCGTACGGGGCGGAGGGGCTGGTCGATCTGGCTCCCGCCTTCGGCAGACGCGGTGCCGTCACCCACCTCACCCAGCTCACCCTGTTCTCCGTGGACGGGCTGATCCGGGCCCAGGTGCGGCGGGACACCGGCGCCTGGCACCCGCCGACCGACCTGCACCGGGCCTACCTGCGCTGGGCCGCCACCCAGCGGGACTGGGGGCCCGACGAGCGGCGCAAGGACGACGGGTGGCTCGCGCGGGAGGAGTGGCTGTACGCGCGCAGGGATCCGAGCCGCGCGCTGCTCCTCGGGCTCGCCGACGAGACCATGGGGACCCCCGAGGCGCCCAAGAACCCCGGTGAGCTCGGGCCCGAGGCCGCCGCCCGGTCCGCTCCGTTCGGGCTGCTCGTGGGCTGGGAGCCGCAGCTCGTCGTCCAGCTCGCGGTGGAGTGCGCGGCGCAGACCCACGGTCATCCCACGGCGTATCTCGCGGCCGGCGCGTACGCGGTGATCGTGCACGCCCTCGCGCTCGGGGAGAGTCTCGACGGTGCCGTGCAGCGGGGCTTCGCGCTGCTGGCCGCCCGGCCCGGGCACCAGCCCGTGTCGGACGCGCTCCAGCACGCGCTGGGTGCCGTGCGGCAGGGGCTGCCCGGGCCCGAGCGCGTGGCACAGCTGTGCGGGGCCGGTACGGCGGAGAGCCTCGTCGGCGCCGCCGTGTACTGCGCCCTCGTCGCCGCCGACGTCCGGCACGGACTGACCCTCGCCGTCAACCACGACGGTCCCTCCGCCGCCACCGGCGCGCTGACGGGCGCGCTGCTCGGTGCCCTGCACGGCGAGACGGCCCTCCCCCCGGCCTGGCTGGCCGAGCTGGAGGGCCGTCCCACGATCCTGGAACTGGCCGACGACTTCGCCATGGAGATGACCCAGGGCCCGGCCCTGCACAGCCCGGCGGGCGCGTCCCCGGGATGGCTGGCGCGCTACCCCCGGGCGTGAACCGCAGGGCGCCCGCCCGCGTAGGACGACCGCCCCTCCCGGCGTTCGTAAGCGGCCGGAGTGTTTGAGACTCGGGGGGTGTGCTGAGCCGGGGTGTTGCGCAGCCCGGCGTAGCGGGGTGCCGCTGCGCCCGCCCGTGCCGCCCCGAGCGGCACGGGCTGCCCGCAGCCGAGTCGGCCGCTACTCCTTGCGCGCCGCCCCCACCACGCCGTCCGCCGCCCCGGCCGGCGCCGGGATCGCGGCCGACGCCGCCCCGTCCCCGTCTGTGTTGATCTTCTCGATGAGCGCCAGCCGCTCCGGGGTGTCCTCCGGCTTGATGTAGCCGACGAGGACGTAGAGGACCAGCGACACCGCCAGCGGGATCGACACCTGGTACTGGAGCGGCACGCCGCCCTCGACGTTCCAGTTGATCGGGTAGTTCACGAGCCAGAAGGCGAGCAGGCCCATCGACCAGCTGACGAGGGCGGCCGTCGGGCCGGAGCGGCGGAACGCCCGCAGCAGGCCCAGCATCATCGGGATCGCCATCGGACCCATCAGACCGGCCACCCACTTGATGACGACCGTGATGATGTCCTTGAACGCCGGGGAGTTGACCTGCGTCGCCGCCGCCATGGACAGACCGAGGAAGACGACCGTCGCGACACGGGCCACGCGCAGGCCCTGGCTCTGGTTCCAGGCCCGTGCCCGTGCCCAGATCACCGGCGCGCAGTCCCGGGTGAACACGGCCGCGATGGCGTTGGCGTCCGAGGAGCACATGGCCATGGTGTGCGAGAAGAAGCCGACGATGACCAGACCCAGCAGGCCGTGCGGCAGGAGCTGTTCGGTCATCAGGGCGTAGGAGTCGGAGCCGTCGGCCTTCTGCGACTCGACCAGCAGCGGGGACATCCACATGGGGAAGAACAGCACCAGCGGCCAGACCAGCCAGAGGATCGCCGACAGCCGGGCCGACCGCTCGGCCTCCTTGGCGTTCGGCGTGGCCATGTAGCGCTGGGCCTGGTTGAGCATGCCGCCGTTGTACTCGAAGAGCTTGATGAAGAGGAACGCGAGCAGGAAGACCGTGCCGTACGGGCCGACCAGCGGTTTCTCGTGGCCCTGGAGCTCGGGGGAGTCCCACACGCCGAAGAAGCCGCCGTGGTCGTCGAGGCGTACGAACACCGCCACGAACATCGCGACGCCGGCCAGCAACTGGATGACGAACTGGCCGAGTTCGGTCAGCGCGTCCGCCCACAGGCCGCCGATGGTGCAGTAGACCGCGGTGATGCCGCCGGTGATGAGGATGCCCTGGTTGAGGGAGATCCCCGTGAAGACGGACAGCAGCGTCGCGATCGCCGCCCACTTCGCGCCCACGTCCACGATCTTCAGCAGCATGCCGGACCAGGCCAGCGCCTGCTGGGTCTTCAGGTCGTAACGGTTCTTCAGGTACTCCAGCGGGGAGGCCACATGGAGTCGCGAGCGGAGCCGGTTGATGCGCGGCGCGAACAGTTTCGACCCGATGGCGATGCCGAGGGCGATCGGGAAGGACCAGGTGACGAAGGACGTGACGCCGTAGGTGTAGGCGATGCCCGCGTACCCGGTGAACATCACCGCGCTGTAGCCCGACATGTGGTGGGAGATGCCGGAGAGCCACCACGGCATCTTGCCGCCCGCGGTGAAGAAGTCGCTGACGTTGTCCACGCGTTTGTGCGACCAGACGCCGATCGCGACCATCACGGCGAAGTAGCCGATGAGCACGGCCCAGTCGAGACCGTTCATGTGCGCCCTCCCAGGGATCAGCCCGGCGCTCATCGTGGGCGCTGTCGCGTGAACACGACAAGTGAGCGTAGGGTCAAAGGGAGGTAAAGATGTTCGACGTGCTGGCCTTGGTTCAGCTATCTGAACTCAACGCATCAGCTCTCCCGCGTTGACCAGCAACGACTGTCCGGTGATGGAACGGGCCCGGTCCGACGCCAGGAACACCGCCGCGTCGGCCACATCCGTGTCCGTGGCCAGCTCGGGCAGCGCCATCCGCCCCGTCAGCCGCTCCAGAACGGCCGCCTCGGACGCGCCCTCGGTCTGCGCCGTGAGCCGTACGAACGCCCGCACCGGCGGGCCCCACATCCAGCCCGGCAGCACGGTGTTGACCCGGATCCGGTACGGCCCGAGTTCGCGCGCCAGCGAGTACATCACGCTCGTCAGCGCCCCCTTCGACGCCGCGTACGCCGCCTGCCGCACCTGTGACGGAGCCGCGACGGCCGACTGCGTCCCGATGAACACGACGGACCCGCCGCCCTGTTTGAGCGACGGCAGGCACGCACGGGTCATCCGCAGCGTGCCCAGCAGGTTCACGTCCAGCACCGCGCGCCAGGTCTCGAAGTCCGCGTCCTGCAGACCGCCGAAGTGGCTGTCCAGCGCGGCCACATGCACCACCGCGTCGATCCGCCCGAACCGCTCCCGCGCCAGCCCCGCCAGCGCCTCGCACTGGGCCTCGTCGGCGATGTCGGTCGCCCGGTACGCCGTCCGCGACCCGTCCGGATCGAGCTCGGCCGCCGTCTTCGCCAGGTTCGCCTCCGTACGGGCCCCGAGCACGGCCCGGCCACCGTCCCGTACGACGGCCGCCGCGACCTGCCGCCCGAGCCCGGCCCCGACCCCCGACACGACGACCGTCTTCCCCGCGAGCAGTGACATCGAAGCCTCCCGGAACCCTGGCGCATCATCTGACGGAGCGTCAGAGTATGAGCGAGCCGCCACGAGAGGGGAAGGGCATGAGCGACGACACCCGCAGCGAGCTGTACGCCGAACTGGCCGCCGTCGGCCCCTACGGCACCCACCCCGGCCACGCCCTGATCACCCTGGTCGAACCGCACCCGGGCCACGAGTACGCCTACAACCGCTGGTACGAGGACGACCACTACTACGCCGGCGCGATGGCCATGCCCTGGATGTACGCCGGCCGCCGCTGGGTGGCCACCCGGGACCTGCAACTCCTGCGCTACCCCGAGAAGTCGGCGGTCGCCCGGCCCGTCACCACGGGCTGCTACCTCTCCACGTACTGGATCACCGACGGCCGCTACGACGACCACATGCGCTGGACGGTCGCCGTCAACAAGCGCCTCAACCGCGACGGCCGCGTCTACCACGACCGCACCCACGTCCTCACGGCGTTCCAGGACCACGAGGCGACGGTCTACCGGGACGGGGCGGCGGGCCCGCGCGACGTCCACGCCCTCGACCACCCCTACGCCGGCCTGGTCCTCCAGGTCGTCGAGGCCGGCACGCCCGAGCACCGCCCGAGGCTGCTGGAGTGGCTGCGCTCCCGCCACCTGCCCAAGCGGCTCGCGGGCTCCCCGGCGGCGCTCGTGACCGTCTTCCGCCCGACCCCGCTCCCCGGCGACCGGATGACCTACGTCAAGCAGGTCGAGGGCGTCGACACCCGGCTGACGCTGCTGTGGTTCCTCCAGACCGACCCGCGCGAGTGCTGGGAGGCCTTCTTCACCGGCCTGGACACGGCCGTCGGCGAATCCGGGCTCGGGCGGGTGGAGCTGGTCGCGCCCTTCGTCCCGACGGTGCCGGGAACGGACCGGTACGTCGACCGGCTCCGCTGAGAGCCCGGGGTCAGCGCAGCTCCTCCGGGCACGGCGTACCCCGGGGCAGCTGGTAGGGCGCCGCCAGGTGGTAGGTGCCCGGCTTCGGCGCGACCAGCACCGTCCACCGGTCGCCGTTCTCGTCCTCCTCCGTCTCCGCCAGGCAGCCGTTGACGTTGACGTACGTCTTCGGCTCGCCCTCGGGACGCTTCTTGGAGGCCTCCGTCTCCTGCGGTGGCTTCAGGCTCTTGCCCTCCGCGTCGACGATGCTCAGCCAGGGCGAGTACGGGATACGGACGAGGATCCGGCCCGCCTTCCGCACCTGGAGGATCATCTCGCCCTGCTCGGCCCGGTCGACCACCGCGTTCGGCTCGGCCAGCGGGGTGGGGTCGGTCACCTTGAACAGCTGCCAGTTGGCGTCGCCCCAGACCTGGGTCAGGTACGGCAGCCCGCGCCGCACCAGCGCCCGCTCCCGCTGACCCCCGTCGCCGTCCGGCTCGTCCTTCGGCAGCACCACGTAGTGCACCGCCCAGCGCTTCAGCCACTCGTGGTAGTTCGCCGAGTTGAGCGTGTCGTCGTAGAAGAGGGGGTTGCGCTCCATGTCGGCCTGCCGGTTCCAGCCGCGGGCCAGGTTGACGTAGGGGGCGAGGGCGGAGGCCTCGCGGTGGGAGCGGGCGGGGACGACCTCCACACGGCCCTTCTCGGCGCCGACCTCCTGCAACTCGTTCACCAGCGGCGCCAGCTCGCGCGACCAGGACGCCGCCGGGGCCGTGTGCACGATGTCGTCCACCGTCTTGAAGCCGATCCATCCGCCGAAGCCGACGAGCGCGACGACGGCCGCGTACCACCTGCGGCTGTGCGGCACCGTGAACGGCAGCGCGGCGACCAGCGCGACCCCGGCGAACAGCATCGCCAGCCGCGTGATGTTCGAACCGATCTGGGAGCTGACCAGCCACACCAGCACGACACCCAGCCCGTACACCGCGGCCGTCAGCCGGACCGTCGTCCAGTCCTTCGGCACGAGGGCGAAGACGAGCACCGAGTACGCGAGCGGCAGCAGCACCGAGCCGATCGTCATCGGCTGCGTCCCCGAGAACGGGAACAGCCACGCCGACACCGCCACCACCGCACTCGGCGCCAGCCCCAGCGCCCACGCGCCCGGCCGCCGCTTCTGGAGGAACAGCGCCGCCGCGACCAGGCCCACGAACAGACCCGCGACCGGTGACGCCATGGTGGCCAGCGCGGCCAGCGGCGCCGCGCACAGGGCCTTCGCCCAGCGCTTGTAACGCCACCGGTACGGCCAGCAGAACACGACCGCGACCGCACCGAGCGCGAACATCATGCCCAGGCCGAACGTCACCCGCCCGGACACCGCGTTGCAGAACAGCCCGAACACACCGGCCAGCGACGCCCACAGGGGGTTGCGGACGGACCGGCTGCGCAGGAGGAGCAGGGTCAGCAGCCCCGCCGAGACCGTCCCCGCGATCATCATCGTCGTCCGCACGCCGAGCACCGACATCAGATACGGCGACACCACGCTGTACGACACCGGGTGCATCCCGCCGTACCAGGCGAGGTTGTACGCCGAGTCCGGGTGCCGGCCGACGAACTCGGCCCAGGCGTCCTGCGCGGCCAGATCGCCGCCGCTGTTCGCGAACGTGAAGAACCAGAGGACGTGGAGCGCTCCGGCGAGACCTGTGATGGACAGGACCGGATGGCGCAGCATGCGCTCACGCAGCGTCAGTACGGGGGCCGGCCACTCGAACCGCGCCCCGTCGTCTTCAGGCGCCCCGACTTCCGGCGTTTCGGGCAGGCGTATTCGCGTGCCTGATACCGAGCCCGGATCGGCGTCGTCTGCGCGTGTCGGCTCCGCAGTGGCCACTCGAAGGCACTCCCCGTGTCCCGTCTTCTGTTCTCGGCTTCCGCCGCCGCGCCGCCGCGACGGCGACCTGTCCCGATTCGGGACGCTAGCACGCACCCCGCCGGGCGGCGCCCGGATTACGGGCCGTCACCGGCGGGGCGCGGTGGTGCGGGCTCGCGCCCCGGCTCAGCCGAGGCGGGTGAGCTTGTCCGCGAAGCCCGGCTCCACGAGGTCCTTCTGGAGGGCGACCGGGACCTTGACCGCGCTGGTGCTGCCGTCACCGACAGTGAGCGTGCCCACCTTCGTGCCGGCCTTCGCCTGGTGCGGCAGCTCGTCCGCGGCGAACGTCAGCTTGACGGACAGGCCCGCCCAGCCGACGGCCGTGACGTCCTCGGTGGCGACGACCGGCGTACGGCCGCCGAGACCGTCGTCCGCGTACCCGACGACATCGCCCTTCTTCAGGATCGTCGCCGACTCCAGCGCGCCCTGCGCGGCCTTGATCAGCCGGTCGCCCTCATAGAGCGCGGCGCCCAGGATGGTGTTGTCCGGGCCGCCGGCGGGCTGGCGCACCACGGCGCCGACGATCCGGCGCGTCTCGCCGTTGACGTCCTTCTTCGCCGAGAAGACGAGGTTGCCGAGTGCCGAGGTGGTGGTGCCGGTCTTGATGCCGGTGACGTCGTTGGAGCCGACCAGGCGGTTCCAGTTGTCGTGCTTGACGCCCTTGTAGTCGACGTACGACATCATCGCGGCGACCTCGCGGAAGGCGGGCTGCTGCATGGCCGCCTTGGCGAGCTTCACCTGGTCCACGGCCGTGGACACGGTGGTGTTGTTCAGGCCCGACGGATCGGTGTACGTCGTGTTCTTCATGCCGAGGTCCTTGGCGGCGTCGTTCATCTTCTGCACGAACGCCTTCTCGGAACCCGCGTCCCAGCGGGCCAGCAGCCGCGCCACGTTGTTCGCGGAAGCGATCAGGATGCTCTCCAGGGCCTCCCGCTCACTGATCTTGTCGCCCTTGGTGACGTCGACGGTGGACTCCTGGCCGGCGTCGGACTGGTCCTCGGCGGCCTGGTCGATCTCGATCTTCGGCCCGTCCTCACCGCTCTTGAGCGGGTGCTCGCGGAGGATCAGATAGGCGGTCATGACCTTGGCGACGCTCGCGATCGGCACGGGCTTCTGCTCGCCGGACGACCCGAACGTGCCGATGCCCTGCACGTCCAGCGCGGCCTGGCCCTTGGCCGGCCAGGGGATGTCGACCTTGCCGCCTTCGAAGGTGTAGCTGTCCTCGGCGGTGAGGTCGAGGGTGGGCGCCGGCAGGGGGCGCACGCTCTGCACGACGCCGAGGAGGACCACCAGCAGCAGTACCAGCGGCGTCCAGATCTTCACCCGCCGCACGGCCGTCCGCAGCGGGGTGTCCGGCGGCGGCGGGGTGTTCGTCAGCTCGGCCAGCAGATCCAGCGGAGGCCGGGGCGGCAGGGGCTGCTGGGTGGTCCGCTCCGGGCCGACGGTGGGCACGGGGGCGGTGGCGTCGGCCGGGGCGGGCGCAGGGGCCTGTCCGGCTTGTGCGCCGGACGCCGGCTTCCGCGTCGACGGATCGTCCAGCGGCTTGAGCGCGACGAACTTGCTGGTCCGCTCGGCGTCCTTCTCGGGCGCGTCCTTGGCGTCCTTGGCGGCCCCGCCGAGCTTCAGCATGGTGGTCGGCTGATCGACCGGGGGCCGTACGGCTTTGAAGACGGCGGTGGGCTGGTCGACGGGGGGCCCGGCGTCGCCCTTGCCGCAGTCGGTGTCGTCCGACCCGGGGGCCTCGTCCGCGCTGCCGCGGGTGTCGTCGGCTTCGGTGCCCTGGGTGTCGTCGGTGTCGTCGGCGGTGGTGCCGGTGGCCGAGTCGGCCTCGGAAGCGCCCGTGCCGCCGCCGGTGGCGGAACGGTCCGCCTCAGGCTCGTCGGCACCGTCCTTCCCGCCCCGGTCATCGGCACCGACCTCGGCACCCTCGTCCGCGCTTTCGGTCTCCGGCCGGTCCTGGACGCCGGCGGCGGCCTCGGCGTCCTCGTCCGTGTCTTCGGCCGCTCGGTCGTCCCGGGCGTCCGTGTCGGCCCCAGCAGGCTTCGCAGGCTTCTGGGCGTCCGTATCGGTCTCTGCGGCCTCTGCGGGCTCTTCCGCCCGCTCAGCCGCCTCCTGGCCGCTCCCAGAGCCCTTGTCGGCGTCCTTGGCTGACGAGGGCTTCTCGTCCCGGTCGGCCGACGCGACCCACGCGGCCACGGCGTCCCGCAGCCGCCCGTCACCGGCGCCGGCGTCGTCCCCCCGCTCCCCGGAGCCGGAGGACTCGGCAGGCTCCGAGGAGTCGCCGGGCTCGGCCGACTCGGCAGGCTCGGACGACTCGGCAGGCTCCGAGGACCTGGCAGCCTCCGAGGACTTGGCGGAAGCCGAAGTCCCCGCCGCCCCCGAAGACTCGCCGGAGCCCTTCACCGGCTCCTGCGCAGACTCCTGGGACCCGTCGGCCGCCGAGTCCTCGGCGCCGGCGTCGCTCTCGCCCTGCTCGGCGCCGGCCGCCGTGCCCTTGCCGCTCGCGTCGCTCTCGTCCTGCCCCGCGGCACCCGCGTCGTCGGCCCCCTGCTCGGCGTCAGCAGACGCCCCCTCGACGCCGGTGTCGCTCTCGTCCCGCCCGGAGTCGGCCGTGGCGCCCGCGTCACCGGCGTCCTGCCCGGCGTCCGCCGCCGAGTCCGCCTGGGCCGCGTCCTGCTCGGCGTCGGCCGACGTCCCTCCGCCGCTCGCGTCGCTCTCGTCCCGCCCGGAGTCGGCCGTGGCGCCCGCGTCACCGGCGCCCTGCCCGGCGTCCACCGAGTCCGCCCGGCCCGCGTCCCGCCCGGTGTCGTCCGCGCCCGGGGCATCCGCCTCACCGGCGCCCCGCCCGGCGTCGGCCGGCTGCTCCGCCGTTCGGGTGGAGAGCACGCGGGTCGCCGTGTCGGCACCCCCGCGCTTCGCGGACCTCTCCGCGTCCCGGGCCACCGCGAGGCGCGGGTCGCGCCGGGGTGGGGCCTCGCTCCTGGCCTCGGGAACCGGACTCGCGCTCCCCGACGTCGGTTCTGCCGACGACTCGCGCTGCTTCGACCTGTCGGGGGACTCGCCCGCCACCGATGCCTCCTCCTCGCGCCGCACTCCCCGCGTGCGCGTACCGAACCGTGAACCGCCGCCCGTGACACCGCTCCAGGCGCTGTCCGAACCATGTACCAGTGTCCTGTGCGCGGACCGAACCCATCCGGTAGACGAGAACGACATACCTACTGGTTCCACTACGAACCGGTCACGCACCCTCGACAGACCAATGTGAGAGGGGTCACCCTGTCATTCATCCACGCGGGGAGGCATGGATGGGCAGGAGCCGCAGAACACTTCCGGAGGAGCTTCTGTTGCTGGCACTGGACCCGACCACGGGTACCACTGCGCAGCCGCAGTCGCTCGACCTCGGTCTGGCCGGAGCACAGCTAGTGGAGCTGGCGCTGGCCGGACGGATAGCCCCAGACGGGGATCGTATCGCCGTGGTTGTACCACGGCCGACTGGAGATCCAACGTTGGACTGCGCGTTGGAGCTGCTGCGTAGGCGCGGCGCTCCCGTGCGGGCAGTGAACTGGATTGGCGGGCCGCGTCTCGGGCTCCGCCAGACCTACCTCTCGCATCTGGAGCGGTGCGGCATGGTGCATGCCGTGGCGGGCCAGATGTGCGGAGTGCTGCCGACGACTCGCTACCAGGCGACGGACACGGAGATCAGCCGGGAGATCAGGGCCCGGCTGGACTCGGCGATCCGCACCGGCGTACCGCCGGACCCGCGGACCGCCGCGCTCGCCGCCCTGGCCCACGCGGTCGGACTCGGCAAGCACCTGTATCCGGGCAACGAGGGGCGTTCCTCTCGGTCCCGGCTGCGGGACCTGATCAGGCACGACCCCATGGGCGGTCTCGTCGCGCACGCCGTGATGGACGTCCAGAACGGCGTGGCGGCACAGCCGCGCCGCAGCCCGGCCCCGTCCGGCCGTCAGGCCGCCGCCGGAGCCAGGTCCGCAGCGGAACCCGCCCGAGGCGTTCCGATGCAGCCGCGCCACGGAAGCATGGCGCGCGCCGTGGCCCACTGAGCGCCGCCGACCCACGGCACCACGCAGTACCCCAGAGCCCGGTCACGGGAGCCGCTGTCCGAGCGGGGCGGGGAGAGCACACACTCTCCCCGCCCCGCTCGGCGTGCCCGCCCGAACTGGCGTGTACCCGTCGCATATCCACCGTTTCCCAGCGGTAGGAAGCCCCTTGGTGGCAGTCTGCTCAACAGCAGATACGCAAAGTAGAGGCACGCAGCCGGAGGTGCACGTCCCGTGGCGTCCAATGTCAATCCCACCGTCAGGCGGCGCCGGCTGGGCCAGGAGCTGCGCAGGCTCCGTGAGCTCAAGGGCATGACGGCCGAAGAGGTCGCCGAGCGGCTGCTGGTGTCCCAGTCGAAGATCAGCCGGCTGGAGAACGGCCGGCGCAGCATCAGCCAGCGCGACGTACGCGACCTGTGCGGGGTCTACGAGGTCGAGGACCAGCGGATCGTCGACTCGCTGATGCAGATGGCCAAGGACTCCCGCCAGCAGGGCTGGTGGCACGCCTTCGGGGACATTCCGTACAGCGTCTACATCGGCCTGGAGACGGACGCCGAGTCGCTCAGGGTCTACGAACCCCAGATCATCACCGGTCTGCTGCAGACGCGTGCGTACGCCGAGGCCATCATCCGGGGCGGCTCGCCCGAGGCCTCGGAAGCGGACAACGACAAGCGCGTCGAGGTCCGGCTGCGCCGGCAGGGCCGGATCACCGCCGAGACGGACCCGCTGCGGCTGTGGGTGGTCCTGGACGAGGCGTCCCTGCACCGGATCGTCGGGAGCCGGCAGGTGATGCGCGAGCAGCTGGAGCACCTCATCGAGATGTCCCAGCTGCCCCACATCACCGTGCAGGTGCTGCCGTTCGAGGTCGGCGCGCACGCCGGTATCAACGGCCAGTACTCGATCCTGGAGTTCGCCGACGCGGCCGACTCCAGCGTCGTGTACATCGAGGGCGTGACCAGCGACCTGTACCTGGAGAAGCCGCTCGACGTGCAGAAGTACACGGTGATGTACGAGCACCTGCGCGCGCAGTCGCTGAACGTGGACCAGTCGCGGCAGCTCATCGAGCGTCTGGCGAAGGACTACGCACGCTGAACCGCCACCGGAAGAGGCCTTCCACCGGGCAAAGCGCGGGATGTTACACCCCTGACACACCTGACTGGAAGTCTCCCCTGGAATATGCCATCCGGTCGAGTGAATGACTGCTCCGGACGAGGATGTTGGCGAGTAGCGTCGATCACGCCAACCACCAGCACGGGTTGGCGTAAACGCAACTGGCTACGGAGCGAACATGGCAATTCGTCTGGGCGCCACGGAAACGTGGACGACGTCCTCCTACACCAACAACAACGGCGCCTGTGTGATGGTCAGGTCGACCGTCGAAGAGGCCCTGGAACTCGGGGACACCAAGATCCCCGAGGGGCCCAAGCTGGCGTTTCCCGCCGACGCGTGGAGCGCCTTCGTGGCCTCGGTCAAGGCCTGAGCCACGGCTCGACAACAGCACAAGCACCACCGAAAGAGCCCTCTCGACCAGCCTCGCCGTCCTTGCCGAGAGGGCTCCGCTTGTGCCCGGGAAGCCCGTGGGGCTGCTGGGCTCAGCTCACCGGGAACGCCACGTCACACACCGGGTCCTCGGGGCCCGCCGCCTCCCAGTCCGCGAAGTACAGCTCCCGGCAGGGGCCGGTCGCCGTCAGCCCCTCCGCGGCCATCCACTCCTCCACCGCCTCGAACGCGGCCAGGATCTGCGGGTGCGCCACCTGTGCCTTGGTGATCCGGGTGTACGCCAGCCGCTGGGCCGGCACCACCCGCACCGCCGTGCCCCGGGCCCGCCCGTGCCGTTCCGCCCAGGCACGTGCCGCCGTCGCGTCGGCGACCGGCACGCACGCCTCGGCGGGGCCGTCGCTCTCCATCGACACCTCGGCGTGGTAGGCGACGTACGGCACACCGGTCATGCCCCCGCACTCCCGGGCCGCCTCCTCCAGCCGGCCCAGCGCCGCCCCGATCCACGCCGGCAGCTCGTCCGCCAGAATGTGCCGCTTCTCGGTGATCACCACCTGCTCGGGCACGTCCACCGTCTCGATCGCGAACTTCTGGTACATCTCGGAGCTCCTCCCCGACAGTCGTCCACGGAGATAGCCGGCGAGCGTCCGCTGGCCCGCGACCCGCGCCTCGACCTGCGCCCAGTACGCGCCGAGCAGCTCGGCCGCCGTCGGCCCGTCGCCCGCCGCGACCACCTCGGCGATCCGGGCGAGCGGCATGTCCAGCTGCCGCAGCATGGCCACGAGCCGGGCCCGTTCGACCTGGCCGGCACGGTAGTAGCGGTAGCCGGTGGCCTCGTCGACGAACGCCGGGGACAGCAGCCCCAGCCGGTCGTACAGCCGCAGGGCCTTGGCCGACAGCCGGGCGCGCGCGGCGAACGCCCCGATGGTGAGCAGTTCCCTGTCCGGTACGTCCACCACGGCATCCTCCGTCATCGGGCGGCTCCTCCGCCCGACGACGAGGACGCTCGGCCCTGCCCCAGGGGCAAGGTCAACCGGGGTGGGTCAGGCCAGCTGTGCCTCGATCGCCGCCACGACCTCCGTCGACTCCGGCTCGGTCTGCGGGGAGAAGCGGGCGACGACCTCGCCGTCCCGGCCGATCAGGAACTTCTCGAAGTTCCAGCGGATGTCCCCGCTGTGCCCGTCGGCGTCGGCGAAGCCGGTCAGGCGGTCGTACAGCGGGTGCCGGTTCTCGCCGTTGACCTCGACCTTCTCGGTCATCGGGAAGGTCACGCCGTACGTCGCCGAGCAGAACTCGGCGATCTCCTCGGCGCTGCCGGGCTCCTGCCCGAGGAACTGGTTGCAGGGCACGCCGAGGACGGTGAAGCCGCGCTCGGCATAGCGCTCGTGGAGCTTCTCCAGCCCGTTGTACTGCGGGGTCAGGCCGCACTTGGAGGCCACGTTCACCACGAGCACCGCCTTGCCCGCGTACTGGGACAGGTCGGCGGAACCGCCCTGGAGGGCGCCGATCTCGACGTCGAGGGGAGAGGAACCGTTGCTAGTCGTCATGAGCGGATGCTAACTCCGGCGGATGCCGGGCCGGTTCCGGCTTCCACCAGAACCTGTCCCGCCGCCGTCCGTGAGTACAGCACCGACCGGCCCGCCCGGCCCCGTTCCACCAGGCCCGCGTCCAGCAGGACCCGCAGATGCCGCCCGACCGAGCCGAGGCCCTGGCCCGTCACGGCGACCAGCTGACTCGTGCTCAGTGGGGTGTCCAGCAGGACGAGGACACGGGCCCTGGCGGTGCCGAGCAGGGCGGCGAGGCTCGCGGGCACCGGCCTGCCGCCGCTGTCCGCGAGGACGCCCGCGCAGGGGTAGACCAGGGCGTAGCGGTCGGTGCCCTCCCACGACACCCAGCCGACCCGCTGCGGGGTGACCGGCACGAACACCAGCTCCGCGCCGGAGATCTCCCGCGGCGGGTACTCGTGCGCGTTGACCTGCAACCGGTTCTCGCCCAGCCACCGTGTGCCCGGCCGCAGCGCGTCCAGCGCCGCCGCCCAGCCGCCCCGGCCCACCTGCGCGGTCCGACCGGCGACGTCGGCTTCGAGCACGCGCCGGCGGCGGGGCCAGTACGGGCGCACGGTCTCCTCCCAGACGTACGCCAGGAGCCCGGCGGCGCGCTCGGGCAGGTCGTCGCGGTCCAGCCGGGGCGGCAGCGGGCCGCGCAGGGACACGGTGAGATGGGCGCGGGCGGCTTCGGGGGAGGCCTCCCGGACCCGTGCGACCTCGTCCGCGAAGGTCTCCCCGGCACGCGGGGTGGGGGTGAGGAAGTCGGCGATCCACTCCGGCCCGAGCCCGCAGCGCACGAGCAGCGCGGTGACCGGGTCCCGCGCGAGCCGTCGCCGGTAGGCGGGCAGGTGGGCGTCGAGCCAGCGCCGTTCGCCGGGGTGCGTGGCCACACCGGTGTGCAGCAGCCGCAGACTCGCGAAGGTCTCGGCGAGCGGGGAGAGGACGAACCGGCTCCCCGCGAGGGTGTCGGCGTTGACCTGCCACCAGCCCATGAACCGCCCCCCGAGCACGACCTTTCGCGTCTGCGCGAAACAATAACCACGCCCTACGGGCCGGCCGGAGACTCGGGCCATGCGCAGTTACCGCGAACTGTTCCGTACCCCCGAGTTCACCCCGTTCTTCCTGGCCGCGTCGGCGCAGACGGTCGCCCAGACGATGGGCGGACTGGCGCTGGGCACCCTGGTGTACCGGGCGACCGAGTCACCGCTGCTGTCCGCGGTGAGCATGTTCGGCTCGTCGCTGGTGCAGGTCCTGGGCGCGACGCTCCTGCTCTCGGCGGCCGACCGCCTGCCCCCGCGCGCGGCCCTCACCGCCCTGCCCCTCCTCTTCGCGGCGGGCACGGCGGCCCTGGCCCTGCCCGGCCTGCCGATCTGGTCCCTCTTCGCGATCGTCCTGGCCATGGGGCTGGCGAAGTCGGTGGGCGGGGGAGTGCGCTGGGGCCTGCTGAACGAGATCCTCTCCAAGGACGGCTATCTGCTGGGCCGCTCGGTCTTCAACATGATGAGCGGCCTGATGCAGATCGCCGGATACGCGACCGGCGGCGCGCTCGTGGCCCTGCTGTCCCCGCGGATCTCCCTGCTGGCGGCAGCCGCCCTCTATGGTCTGGCGGCCGTGGTCGTCCGCCTCGGCCTGACCAGCCGCCCGCCCCGTACGGCCGGGCGCCCCTCGGTGTCGGCGACGTGGCGGGCCAACGCCCTGCTCTGGTCGTCCACACCCCGCCGCCAGGTCTATCTCGCCCTCTGGATCCCCAACGGCCTGGTCGTCGGCTGCGAGTCGCTCTACGTCTCCTACGCCCCCGGCTCCGCCGGCACCCTGTTCGCCTGCGCCGCCCTGGGCATGCTGGCCGGGGACGTACTGGTGGGCCGCCTGGTCCCACCGCGACTGCGCCCCCGCCTGGGTTTCCCGCTCCTGCTGCTCCTGGCCGCCCCGTACGTGCCCTTCCTGCTCCGGCCCCCGCTGCCGCTCGCGGCGGTCGCCGTCACACTGGCCTCGGTCGGCTTCGGCGCGAGCCTCGTCCAGCAGGAGCGCCTGGTGGACCTCACGCCCGACGCCCTCACGGGCCACGCCCTGGGGCTGCACTCGGCCGGCATGCTCACGATGCAGGGCGTGGCCGCGGCCCTCGCGGGCTCGGTGGCCCAACTGACCTCCCCGGCGGGGGCGATGACGGCGATGGCGACGGTGTCGGCCGGGGTGACGCTGGCGCTGATGGCGGCGGGGAGGCGGGAGCGGCGGATGATGGCCCCGGTGCCAGGACAGTGAGCTTCCCTCAGGACAGGTCGCTACTCGGCTCCGGACACCTGCCCGGCCTCCACGAACACCTCGGGAACCTCGTTGTCGGCCACGACACGCGACAGCAGTACGGCCAGCCGCTCCCGCTCGGCGCCGCTGAGCCCCGAGGGCAGGACCTCCATCCGGCGGCAGGTCTCGGCGTAGAACTTCTCGGCGAGCGCGGCGCCCTTCTCCGTCAGCCCGACCCGCACGGCCCGCCCGTCGCGCGGGTCGGCCTCCCGCCGCACCAGTCCGCGCCGCACCGTCCGGTCCACGAGCCCGGTCAGGCTCGACTTCGCCAGCCCGAGCGTCTCCCCGAGCTCCCCCATCCCGTACGGCTGCGGCATCAGCACGCACAGCAGCTGTCCCTGCTGCGGTGTCAGCCCGTACGTCCGGCTGGCCTCCGCGTACACACCGTCCACCAGGAACGCCGCCCGTACGAGCGCGGCGACCACCCCCACCTGCCCGGTTGCCCCTTTCCCCATCCGCTCAGGGTACCGACCGGTCAGTCCCCGCGCGGGTCACTCCTCGTCCGGGGCACTCTCGTCCGGGGCCCCGCCCTCGATGAGCCGTTCCGCGATGTCGTCGGCCCACTCCTGGGCCCAGCGGCGCAGTGCGGCGACGGACTCGGCGTCGAGGCCGTGCGCGGTGAACGCGCTGTCGTCGATCCAGTCCGTGCCGGTCAGCCGGGCCTGGAGGTCGGTGAGGTCGAAGGGCTCCGGCGCGTGACGGCGGCCCAGTTCCTCCAGTTCCGGGTGGCTCCAGCGGGCCGAGGCGGCGTGTACGTCGACCAGGTCGCGGGCGAGTCCGCGGTCGGCCAGGTCCCGCACCCGGGTGCCGACGAGGTCGTCGAGGGAGAGCGCCCGCCCGAGCCCGGTCGCCACGGACGGGCGCCACAGCACCTCCTTGTGGACGCCGACCCCGTACTCCGCACCGGTCGCCGCGTCGGTGACGAGGAACTGGGCGGTCAGCGGATCGCTCTCCAGCGTCTGCACGAGCCAGCCGCGCGCCACCAGCCCCGTCCGGACGGTGTCGGCGATGCCGTCCATCCCGGCGGAGTGCTCGGTGGCGACGTCCACGTCCCGGCCGCCCCGCGACACCAGCCCGTGGGCCAGCACGGCGTACCCGCCCGCGAGGACGAGGCCGTACGCCTCACCCACCGCGAGAAGATCATTGATGAGCCGCCGGACCGGCTCGGGGGCGGCGGGTGGTGCAGACATGTCCTGATTATCGCGCGGGGGATCATCACGGGCGCGGTCGCATCGATGCCTACGGCTTGCGGCCGACGCCGCAGTACGCGTCCACACCGGCGGCGTCGGCGTCGGCGGGCTCCGGCCGCCACTCCGGTACCCGCACCACTCCCGGCTCCACCAGCTCCAGCCCGTCGAAGAAACCGGTGATCTCGGCAACCGGACGGACGTGATACGGCACGGCCCCACTCGCGTTGTAGGCCTCCGACGCGGCGATCATGCCCTCACTCGTTGCGGTGCTGTCGCTGATCACCAGGTGGCTGCCGGCCGGCAGGCCGGCCATGAGCCGGCGCACGAGCTCGCGCGCCTGCTCGTGGTCGGCGACGTGCCCCAGCGTGTTGAGGATCATCAGGCCGACCGGCCGGGACAGGTCGAGCGTGCCCGCGGCGGCCTTCAGGACCGCCTCCGGGTCGTACAGGTCGGCGTCCAGATAGGCGGTCCTGCCCTCGGGCGTGCTGGTGAGCAGGGCGTTCGCGTGGGCCAGCACGATCGGGTCGTTGTCGACGTACACGATCCGGGAGTCCGGTGCCACGCGCTGGGCGACCTCGTGCGTGTTGTCGGCGGTCGGCAGCCCGGTGCCGATGTCGAGGAACTGCCGAACGCCCTGCTCTACGGCCAGATACCGGACGGCCCGTCCCAGGAACCGGCGGCTCGTGACCGCCACGTCGACCAGGCCCGGGAAGATCGACTTGATCTGGTCGCCGATCTCGCGGTCGACCTCGTAGTTGTCCTTGCCGCCGACGAAGTAGTTCCAGAAGCGGGCCGAGTGCGGCTTGGACGTGTCGATACGGGCACGCAGGCTGTCGTCGGGCATGGCGGGGCCTCCTGGGGGTGGGAAAGGGGGACCGGTCCACCAACCTAGGTGAACTCCCTGGTGGGATACGGATGTTGTCCGGCCCCGTCACCGGTCACCGTGGGGTTTCGGCCACGCGGAAGCGAGCCGCCGCCCGTCACACCCCGCCGGAGGCGAAACCGCCCAGGCGCCGGCCGCCGGCCCCGCCGCCGTTCCCGTGCCGTCGCGTCGCCAGCCAGACGCCGCGCCCCAGCGCCCACAGGACGAGCCCGGCGGCGACCGGCGTACCGAAGATGAGCAGCAGTCCGGCACCGATGTTGGCCCCGACGACCCCCGCGGTCAGGATCCGCCACCCCACACCGGCCATGAGCCCGACGACCACCAGCGGCCCGAGGACTCCCCACCAGCGCCGGTCCATCGCCCCGCGCCGCGCACCCCGTACGAGCACCGTGGCGCCGAGCCCCGCCAGCACCAGCGCGAGCCCGCCGACGCCGGCGGCCACACCGTCCCCGATGTCCCACGGCTGGTACGCGTAGTCGAGCTCGCTCGCCGGCAGCCCGTCGTGGTTCTGCTGTCCCATCAGCCCCCAGGCTGCGACAGGCACCCCGAGGACGAGCGCGACCCCGGCCGAAAGCATTCCCCGTTTCTTCATACGGCCATGGTCACGCCGGTGGGGCGGGGCCGTCATGAGCACGCGTACTCAAGTACGCCGGCCTACTCGCCTCCCGGCCCGAGGGGCGCGGCGGGCAGTCCGAAGTGCTCGGCGATGATGCGGATCGTGTGGGTGCCGTCCGGGTTGAACTCCGGGTCGGTGTCGTACCGGGTGGTGCGCCCGACGATCCCCTGCTCCAGGAACTGCCGTATGAACAGGTCGGCCTGGCTGCCGAAGCGGCGGGACTCGCGACGCGCACCGACGTTGAAGAGGGAGACGGCGAAGCCGCCGCGGCTGTAGGCGAACTGGTAGGGATGGTCGGCGCAGTGCGGTACCGCGTACCGGTCGCCGCACGAGCAGGCGGGCGTGGACGCCAGGAACACCATGTCGACGTTCCGCTGGTCACGCACGCGGTCCTGGTACCGGAAGCCGGTGATGTACTGGCCGAGCTGCTGGACGGCGCCGCCGTCCGGGGTGGTGTCGGGGTGGTGCGTCAGCCAGGCCCACCCGTCCGCCGTGCCGGAGGTCGTGGGCGGCAGGCCCGCCTCGCTGAAGAAGCCGGTGACGTCGGCCAGGGGGATCCCCCGGCAGAACGTGAGGAACGTGTCCGGGGCGAGCCAGGTCACCGGTCCGTCACCTCCGTCGACAGCGGCGGCGAGGGCAGCGCGAAGAAGCCGGCGATCGCCCGGACGATGCGGTTGTGGTCCTCGTAGTGGTGGTCGAAGCAGTCGTGCCCGCCCTCATCCGCCTCCCGGCACCCGGCGTCGGGTCCGATCAGCCTCGCGGCCAGCAGCTCGGCGGACAGGTGGTCGGGGTTGTCCCCCGGCCGCTGCGTCAGGTCCTCGAAGCTGAACCAGGTGATCAGCCGCCCGTCCCGGTAGTACTCGAAATGCGGCGCGTGCGCCTTCGCACTGCACGGCTCGGTCACGAAGACCACGAGCTCGGCGCCTGCGCAGATCTGCCCGTAGGGCACGGGGTCGAAGTCCTCGATCTCGGCGTTGAGCATGTCGTGGACGACCCACACCCACCCGTTGCCCGCCCCGCTCACCAACGGCTCCCGCCGCAGTCCGCGCAACCCCTCGGCGAGCGTGTCCGGCTCCATCCCGCGAGCGAACACGAGATTCACCTCGTCGTGCCAACCGGATTCCAGGACCGGGCTGGACACATGCATCCATTCAGGCATGCGGCGAATCGTAGGAGCAGGCACTGACAACGGGCCGTCCGGTCCCGCCCGGGTGGCGCGATGGCGCTGGAGGCCATCGCGCCGTTCGCTCAGCCGGGAGCCACCGCGCGGCCCGTCTGCGGCGAGATCATGCCCGCGCACAGGCCCCGGGACGCCAGCCCCTGGGCTATGCGGGGGATCGCCGCGAGGGTGTTGGCGGACCAGTCGTGCATGAGGATGGTCTGGCCGTTGGTGAGGCGGCCGGCGGCCTGGACGATCGCGTCCGTGCTCGCGCCGTTCCAGTCCCGGGAGTCGACGTCCCAGATGATCTGGGTCAGGCCGTGGCGGGCCGCGACCGACTTGACCGTCGCGTTCGTCTCGCCGTACGGGGGGCGGAAGAGTTTCGGTGTGCCGCCTCCCGCGTTGGCGATGGCCTGCTGGGTCCGGGAGATCTCCGCGTCGATCTGGGCCTGGCTCAGGCCGGTCAGGTGCGGGTGGGTGTAGCTGTGGTTGCCGATCCACATGCCGGCGGACACCTGGGCCCGCACCAGGGACGGGTTGGCGGCGGCGTTCTGGCCCTGGTTGAACATCGTGGCCCGCAGCCCGTTCCGGCGGAGTACGTCGAGCAGTGCGGTCGTGCTGCCCGACGGGCCGTCGTCGAAGGTGAGGCCGACGTATCCGGTGCAGGCGGCGGCCCGGGACGGGGTGGCGGTGGCGGCTGTCGTGGTGGTGGCCGTGAGCGTGGCGGCGGCGGCCGTCGCGAGGACGGTCAGCCTCGTGAGCCGGGCGCGGAACGCGGACCGTGGTGTGGTTCCCATCGTCAGCGCACCGTGATGCTGGAGCTGCCGCTGCTCTGGTAACCCTCCGTCGCCATGATCATGTAGTACTTGAAGCTGCCCATGGGCATGCCGGCCCGGGCCCAGGCGTCGAAGTGGTTGCCGGCCGTGATGGTGCCGCCCGTCCTCTTGGACTGCCGGACGCTCCAGTACTGGTCGAAGGTCCGTACGCCCTCGACGGACGGGGCGTTGTACCGCGTCGTCTTGTAGATGTCGTACGTACCGCCGTCGCTGGTGACGGTGCCCTTGTACTGGCCCGTGGGCCGGTACGTGCCCCAGTTGTCGACGATGTAGTACTCGACCAGCGGGTTCGCCGTCCAGCCGTAGAGGGTCAGGTAGGCGTTGCCGGACGGGTTGAACGTGCCGGAGTAGGTCACGCTGCGGCGGGCCCCGGTGCTCCAGCCCTTGCCGGCGACGAAGTTCCCGGTGTTCCGCCAGGAGGTGCTGTAACTGCCGCCCGCGGACAGGGTCATGGACACCGTGCCCGGAGCGTCCGTCCAGAACGAGTAGTAGTAGCCGTTGTCGGTGCCCGTCTGGTTCCTGGTGATGACGGTGTCGGCGTGAGCGGTGCCCGGCATGGTGAGGGCCGCGGCCGCGACCAGCAGCATCGTGCAGACGCTGCTGATGAGCAGCCGTAAGCGCCCGGATGACTTGTTCATGGGGTGCTTCCTCCATGTCCTCGTGGGGTGGGTCGATGGGGGAGCTCTGTCATCCGGGAGTGTTGGCCGGGCCCTGTCAAGTGTCAATAGTTTCGGCAGGAGTTACGAAATGTTCGGGGCCGTCTGCGTCCTGGTTACTGTGGATTCGGGCGGTTCGCAGGGCGCTTGATGGCCATGGACGGGCAAGTCCTGGGAACCATCCTGCCCTTGCCGTGGGGAGGGCAGGATTCCGTTCCTCGAATGTTTCGAAGGATTTCCGGATCAAGCGGGCACCACGCTGCGCCCCGTCTCGTGGGCGTAGAGCGCCGCCCGGTCGTGCAGGGCCGCGTGGACCGCCATGTGGGCGTCCCTGCGGCGCTGCGCGGGGCCGTCGGGGAGGTGCAGGATGCCCGCGTTGCCGCGGGAGCCGCGCTGGACCTCGGCGGTGCGCGGGATGCGCAGGGACTCGTAGCGGGACAGGCGTTCCGGGATCGCCCGGACCGGCGCGTCCGCCAGGCAGGCGGCCAGGTCCATCGCGTCCTCGATCGCCTGGTTGGCGCCCTGGGCCATGAACGGGAGCATGGGGTGGGCCGCGTCGCCGAGGAGGGTGATGCGGTTCGTGGACCAGGTGCGCAGCGGCGGCCGGTCGTGCAGGGCCCACTGGTGGGTCGACTCGACCGCCTTGACCATGTCGCCGACCAGGCCCGCCCAGGTGCCGAAGACCGCACGCAGCTCGTCCGGGTCGCCGGGCCGGGACCAGGACTCGCGGGGCGGTGCGTCGGACGGCAGCGGCACGGTCGCGGCGTAGCTGAGGTACGCGCCGGACGCGACGGGATAGCACACGAAGTGCCCGCCCGGGCCGAGCCACAGCCGCACCAGTCGCTCGCGGGCCTCGGCCGGCAGCGCGTCCACCGGGACCAGGCCCCGGTAGATGCCGAGGCCCGAGTAGACCGGCTCGTCGCGGCGCAGCGTCTCGCGGACCGTGGAGTGGATGCCGTCCGCGCCGACCACCACGTCCGCCTCGCGGACCGTGCCGTCGTCGAAGGTGAGCCGGACGCCCGTCCCGTCCGGGAGTTCGCGCGCCGAGTTCAGCCGCTGGCCGAGGCCCAGACGCTCACGGTCGATCAGGGAGAGCAGAGCGTCGTGCAGATGCGCCCGGTGGATCGTCAGGTACGGCGCCGCGAACACGCGCTCGCACTCCGCGCCGAGCGGCGTGCGCGCGATGGGCCGCCCGTTCCAGCCGCGTACCTCCATCGCCTCGATCCGCACCGCGTGCTCCTCCAGCGCCGGGCCCAGGCCGAGACGCAGCAGGGGCCGGATCGCGTTCGGGGAGAGCTGGACGCCGGCGCCCACCTCGGCCAGTTCGCGGGCCTGTTCGTGGATCACGTACGGCGTGCCGTTCGCGGTCAGCGCGCCCGCCAGGGTCAGTCCGCCGATGCCCGCGCCGACGACGGCGACCGCCGGCCGCTCCACGCCGGCCGGGCCCGCGGAGTTCCCGGGCTGCCGCCGCCCTTCTGTGTCTTCGCCCAACAGCACCTCAGGGACCGCCTTCCGGGTCTTCGCGCCACATCCGTGCACCGTCGCGGTGCGAGCTCTCGCGTGGACGCACTGTCATCGGTCGTGTCCCGAGCATGTGGCGCCCGCCACCGGGCGGCAACGTCCCGCCCCGCCGTGCTGACAACTGTCGCCGCTTGCGTGACGGACGTCATCGAAACCCCCGTCACACCTGCTGCCGCACCCCCGCCCGGCCCTAACTTCCAGGAGGAGACGACCCGTTACGCACGACACCTGGAGGCACGCCGTGACACGCGAACGACGAGTGGAGCGACCGCGGTGACCGCGGTGGCCGTTGAGGGCCTGCTCAAGAGGTACGGGGACCACGAGGCCGTACGCGGCGTCGACTTCACCGTCGAGGAGGGGGAGATCTTCGCCCTGCTCGGACCGAACGGCGCCGGCAAGACCACCACCATGGAGATCCTGGAGGGCTTCCGGCACCGCGACGGCGGTGACGTGCACGTCCTCGGCCGCGATCCCGGCGACAAGGCGGACGGGCGCCTGCTGCGCGGGCAGATCGGCCTGGTGCTCCAGGACATCGCCGTGGAGCCCTACCTGTCGGTGCGGGAGACCATCGCCCGCAACGCGGGCTACTACCCGGCCCCGCGGGGTGTCGACGAGGTCATCGACCTGGTGGGGCTCCAGGAGAAGCGGGACGCGAAGGTCAAGGACCTGTCCGGCGGGCAGAAGCGGCGGCTCGACCTCGCGCTCGGCGTGATCGGCGACCCGAAGCTGCTGTTCCTCGACGAGCCGACCACCGGCTTCGACCCGGGCGCCCGCCGCGGGGCCTGGGAGGTCGTACGGAGCCTGCGTGACGCCGGCACGACCATCCTGCTGACCACCCACTACATGGACGAGGCGCAGGCCCTGGCCGACTCCGTCGCCGTCATCGCCGCCGGGCGGATCGTCGCCACGGGCACGCCCGACACCATCGGCGGGCGGGACAGCGCCCTCACCCGGATCCGGTTCGCGCTGCCGGCCGGTGCCGCCATCGACGACGTGCCGATCCCGGTCAGCGACGCCGAGGACGGTCTCGTCACCGCCGAGGCGAAGGATCCGACGGCCGCCCTGCACCGGCTCACCTCCTGGGCCCTGGACCGGGGCACGCCGCTGGCGCGGCTCACCGTCGAGCAGCCCACCCTGGAGGACGTCTACCTGGGGATGACCAGCTCCTACGTCCAGCAGGACGCCTCGTCACCGTCCGCCGGGCGGGACCGCACACCCTCCTCGGCGGCGCGTGCGCGCCGAGGGCGCCGACCCGGACGGAGCAGCCGATGACCAGCACCCTGCCCCCCACGACCACCGCCACCGGGCGGCGGGCCGAACGCCCCGGGCGGGAGCGGCCCGACGAACGCGGCTCCCTCGCCCTGCTCGCCCACCAGATCCGCTACGAGCAGCTGTCGTTCTGGCGCAACCCGCAGTCGATGGTGTTCACCTTCGTCCTGCCGATCGTGATCATCTCGGTCTTCGGTGCCGTGTTCGCCGGCAGCGAGGGCCAGGACTTCTTCTTCGGCATGAGCGGACTCCAGTACTACACGCCGACCATCGCCGCCGTGTCCGTGCTGGGCGCCTGCTACGGCCAGCTGGCGATCGTCCTCGCCATGCGCCGCCAGACCGGCGTCCTCAAACGGCTGCACGCGACCCCGCTGCCCGCCTGGGTGTACTTCGCGGGCCTGCTCGTGCACTGCGTCGTCGTCAGCGTGGTCGACGTGGCGCTGGTCATCGGCATCGGGCGGCTGTACGGGGTGCCCTGGCCCGCCGACTGGGCGGCCCTGGCGCTCACGTTGGTGCTCGGCGCGGCCAGCTTCTGCGCCCTCGGCGTCGGGGTGGCCTCGCTGATCCGCAACTCCGAGGCGGCGCCCGCGGTCGTGCAGTTCATCCAGTTCCCGCTGGTGTTCATCTCCGGCAGCTACTTCCCGATCCACTCCGAGGTGATGAACAACATCGCCGGGGTGCTGCCGGTGAAGCCGTTCAACGACGCCATGCTCGCGCCGTTCGCGCACGACGCCGGCTTCCAGTGGAAGGAACTGGCCGTGCTGGCGGCGTGGGGCGTCATCGGCGCCCTGATCGCCGTACGCAGCTTCCGCTGGGACCCGCGTCCCGAGTAGAGCCGGCGCGTCCCGACCACATCGAGGGGGCCTCCCGGAGGCCCCCTCGGCGCTTCCCCCCCCAAAAAAAAGACCCCCACACCCAGAAGGGACCCCCACCATGTCCGTGGACCACAGCGCCCGCCCGCAGATCACCTCGTTGGGAACCTGGCGTCTCGAACCGGCCGCCTCCACCGTGGAGTTCACCGGCCGGCACTTCTTCTTCCTCCCCGTGCGGGGTTCCGTCCCGGTGCGCTCGGGCCGTGTCGAGCTCGGCCCGGACGGCGTGCTGCTCCACCTCGACGCCGCGGTCGGGGCGGCGGGCTTCGAGAGCGGCAACCCGCAGCGGGACGCGGCCGTGCGCGGCCCGAGCCTCCTGGACGCCGAGCGCTTCCCCGAGCTGCGTCTCACGGGTGAACACCTCTCCACGGACGGCGACCTGACCCTCACGGGCCTGCTGGAGGTCAAGGGCCGTGCCACGCCGGTGACCTTCACGGTCGACGAGCTGACGGTGCGGGGCGAGCGGGCCGTCGTACGGGCCGGCGCCCGGGTCGACCGGCACGCGTGCGGGGTCGGCGGCATGCGCAGCCTGGTCGGAGCGGAACTGCGGGTGCGGGTACGGGCCGAGTTCGTACGGGAGGGATGAGCCGTACGACGCAGACGACGAAGAGGCCCGGCCGGTGAGGGGAATCCGGCCGGGCCTCTTGCGCAGGCGCCCGCGGGGCGCGGGGGATCACCCCGTGGGCGCCGGGTCGGGTACCGGTGTCCCGGTCGGTGCCGGTGCCGGGAAGACGTGGGACAGCCAGGCGTAGGTGCGCAGTTCCTCCAGCATGCTCAGGCCGAGCCGGTTGTGGAGCATGTGGGCGTGCGAGAAGAGGATCATGCCGGGGTGCACCGGCGACTGACGCCGGATCTCGGCGGCATGGGCGGTCAGGGCCTCGTACCAGTCGGTGAACGGCCCGTGGGCGTCCGGTGAGACGCCCGCCGTGGCCGGGTCCTGGCCGACCTCGGTGATCCGGTCGAGCAGCTCGCCCGGGTGCCCGGCGTCGCGCGCCCAAGCCTGCCAGGCGTCCCGGCCCCGGGCGAAGTAGTGGGCGCGTTCGGCCGGGCCGCCGAGGGCGACGGCGGCGGACAGCGTGCCGCGCAGGGCGAGCCGGGCGCGCCGCGCCTCGCCGGTGACGAGCGGGACCAGCCGCAGGACGAGTGTGCTGGAGAGGTGGAAGAGGGACTCGGCGGCCGGCATCAGCGTGCGGCCGCCGTAGCGCTCGTACTCGGGGTCGTAGTCGGCGCGGTGCACGCCGGGCGGCAGCAGTGCGTGGACGGTGGTGTTGACGCCGGTCTCACCGGCGGCGGCGAGCCGGGCCGCACCCTCCTGGTAGGCCTCCGGTGCCAGCGGCTCCTCGCCGGGCGCCGGCCGTCCCGCCACGGCGAGCCGGTCGCGCAGGGACTGCTCCACGCGCGCGTACGCGTCCGGGGAGAGGCCGGCGATCCGCAGCCGCAGGTGAGGCCCCGACTGCCAGTAGCGGATGAAGAACCAGGGGGTGCCGGGCGGCAGTTCGCCGACGGTCGGGCCGATGACGTCCGTCAGGACGCGGTCGTGGGCGCTGCGGGCGGTGGTGCCGAGGTGCAGGTGCCAGGCGCTCCAGCCGTGCGGTGTGGTGGTGGGCATACGCGTTCCTTGTCGGTCGGTGGGGCTGCTCCGGGGCCTTACGTGCGCAGGTCCAGCACGGCACCCCCGGTCTCGCGCGGTACGCCGACCACCGCGGACAGGACGATCGTCTCGTCCTCGCCGAGGCCGACGACCTCCTTGGTCTGGATCTCCTTGAACGCCCGGACCGGCCGGGCGAAGAGCCCCTCGGCGGCCGCGGCGAGGCACAGGCCGTGGACCGCCCAGCCGCAGGCGTGCTGGGCGGCGCTCCAGCCGGTGGGGCCGAAGCGGGCGAAGAGTTCGCGGGGGCGGACCGAGAAGAAGACGGTGAGGGGGGCGTTGGCGATGCCGCAGCCGTTGACCGGAGTCAGGCCGTAGCCGTAGTTGGCCTCCAGGCCGGCGGGGGCGGTGGGGTCGTCCCGGACCAGGTGTGCGGAGCCGTCGCGGACGCGGTGCACGCCGGGGGTGTGGCCGTCGACGTGCTGGACGACCGCGGTGACGGTGACCGCGTCGAAGGCGGCGGCCAGGAGCGGGTGCGGTGGGGGGACGCCCAGCCAGGCCAGGGTGGTGGCCAGGGTTCGGGCGGGCAGGGGGGTGTGGCACTTGGCCGAGTCCATGCCGTGCAGGGATCTGGGCATGCGGCCGGAGTGGCGGTGCCAGAGCAGTTCTGACCAGGTGGGGGTGCGGAGGGAGTGGGGCAGGGTGGGGGGTACGGCTGTGGTGACGGGCGCGGGTCGTGTGTGGCTGGTCGCGCCCACGCGGCGGTAGCCGCGTATCGGATGCGGCCCCGTGCCCCTCACGGCACTTCTGTCCACGTCGATGACCTGGGTGAGGGACGGATCTCCGTCGGGGACCGGGGATTCCGGCCCAGCCGGTCGGTGTACGGCGGGGCGTGGCTCACCCACGTCGATCAACCACGGCAGCGACCACTCCCAGGTGTGCTCCACACCCAGTTCGCGCAGCAGGCCCGATGCACCCTCGGTCGGGGGTGTCAGTGTCGCCGGCACCCCGAAGAGCTCCAGGCCCAGCGTCAACGCGCGCAGCACCATGCCCGTTTCGATCGCCACCAGCGAGCCCCGGAACCACTGGTACGCGAGTGGGATCGCCGTGTAGCGGCCGGTCAGGGCGATGCGGCTCGGGGTCCCTGTGCCGGGGCCCGTGAGGGTGTGCCGGGTGGGTTCCAGCAGCCGCCACGCGTCACCGTCCCCCACGAAGGCGTGGACCGGGAAGAGGCAGCGCGGTGAGGCGTAGGGGCGGTGTTCGTTGTACGGGTTCTCCGGTTCGCGGCGCAGGGGTGCGAACGTGGCGGTGAGGGCGTGGAGCAGGGCGTCCGGTGCGGGGTGGGCCCCGGCCGGGAGCCGGGGGTACGGCATCGCGGACAGCCGGTCGGTCGTGCCCAGGGGCAGGAGGGTCGCCGGTCCCGCCGGGCGCGGTGGCGGGGGCGGCACGTGGGAGTCGGGCGGGGGCGTGGCCGCCCAGGTCCACGGCGGTGGTTCCGGGCGGTCGTCGCCGGCACCGTAGGCGTACCACAGGGGCTCGCGGGCGATGCTGTTGTCGCCCTCCGGGCCCGGGAGGTCGACCGGGGCGCGCCGTGCCCAGGCCTCGGCGGGGGCCGTCACGGGAACGGGTGGGGGTCGTAGGGGATCGCCCGGTGCTCCTGGTCCGTGCCGCGCAGGGCGGCGCGGAGCCGGGGCAGTCCGGCCAGGCGCTGCTGGGCGTGGCCGAAGCACATCGGCACGATGCCGGGGACGACGGCACGGGCGACCGCGATGCCGGCGTCGGCGTGTTCCCGGCTGGTCTGGTCGACGACGACGATCCGGTCCAGGCCCGCGTCGGCGAAGAGCGAGGCCACGTACTCCAGGGTGCCGCGTACGTCGCCGCCGGCCGCCCGCTCCAGCCGCCCCGGCCAGTCGGGGAACGCCTCCTGGAGCGTGACGGCCGGGCCGCCGAGTCCGGCCAGGGCGCGGTCGCGGGTCTCGGGGACGGAGGAGAACCGGACGTGGTCCTCCAGGTCCTCCACGAGCCACGGGTCCTCGACCATCCGCTCGACCTGCTCGCGGGTCCAGTCGACCGGGTTCGTGACGAGCTGGGCGACCTCGCGCAGCGCGCCGCGGATCGCGGATTCGGGCTCGGCCCCGGAACCGGCGGAGGAGAAGGTCGCCGGGAAGGGGTTCTCCTCGTTCACGGCGATGACCCACACCACCGGCAGGCCGATGTCCCGGGTGGCGACCAGGAGGTGGACGTCGTAGCCGCGGGCCCGGATCAGTTCGACCATGGCCCGGCTCGTGGGGTCGGTGAGCGTGGAGACCGGGACGTGGGGGAGCGGGCGGGCCCGGTACCAGGACGTGAGGAAGGCGTCCCGCTCCGCGAGTTCGAACAGCGCGTGCAGGGCGGCCTCTTCGTAGTTGGCGCCGACCGCGCAGCCGCTGGAGCAGTCGAAGAAGTAGTGCCTGCGGTTCGCGGCACTGGCCACGCGGGCGGCGCGCCGGTCGCGGCGGAAGGCGTACTCGTACTGGTAGAAGGCGTGGTCGGCCGGCACCAGCAGGGGAGTGCCGTCGGCCAGGTCATGGCCCCAGGCCCAGTCCATCGGGGTGTCGGCCGTGAACGGCGTGGCCCTGCTGGTGGGGTGGGCGAGCTGCTCGGCGGTGTAGCGGCCGAGGCTGCCCGGGTCGACGGCCTGCCCGGCGACCTCGCGGTAGGAGCGGCCGGTCACCAGGGGGACGTCGTACGGGTAGCCGCCGAGCCGCTCGTACGCCTCCAGGACGGCGACCGGTTCGGTCTCCGCGAACGTACGGGCCCTGCCGTGGCCCATCGCCGGGGCGTCCGCGACGACCGCCATGCTCATCGCGAACGGGGCGTGCGACTCCCGCAGGATCGCGCGGACCGGCCCGAAGCGGTCGTCGACGAGCCGGTCCCGCAGGAAGCCGGGCTCGACGAGACGGCCGGCGGCGGTGCGCGTCGCGTCACCGGGTACGGCGGGCCGGGAGCGCAGGGAGCGGGGGGCCGGGGGCACGGTGCTCACCAGGTCCTCGGGGGACGGGCCGCAGACCGGGCAGTGGAAGCTGCGGGCGATGCGGTGCCGGCGCGTGCCGTGGACGGTCACCGAGTAGGCCTCGCCGGGCGCCAGGGGGCGGTCCGCCAGGTGCTCCAGGCCGGTGCGCAGCAGATCGGGCAGCAGGGGGGCGGGGGCGGCGGGGACCCGCGTGGCCTGGGTGAGGTCGCCCACGAGGGGGTGGTCGAGGACGGTGCGCTCGCGCACCTCGGCGCAGGCGGCACAGCCGGAGGAGGTGCCCGGCACCGACAAGGGGCCGACCATCACCTCGTCGTCGTACACCCGCACGGACAGGTGCGGTCCCCGTGCCTTCGTGAGGAGGTCGCGCTCCCAGGCCAGGTCCCAGCCGAGGTTGACGGAGACGGTGGCCCCGGTCGCTCGGGCCAGGGGGGCGAAGGCGGGCAGCCAGTCGTCGTAGGCCGTCGGGGGCAGTGCGGGGCCGGCGTGCACCGCGGTGGTCGGGTCAGTGGTCGGCATCGGCGGACTCCTCGGCGGTGAGGTCGGTCGGGACGGTCACCGGGCCGTACCAGAAGGGGAGTTCACCGAGCACCGGGTCGGTGCGGCGGGGCCGCCCCCGGTAGCCGGCGAGCGCGGTGAGCTGTTCCCGCAGCGCGGCCCGGACGGCGTCGTCCGCGGTCAGCAGGGCGTCGGTGGAGAGCCGGCCGGCCGTGCCGCCGGTCTGCGCGGCGGCGAGTGCCGTGCACAGCGCGGCGTACGTCGCGTCGGTGGCGGTCGGGCCCCAGCCGGCGCCGAGCGTCCGCCCGTCTAGGGTGACCTCGGCCAGCGGCCAGCCGACACCGGCGTGCCGGGCCAGGACGAGGACGGGTTCGGCTGCGTTCCCTCCCTCCCTTTCCCTGCCGAGCAGCGACCACAACTCGGCGTGGACCCGGTGGCCTTCGGCGTGCAGTGGGGCGTCCGCGTCGGGGACGAAGGCCTGCTTGGCCCCCGCGAGGTGACGCAGGGCGCCGTCGAGCAGCCAGTGCTCCCTGGTGAGGCCCGCCGCCGGGATGCCGGGTGTGCCGCCGGCGCGGTCGCGCAGGGCGGCCAGGGCGGCGGCGATGGTCGCCGTCTCCTGGTGGGCGGCCCAGGCGGTGACCGTGCCCGTGCGGTCCGCCCGGTGCTCCGCCGCGCGCAGGGCGAGGGGCATCTGCGGCAGGTGCTCGCCCTGCGCGGAGGCGAACAGGCCGGTCCAGCGGGCGGTGAGGACACCGGCGGCGTCGAGCGCGGCCTCGGGGGCGGGAAGCGGCTCGGCGGGCGCGTCGCCGAGACGGACGGCGACCGCTTCGTGCACGGGGGCGCCCGTGACGGTGACGCGGTCGGCCGTCAGATCAGGGCCGTGCACGACGTGGGCCTCACCGGGCTCCGCGACACCCGTGAGGGCGTCGGTCAGGAGCTGTGCGGCGAGGGCTCCCGCGAGGGAGTGGGCGATGGGCCCGGCCGCCGGTTCGACGCCCTCGGCGTCCGCCCAGGCCCTGGCCCGGTTCCGGAAGACCTCCCAGACGCCGGGCGCCACTCCGACGGGCCCGACGAGCACCGGCCCGGGACCGAGCAGCACGGGCACGTGCAGCGTTCCGTCCTGCTCGGTCCAGGTCCGGTCACCGTCGAGGAACTCGACGACGGCCCGTGGCACGCCCTCGGTTCCCACGGGTGCTGTCACCGCCGGGGCGCCGACGGGAGTTCCAGCACCGAATCCGTACACCGCCGGGTCGCCGACGGGAGTCGAGGTCTCGGGCTCGCGCGCCGCCGGGTCGCCGGCGGGGTTTCCGACACCTGGGCCGTGCACCGCCGGGTCGCCGGCGGGAATCAGGGCCCTGGATCCGCCCACGGACCCGCCGCCGGACAGCAGCGAGGGGTCCGCGAACATCGCGGGGTCGCAGACGGGGACCAGCGGCTTCGACGCGTCGGGGACGGTTGTCGCCGTCACGTCGGTGACGCCTGCCCGGCGCAGTCCGCGCAGGGCCGGAGCCGTCGCCGTCGCCGGGCCGTGCAGCCGTACCCGGGCGCGGCGCAGGCGTGCGAACGCCGCGTACGGGTCGTCCAGGCGGGCGGTGAGACGCGCCAGCGTGCCGGCGTGCAGGGCGGCCACCTCGGCCGGCGGCTCCGGCTCGGTGAGCGCGGCCGGGTCGAGCAGCAGGCCGTTCTCGCGGAGCTTGGTGAGCAGGTGCCGTACCGCCGGCCGGGCACGCTCGGTGCCGAACTCGGCGACCAGGGCGTCCTCCGTCGTCCCCGCCCGGAGCAGCGGCACGCAGCCGTCCGCCACCGCGTACAGCAGCTCCGAGCCGCGCAGCACGAACTGCCCGCGCGTCCCGCTGAAGTAGACGCCCCCCGGCACGGGCGCGTAGTGCAGCCCCGGCCGGGCCTTGAGGGACGCGGCACCGGCGCCTGCGGCCGTCCTCGCCGGGGTCCTGTCCACATCGGTCACCGTCACGGCCGGACTCCTTCCGCTTCGCCGTTGTTCACCGGGTCGTACACGAACCGCCCCCCGGCCCTGCGCCCGACTTCCAGCACCCACTCCGTCGCGTGCGTGCCGTCCGTGACGCCGGGCAGGGCCTCCTCCAGGTAGCTGGTCCCGGCCCCGCGGCGCTCCAGCATCCGCGGCAGGACCCGCACCGCGAGCGCGCTGGACAGGTCGACGTACTGCGGCTTCTGCGCCAGGCGCTTGGACTGGACGTCGGGGGCTCCGACCGACAGCGGGCCCTCGTCCTCCGGCGTCGACTTGATGACGACCTCCTCGGGGACGCCGTACCGGGCCCGCCACGCGGTCAGCGCGAGCAGCCGCTCGTGTTCGTCGGGCCCCGTGGCCACCGCCGTGTCCAGTTCGGCTCCGCCGTACCAGCGCCGCCGACCGATGAGGACGTCGCCGACCGCCATGCGCGGCGCGACACGGGTCTGCTTGCCGTCCCACGGGGTCGCCGCGTGCCAGGAGTTGGGCAGACTGTTGAAGAGCCGGCCGCTGATCACCAGGCCGGAGGCGACCGACAGCGGCGGCGGGAACAGGCCCGGGTGGCCCGTGCCCAGCGGCAGCACCCGCAGCGGGGCGCCGTCCGCGTCCTCCACCCGCAGCGTGTCGGACTCCGGGTCGTGTGCGAGGCGCAGGCCGAACCAGTCCTCCGCCGTGAGGCCGCCCGGCAGCACCGGCGTGTGCGCGTTGACGTTGAGGCGGTGCAGGCCCAGGTCCTCGGTGATGCGGGTGCCGTCGTGGCCGTAGAAGCGCCGCAGGTGGTCGGCCAGGCGGGGCAGGGCGCGGCCGCCCTGGCGGCGGTCGGCCTCGAGGAAGCGCGCGTACAGCATGCCGTGGCCCGGCAGCCCGTCGTTGAGCACGAGCTGGTCGCCGGCCTGCTGGAGCAGCACGCCGTAGATCAGCGGGTCGCTGCGGAAGCGGTCGGGCAGCGACCGGGTCAGCTCGGCGACGTCCCCGGCGGTGAGCCTCAGGGTGTCCTCACCGGCCTGGGCCGTCTTCGTGAGGAGGGCGTGCACCTCCTCGGACAGCTCGCGGCGCAGCAGGTACATGCGCTCCAGGCAGCCGTCGGCCGGTCCGATCCCGGACAGCGCGGCGGCCTGCCCCGTGCCCTCGGGCCCGTACACGGCGGCCATCGCGGCGGCCCGCCGGGAGACCTCCCCGACGATGAACGCCGCGTGCTCGGCGAGCGGCACGTTCGCCCCGGCGCCGAACCGCTCCACGAACGCGGCGGTCATCAGGACCCGTACGTCGTGCAGCCAGTCGAAGACCGTGAGGAGCTCCACCGCGGGGCCGAGGTCGGCCAGCGGGGTGTGCCAGTCGGAGGCCGCCACCTTCAGCGGCGGCATGACGTAGTCCTCCTCGACGGTGATCTGCGCGGGGCGGCCCACCGCCTGGCTGAACCGGCCGAGGTCCCCGCGCAGTTCCGCCAGGACCGGGCCCCGCTCGGCAGCCGGCGCCTCGGTCACCCGGGGCAGTCCGGTCCGCACCCGGTCCGCCAACTCCCGCACCACTTCCCGTTGTTCGGACTCGGGCAGGGTCAGCAGGTCGTCGTAGTCGCCTGCGGCGGTCTGCTCCTCGGGCCGGCCGAACGTGCACAGCACGCCCTGGTGCAGGGCCTGCCGTACGCGCCGCTCGGCCTCCTCGGCGGAGCAGCCGGCCCGGCGGGCGACGTGCGCCACGACCGCCGGGAACCTGCGCGGCCCCATGGACAGCGCGTCGAGCAGATCGCCGACGGGCCCGTCGAGCGGCACGGCGAGGCGGTGCATGCCCTGCTCGGAGAACTTCAGGAAGAACAGCTTGCCCGTCTCCGGGTCGGGCGCCGAGGTGGGCGGCATCCCCACCCACAGGCCGGTGAGGTCCGTGCCGTCGGCCGGCAGGCCGCCGAGGACGTAGTGCAGCATGACCCGGTCCAGGCCCGGCACGGCCCGCGCGCCGGTGAAGGGCACCTCGCCGGGGCGGACGGCCTCCGGATCGCCGGCCGGGGCCGGTTCGGCGATGCCCACCGCGGTGAACCGGGAGAGCGGGCTGGTGCGCACCATCGCCCGGGTCACGTACTGGATCAGTCCGCGCTCCGACTTGCGGGTGCGGGCGGACACCTTGCCCGGGCCCTCGACCGCGGCCCGGTAGCGCTCCGCCTCCTGGTGCACCTCCGGGGCGACGAGGGCGAGGGAGCGCAGCAGGTCGCCGTCGCCCAACAGGGCGGCCAGGACGGTGCGTTCGCGGTCGGCCGCAGCCGGGTAGCCCTCCGTGATCGCGGCGCGGAGCCGCTCCCGCCCGGCGTGGGCGGCCAGCCAGCGGGTCACCGAGGGGGTCGCCTCGGGGCCCTCGGGCGTCTTCTTGGGGGCGCGGCCGTTGTGGATGGCGCGGCGCAGCGCGATGAGCTCGCGGCGCTCGGTGTCCGAGGCGGCCGCGCCGATCCGCTCGTACAGCTCCTGCGAGCACGTCTCGGCGGCGTCGGCCAGGTCGGCCTCGGCGCGGGCGAGTTCACGGAGCAGGCGGCGCTGCTCCGGGTCGGCGAGGCGGGCCCTGCGCAGCGGGTTGACGCGCAGGAACCACTGGGGCTCGGGGCTGGTCATCGCGGGGCTCCCGTCTCCGTGGTGGTCAGGCGCTCCCGCCAGCTGCTGCCGAGTACCTCGTCCACCGTCTCGGCGAGGGCGAAGCACATGTAGTAGCGCTGCATCGGCGAGACCGTGAGCAGGGGCAGCTGCTGGTAGAAGAGGTTCGTCAGCAGGCGGTAGGCGGCGAAGAACGGGGACGGGGTGCTGATCGCCCCGGAGCCGTGCACGGTCCGGTGGAAGTCGGTGTCCGGCTGCTCGCCGCGCGGCACCGCCGTCTCGGCCCCGGGCGGGCCCATCCGGCTGCGGTCGACGCCGTCGGTGACGGAGTCCAGCAGGTCCGGGGTGAGGGCGCCGGTGGCGACGGCGTGGTCCAGGACCCCGGCGCCGTAGGCGAACGCGGTGCGCCACTGGGCCGCCGCCGGCGACACCGCACCGTTCAGGCGCTGTTCGACGACCTCGCGGATCCGGGGCGCCTCCTTGGCGAGGCGCTCCTGGAAGACCGGGCGCATGTCCTTGCGCGGAGCCGCCCAGGCGAGGAACGCCTCCACGTGCGACCGGGGCGAGAACACCCCGTACGCCGGTCCGAGCGCATGCGTGTCGACGAGGGCGGCGAACGCCTCCGCGAGGCGGACCGTGCCGCTGCCCGGTTCCTCGGCCAGGCCCTCGATCATCGACAGCACCGGCGTCGCGAGGGCGCCGTACACCACGGTGCGCAGGGCGTCCAGGCGCGGTTCCCGGGAGCGCAGCGCGGGGTCGCCGGGGCCGACGCGCAGCACCGCGCCGTGCTCGCGCAGCGGCAGGTACGGGGGCTCCACCGCTTCGAGCCGGCCGAACTCCCGGGCCTGCTCCAGATACACCTCCTCGGTCAGCGCCCGGGCCGGATCGAGGGGGCCGGCGTCCAGCCCGGCCTCGATCCCCGCCCAGTCGACGGCCCCGCCGGGCGCCCCCGCACCCACCGGGGCGAGCACGTCGACGTGCGGTCCGTGCAGCCAGCCGCGCCGCACCTGTACGCCGGGTACGCCCCGCTCGCCCAGTCCGCGGGCGACCGGGACGACGTGCCGCGCAAGCCAGGCCGGTGTCACCGGCATCCGGGTATGGAGTCGCACACCCGTCAGGCCGGCGGAATCCGGCCTCACGGCAATGCGCTCCGGAGCGTCAACCCCCATGTCCTTTCACCTTCCGAGAAGAACCGCAATGAATTCGAGAACGTGCATCACATCATTGGTGCGGGGAATTCGAACCGGAAGGGAAAACGGTCCGGGGCTTACATACGTCATCGTTTCCGTGACGCCCGGCTGGGGCCGGGATATCGGAATGTTCTATTCCGTTTCGAGGGTGTCCGAGGGCTGGCCGAAAACCGCCAAGAAGGCAGATCGGCCGGTGTATTCTCCGCGAGTGACATCTACGTCCCCCGCAACGCCCCCCACCCCGTCCGCCACGGACGCCGAGTGCCTCGCCCTCACCCGTAACCTGCGCCGCAGGGGAACCCTCGTGCTCTCCGTGTTCGCCCTGGTGTGGGCCGTCGCGGCGGCCTCGGGGACCGGCTCGGCGACCGACGTCGCGCCGCTCGGCATCGAGGTGGCGGCACTCGTGCTCACGGCGGCGGCGATCTACCTCGGATACCGCAAGGACGCCCGGCCCTCGCCTCGCACGGTGAGCCTGCCGGCGAACTGGGCGCGCGGCGTGGGCATCGTCAACTCCGTCGAGCTGGTGGCCATCTTCGCCGTCATCGCCGTGTCCAACGCCTCGGGGCACCCCGAGGCCGTCCCCGCGGGCATCGCCCTCGTCGTGGGGCTGCACTTCTTCCCGCTGGCCCGTCTGTACGACCAGTGGCAGTACCGGTGGACGGCGGCGCTGCTGACGGCCGTCGCGGTCGCCGGCTTCGTCCTCGTCGCGGCCGGCCTCGCGAGCGAGACCGTGCGGATCGTGGTCGGCCTGGGCAGCGCGGTGGTCCTGTGGGCCTCGTCGTACCACCTGGCCGTGCGGGGCTGAACCCGCCCGGCGACCCGAACGCAAGGATGTGCCCGACCGGCCGAGGCCGGGCAGGCGCATCCTTCTGCGTTCACGCTGTCGTGCTCATGCGGTCACGCTGGTTCAGCAGGCCGAGCAGGTGCTGGACGACGAGGAAGAGGTGCCGATCGAGC
>NZ_WWIQ01000010.1:166535-172562 GCF_009862985.1 Streptomyces sp. SID5464 | reverse complement strand
TCAGCAGGCCGAGCAGGTGCTGGACGACGAGGAAGAGGTGCCGATCGAGCCGCTGGAGGCGCCCATCTCCGGCAGGGCGACGCCGTCGGTGACCTCGAGGGTCTCCAGCTCGTCCGTGTCGAAGCCCTCGAACGCCTTGTCCGCGTCCTGGTTCTTGATGCCGTCGATGCTCATGTCGAAATCCTTCCGGGATCCGTGGTGAGGGTGGGTCAGCAGGCCGAGCAGGTGCTGGAGGACGAGGAGGAGGTGCCGATCGAGCCGCTGGAGGCGCCCATCTCCGGCAGGGCGACGCCGTCGGTGACCTCGAGGGTCTCCAGCTCGTCCGTGTCGAAGCCCTCGAACGCCTTGTCCGCGTCCTGGTTCTTGATGTCCTTGGCGGTCATGTGATTTCCTTCCGTCGATTTCGGGAAGTACCGTGACCGGAATTCCCGGGATCATTGAGGGGTTCACCTTCCGGAATTTCTTTCGCTTCCGTCCGGCTCTGACATCCATATTGCTCGGCCCGTCATCCCGGCGCCAGGGTTTCCGGCCGCCGGCTGACATTTATCACGGGGCGAATGACTTTCCGTCGCCGCCCTGATTTCCGGAGCCGTCGAGCGGAATTGCCCATTCAGGGCTGTTCACCATGTGCCATTCCTCGCCCGGGTCCGCGGGCGGCGCCGTACCCGTGGTCGGCGTGCCCAGCAGGAAGTCGCCGACCGAGGACTCCCGGAGGTAGTCCAGGCCCAGCACGCGGGCGGACAGGTCGGCGTCGCCGTTGCCCAGCCCGCAGGGCGCCAGGCCCATCGCCGTGGCCACCAGGTACATGGTCTGGTAGAGCACCCCGGTGTGCCGCAGCGTCGTCGCGTAGGCCATGGCCCGGTACTTCCACGCCATGCGCTGGAACCGCGAGGTCACCGTGACGAGCACATCGGGGCGCACCTCGAAGCCCACCGAACGGGACGCCACACCCAGCAGCGCCCGCCGGTCCGCCTCCGCGGCGCTGACGAGGACGAGACGGTGCGCGTACGAGTCGTAGTGGTAGACGCCCGGCTCCAGCCCGGCACAGCGCAGCACCGTGACGTACAGCTCCAGTTCGTACAGCGAGCCGCCGCTCGGGTAGGGCCGCGAGACGACCTCGTCCTCGCCGGGCGCGTCCGGGCCGGGAGTGCGGTGCACCCGGACCCGCTGCACCCGGTACAGGAACTCGCCCAGCTCGCGCGCCGTCAACGCCCGCTCCCCGAAGGTGCGGTGGGAGCGGCGGGACTCGACGGCGGCGGTCAGGGACGGGTCGCCGGCGTCGATGTCGGAGCGGCGCGGGCGGTACAGCTCGGTGACGGGGCCGTGCGGCGCTGGCTTCACGGCGGGCTGCGGGTCGATCTCGCCCCGGTAGGGGTAGAGGGCGCCGAAGGCCTCGTCGTAGCGCCCGGAGCGGATGCGCGAGTGGAACAGCAGGTCGTGGAAGTCCCACTGGCGCAGCACCGGATCGGTGTCGGAGCCGAACGTGCCGTCCGCTCCGGCGAGTTCGGCGAAACCGAGGCCGACCAGATGGCACAGGACGTCCAGGGCCTCCGCCTCGCTCAGCCCGGTGACCTCCCCGGCGCTGCCCGCCCGGCCCGGCTGTCCCAGGGCGGCGGCGAGCTCGCGGGCGGCCCGGTCCACGAGCACGGCGCGGAACTTCACCAGGGGTGACTCCAGGACGAGGACTCCTTCGCGCGTACGGCAGAAGGCGAACCGCGAGAGGCGGACGCGCGCGCCGGCGGGCACGTCCGCGACCCGGTGCCCGGCGTCCCGGGCGGTCGGCTCCAACCGGACCAACTCCCGGCGCAGCGGCGGCTCGGCGTGCGTGAGCACGCTGTACGCCAGCAGATGCCCGGCCCGCTCCAGCAGCGCGTCGGCCCGCTCCCGCCCGGCGCCGTCGAGGCCCTCGTACAGCTCCTCGCGCGGCAACGGGCCCTCGGCCAGCCGGTCCAGGACGGTGCGCAGCGGGCCGCGTACCGGGCGCAGGGCGAGGGAGGTGGCGGGCCCCCGGAGCAGGGCGGTGCCCGTGCTGTCGTCGAACGTCACCCGCACGTCGGTGCGCAGCGCCCGGGCGGCGAACCCGGGGGGTTTCTTCGTGGTCGCGGGAATCATCGGGCCTCCGGTACGGACTCGTGTGGATCGACCTGTCGAAATCCACTCTGCGCCCCGCTACACCCCCTCCTCGCTCACCGGCCGCACCGAATGACAGTCACCATTCCCCCTCGTGACCGAGGTCATGGAATGCGTGACAGATGACAGGGACGGACGGCATTCGCTCGGACATTCGGCGCCCAAAGCGCATGCTCGGAACACGAATTCCACCGTCACGCTCACCGGCAGAGAAGGAAAACCTCGTGTTCAGTCGTCGACATGCGATACGTCTCGGTCTCACCACCGGCGCCGTCGGGGCGGTCGGCGCGGCGGGCGGGGTCTTCCGGACGCTCACCGCCGGACAGCCGGCCGCGGCCGCGACCCCGGCAGCCGGGAAGGCCTCCGCGGCCGCACCGGTCGAACCGTTCTCGGTGCCGCTGACGATTCCGCCGGTCCTGGCCCCGTACCGCCGTACCGGAACCGCCGACTTCTACCGCATCACGATGCGCCGCACCGGCGTGGAGATCCTGCCGGGCACCCGCACCGACGCCCTGACCTACAACGGCTCGTTCACGGGCCCCACCATCCGCGCCCGCACCGGCCGGACCACCGTCGTCCAGCAGATCAACGCGCTCGACATGCCGACCTCGGTGCATCTGCACGGCGGCAACAACCCCGTGGCGCACGACGGCGGGATGATGGACACCATCGCGCCCGGCGGCAAGCGGACGTACGTGTACGAGAACGAGCAGCCCGGCGCCACCCTGTGGACGCACGACCACGCGCACCACATGGAGTCCGAGCACGTCTACCGGGGCCTGTCCGGTCTCTACCTGCTGCGGGACCCCGCCGAGGACGGGCTGGGCCTGCCGGCCGGGAAGTACGACGTCCCCCTGGTCCTGCGGGACGCGCAGTTCGACGGCAACGCCCAGCTGGTCTACACGATGGACGACGCGGAGAACCGCACGACCATCCTGGTCAACGGCAGGCCCTGGCCGTACATGAAGGTCGAGGCCCGCAAGTACCGCTTCCGACTGGTCAACTCGTGCAACCTGCGCATCTTCGTCCTGGCGCTGTCCGACGGCTCGGCCACCCAGCACCCCGTGCGGCAGATCGGCACCGACGGCGGTCTGCTCGCCGCCCCCGCCGAGACGCCCGTGCTGGTCCTGTCCCCGGGCGAACGCATCGACTTCGTCGTCGACTTCTCGAAGTACGCGCCCGGCACCAGGCTCACCCTCGCCAACATGCTGGGCCCCGGTCCGACCGAACTCGTCGGCCAGGTCATGCGGTTCGACGTCGGTGAGCGGACCGCCGACAGCAGCCGGGTGCCCGACACCCTCGCCACGCTGCCGGCGCTGCCGAAGCCGACCGTGGAGCGCAGCTTCGAACTCTCCATGGACGAGCCCGGCTCCGGCGGCCACCAGGCGTACATCAACGGCAGGACCTTCGACCCGGACCGCATCGACACCCACATCGAGTGGGGCAGCACCGAGGTGTGGACGGTCACCAACAAGAGCGCCACCGTGCCGCACAACTTCCACACGCACCTGGTGCAGTTCCGCATTCTCGAACGGGACGGGCAGCCGCCGTATCCGGCGGAGACCGGCTGGAAGGACACCGTGCTGCTCTTTCCCGGCCAGACGGCGAAACTCCAGCTCACTTTCGATTCACACCGCGGTGTTTATCCGTACCACTGCCACATGATCGACCACAGCGCCATGGGAATGATGGCGCAAATGAAGATCGCCTGAGTTTTCCGGACCTGAGTTTCCGGGACCTGAGTTTTCCGGAAAGGAGGACCATGACCACCGAAGCAATTCCCAGCCCCTACGCCCGCCGCGTCCTCGCGGCACTGGGCAGGGACCCGACCCGTGTCGTCCTGCACCGGCCGGACACGACGGTGACGGCCGGCGCGCTGCGGGCATCCGTCCTGGGCAGCGCCGCGCTGCTGCACTCCCAGGGCATCCGCCCCGGCACCACCGTCGCCATCCTGACCGGCCCCAACCACCCGCTGATGCTCAGCGCCCGCTACGCCGTCCATCTGCTCGGCGCCACCTCCGTCTACGTCCGCTCGATGAACCCCCGCACGGACACCGAGACGTTCTCGGTCGCCACCCAGACCGGGCTGCTGCGTGACCTCGGTGTGTCGCTGCTGCTCGTGGACGAGGCGGACGAGGAGAGCGCGGCCCGCGGCAGATGGCTGGCGCGGCGGCGGCCCGGCCTGACCGTGCGGGCGATCCCGCGCACGGCGGACGGGCACGACACCGTGCCGCCGGCCCTGTCGCCGAGCCCCGACGACCTGGCCGTCGTCGACTTCACCAGCGGCAGCACCGGGCGGCCCAAGATGGTCGCGCAACGCTACGGCACCCGCGAGCACCTCGTCGGCCGGCTGGCCTCCGGCCTCGATCCGAGGGGACCGGCGACACTGCTGTCCGTCACGCCGGTCAGCCACACCACGGCACCCATGGCGGACGCCGTGCTGTGCGCGGGTGGCACGGTCGTCCTGCACGACGAGTTCGACGCCGACGCGACCCTGACGGCGATCGCCGAACTCGGGGTGACCGACGTGTACCTGGCGGTGCCCCACCTGTACCGCCTGCTCGACCACCCGCTGGTCACGTCGTACGACCTGTCGTCGCTGCGCCGCATCACGTACAGCGGCACCCCGGCCGCGCCCGAGCGGGTCCGGCAGGCGGTCCGGGTCTTCGGCGACGTACTGATCCAGGTGTACGGCACCACGGAGGCGGGCGGCATCAGCAGCCTCACCCCGCTCGACCACCGCGAGCCGGAACTGCTGGGCTCGGCCGGCCGGCCCTTCCCCTGGGTACGCGTCGAGATCCGGGAGCCGGACTCGGGCACACCGCTGGGGCGGGGGCGGAGCGGCGAGATCTGGATCAACTCGCCGACGGTGTCGGCCGGTTACCTCGACGACGCGGAGCTGACCGCGGCGACCTATCGGGACGGCTGGCTGCGCACCGGCGACCTAGGCCACTGGGACCGCTACGGCTATCTCCGGCTGGACGGCCGGGTCGGTGACGTCATCAAGCACGGCGGGCTCAAGCTCGACCCGTCCGCCATCGAGGCGGCCCTGCTGAAGCATCCGCAGGTGCGCCAGGCTGCCGTGTTCGGCGTACGCGACGAGGACCTGGTGGAGCAGGTCCACGCCGCCGTCGAACTCCACTCGGGCGCCGGTCACACCTCCTGCGACCTGCGCGACTACGTCGCAGCCACCCTCACTCCGGAACACGCCCCACTCAGCGTCTCGATCTGGCCCGAACTCCCCCTCACCCCCACGGGAAAGCCGGACCGAACACGGCTGCGGGGCGCCACGGCCCCGATACGAATCCGCCCGACGCCGAAAACACCCCGCACGGAACCCCGGCCCCCGACGGAAGCCACGACCCCCTTGCCCTCGCCGGGCGACCCGGTGCCCTTGCCCTCGCCGGGCGACCCGGTGCCCTTGCCCTCGGCGGGCGGGCCGGTACCTCCGCCCTCCACGGGCGACCGGGTGCCTCCGCTCCCGGCGGACGGCTCGGCGTCCTTGCCTTCGCCGGGTGGCCCGGTGCCTGTGCCCTTGGCGGGCGGCCCGGTACCTGCGCCGCGCGCAGACGGCGTGGCACCCCTGCTCCCGGAGAGCGGTCCGGCACCACCGTCCCCGGCGGGCGGCCCGGCACCTTCGCCATCCGCGGGCGGCCGGGTGCCTCGGCTCCCGGCGGGCGGCTCGGTGCCCTTGCCCCCGGCGGGTGGGCCGGTGCCTCCGCCCTTGGCGGGCGGCCCGGTACCTCTGCCCCGCGCAGATGGCGTGGCACCTCCGCTCCCGGAGAGCGGGCCGGCACCTTCGCCCTCCGCGGGTGGTCCGGTGCCTCCGCTCACGGTGGGCGGCTCGGTGCCCCTGCCTTCGCCGGGTGGCCCGGTGCCTGTGCCCTTGGCGGGCGG
>NZ_WWIQ01000010.1:158935-166456 GCF_009862985.1 Streptomyces sp. SID5464 | reverse complement strand
CCCCTGCTCCCGGAGAGCGGTCCGGCACCACCGTCCCCGGCCGGCAGGGGCCCCGCGCCGGAGCCGGTGGAGGGGCGCGGCGCCGGGCCGCCCGGGCACGGCGGCTTCGCCGGAGCAGACGTCCGCCGGTCCATCGAGCCGCGCAGGCGTACCGATCCGCGCAACAGAAAGGGCATCCCATGACCGCGTTCGGCCACTTCGCCAGGTCACTGAGGCTGCGGCGGCTCTACCGTCACAGCACGGCCGGCCTGATGATCACCCCTCTCGACCACTCGATCAGCGACGGACCCGTCGTACCCAAGGGCACGAGCCTCGACCACCTCGCCGGGCAGCTCGCTGCCGGCGGCGCGGACGCGGTCGTCGTGCACAAGGGCAGCGTCCGCCACATCAGCCCGGAGCGGTTCGCCGCGATGTCGCTGATCATCCACCTCAACGCGTCCACCAGCCAGGCGCTCGACCCCGACGCGAAGTACGTGGTGACGCAGGTCGAGGAGGCCCTCCGGCTCGGCGCGGACGCGGTGAGCGTCCACGTCAACGTCGGCTCCGACGACGAGCGGCAGCAGATCGGCGACCTCGGCCGGATCGCCGACGCCTGCGACCGGTGGAACCTGCCGCTGCTCGCCATGGTGTATCCGCGCGGCCCCCGGGTCACCGACCCGCGCGACCCGGACCTGGTGGCGCACGCCGTCACCGTCGCCTCCGACCTGGGCGCGGACCTGGTCAAGACCGTCTTCCTCGGCTCGACCGCGGAGATGCTCGACCTGACCGCCGCCTGCCCGGTGCCCGTCCTGGTCGCGGGCGGTCCCGCGATGCCCACCGAGGAGGACGTGCTGGCCTACGTCCGGGACGCCCTGGCCGGCGGTGCCGGCGGAGTGGCGATGGGCCGCAACATCTTCCAGGCCTCCGATCCACGGCGGCTCGCCGCCAAGGTGGCCCGGCTGATCCACCACTTCCCGGAGCAGCACTTCGCCCCGCTCGCCTTCCAGGCCGCCGACGCACACCGGGACGAGCGCCTGACCCCCGATCACCTGGACGCCCCGGCCCACCTCGGCGCGCCCGGCTCCCCGCTCGACCGCGACACCCGCACCGACCGCGACACCCACCACCTCTCCGACGTTCCACACTCGACAGGAGGTCCGCACCATGACGGACGCAAAACTGTGCTGGCTTGACATCCGCCGCGCCGGCACCGCCACCCAGGCCGTCCTCGAAGAGGCCCTGCACCAGCGCATCGACGGCATCGTCGCCGCCGACCCGGCCGCCTTCGCCGGCCTGCCTCCCACCGTCCGCAAGGTCCTGCTCTTCGAGGACGGCCTCGACTCCGTCCCCGCCGACCTGGGCGCCGCCGACCTGGTGGTCGTCCCGGGCCCCCGCGAGGACCGGGCCGCGCTCCAGGAGGCCCACCCGGACGTCGAGTTCGGCCGCTACGTGGAGATCGTCGACGCCGACACCCTGGAGGACGCCTGCCTGGCGGCCCGCCTGGAGCCGTGGAGCGTGCTGGACTTCCGTGACCCCACCAAGATCCCGCTGGAGATCGTGATCGCGGCCGCCACCGGCGCACCGGGCTCGATCATCACCACCGCGTCCAACACCGAGGAGGCCGAGATCATCTACGGCGTCCTGGAACTGGGCTCGGACGGCGTCCTGATGCGGGCCAGCACCGTCGGCGACGCCACGGCCCTGCGCACCGCCGCCAGCGCCCGGGGCGGCGAGATCGACCTGGTGGAACTGACCGTCACCCGGACCACGCACATCGGCATGGGGGAGCGGGCCTGCGTCGACACCACGACCCACTTCCGCAAGGACGAGGGCATCCTCGTCGGCTCGCACTCCAAGGGCATGGTGCTGTGCGTCAGCGAGACCCACCCGCTGCCGTACATGCCGACCCGTCCGTTCCGGGTCAACGCCGGCGCCCTGCACTCGTACACCGTCTCGCAGGCCGGCCGCACCCACTACCTGAGCGAACTCCACGCCGGCAGCAAGGTGCTGGCCGTCGACGTCAAGGGCCGCACACGGCCCGTCAGCGTCGGCCGCGTCAAGATCGAGACCCGTCCGCTGATCTCCATCGACGCGGTCGCCCCCAGCGGGCAGACGGTCAACCTGATCCTCCAGGACGACTGGCACGTCCGGGTCCTCGGCCCGAACGCCTCGGTCCTCAACTCCACGGAGCTGAAGCCGGGCGACACCATCCTCGGGCACCTGCCCACTGCGGACCGCCATGTCGGCTACCCGATCGACGAGTTCTGCCTGGAGAAGTGAGCGCGGCACACCACCCGACACCAGACGCCGTAGCGACCGCACCAGCCCCGGGCCCCACCGGCCCGTGCCGAGCGCCCGCACGGCCCCGCCCCGCCCCGGCACCCCACGTGCCGGGGCCGGCGCGCGTTTGGCCACGGCCGGCAGGGCCCCCGCGCCCGCCGGCCCCGTCCCGCGCCCGCTCACCGATCCGGCCCCCTCACCCGCCGGCCCCGTCCCGCGCCCGTCCCTTCCCGAACGGGCCCTCACAGCAGCCCGTGTTCCCCGGCGATCCGCGCCGCGTCGAACCGATTCCGTCCACCCAGCTTCTTGATCGCGGCGGACGTCAGATTCCGTACCGTTCCCGCCGCCAGGTACAGCTCGCCCGCGATCTCCTTCACGGTCGCCCCGCCGGCCGTCAGCCGCAGCACGTCCATCTCCCGGGTGCTCAGCGACAACTCCCCGACGGCGACGGGCCGCAGCAGCGACGGGTCGACGGTCAGACAGCCACCCGCGACACCCATGAGCGTCGTGACGAGCTGGGGCAGCCGGGCGTTCTTCGGTACGACGCCCAGGGCGCCGGCCGCCACGGCCCGGTCCACGACCGACGACGTGGCCGCCCCCACCAGCAGCGCGACCCCGCACTTGGGATGCCGGCTCCGTACGTCGGTGGCGACGCGCAGCGCCTTGCCGCCCATCGTGGACTCGCCGAGCAGCAGCACCGTCGGCCGGTGCCGTTCCACGGCCGGCTGGACGGCGTCGTACGACGTGGCCAGGCCGACGACCTCCAGCCCGTCGACGCCGTTGAGCGTCTCGGCGAAGGCCTCCAGCACGAGTTGGTGATCACCTGCGAGGACTATCCGTATCGACATGCTCGACCCCCGTACGGCAGGACTAAGGCAAAGACTCGGGAAAGACAGCGGAACTGGTGCGTCGTCGGGTGCGCGTCAGCCGGAGGGGGCACGCCACGTCTCGTGCAGCCGGACCAACCGCTCCACCACCGCCTGTGCCGCCTTCTCGAGGCTGGGGCCGTCGCTGCGCATGTCGACCTCGACGTGCTCGGCGCCGGCCGGCAGGGAAGCCGCGACGACACCCGACAGGACGCGGAAGGACGGGGCCAGTTCCTCGCCTCCGCTTCCGCCCGGGACGACCACGACGCTGGCGGTGACCGGCCCGAGGTCGGCGGCGATCTGACCGGTCAGCGCGGCGAAGCTCTCCGGCCGTTCCACATCGGCTTGATACGGCAGCGCGACCAGCCCGATTCCGGCCAGTTCCTTGCACAGGAACGCCGCGTTCGTGGCCGCGTCGTCACCGCGCCCGGGGTGCCCCGCGCCGACCACCGCGACGGCGGCACCCAACGCGCACAGCTGACTGGCGACCCGCCGCCCGACGCCGGTGGTGGCATCGACGACAAGGACGACACAGCCGTGCAAAGGCGGTAGTACATGTGCGACTGTGTGCGACACCGGAACTCCTGACCGGGTAACGTGGCCAATATGTGAACGATCTACGGGGGTTCTTCGCACGCCTTGCGGCGCCCCCGTGCCGCGTCGCTGCTCCCGAGCCGGCGCGGCCGCCCGGTCCGGACATGTGGTTCACATGTGGTTCAAGGGGGAGACGCCACGTGGACGAGGTATCGCCACTCGATCAGCAGACCCTCGCGGTGTACCGCGCGATTCTGTTCCACAAGCAACATGATCCGGACAAGCTCGCCGAGCTCCTCGACATCAGCTGCGACGATGTGCACGGCGCACTCACGCGCCTGTCCGACCTGTCGTTGCTGGCCCCTTCGCAGGACTCACCCGGCACGCTGCGCGCGGTGAACCCGTCACTCGGCCTGAAGGTCCTGCTCCAGCGGGAACAGGACGAACTGGCCTGGCGGCAGCAGCGCATCGAGCAGAACCGGGCCGCGCTCGCGGCGCTCGCGGCCGAGTACACGGCGTCGGCCGGGTCCGGCTCGGACGGCACGGAACAGCTCGACAACGTGGACGAGATCCGCACCCGGCTGGAGGCCCTCGCCGAGTCGTGCCAGCAGGAGTCCCTGGTCTTCCACCCCGTGGGCGGCCTGACCAAGGAGGCGATCGAGGCGTCCCGGCCCCTGAACGAGCGAGCGCTCGCCCGGGGCGTCCGGTTCCGTTCGATCTACCTCGACAGCGCCGTCAACGACCGGGTGACGAGAGCTCACGCCCAGTGGATGGCGGAGCACAACAGCGAGATCCGCACGTCGCCGACCCTGCCGATGCGGCTGCTCATCATCGACACGACCGCGGCCATCGTGGCCAACCTGCCCGGCCAGACGGGCCCCGCGGCCCTGATGTTCCACAGCCGGCCGGTGGTGCTCGCCATGCGGGCCCTGTTCGAGGCGTACTGGGAACACGCGAGCCCGTTCCATCAGCACTCCTCACCCGACGACGACCCGCAGGGACTCACCCCGCAGGAGCGCAAACTCCTCCAGCTCCTCGCCACCGGCCTCACCGACGAGGCGGTGGCCCGGGCCCTCGGCATCGGAGTCCGCACGGAACGCCGCATCATGGCGGAGCTCATGGAACGCCTGGGCGCCTCCAGCCGGTTCGAGGCGGGAGTCCAGGCGGCCCGCCGCCAGTGGATCTGACAGCCGGTCGCCGTGCGGTCCCCGGGCCGGACAACCGGGTGCGAGCGGGTGCCGGCACCCGGTGTCTCCTGCGCGGAGATCACCGCTCGACCTGCGGAACGGGCGGCCAGGTGAAGTCGGTGACGTCGGTCGGCGCCTGCTGCCAGGTGAAGTCGTCACCGCCGTGCAGCGGTCCCGGGATCCCGGTGACGCCGCCCAGGGGCACCGGAGTCCAGGTGAAGTCGTCGGGCGAACCGGGCAGGTGAGGCAGCGGCGGCAGCACGTCGCCGACCGAGCGGTCGGCCTGCGAGACGGCCGAGCCGGCCCCCTGCGCCCCCTCGGCCCGCGGAGCGGCCTGCGCCGGCACCGCCCAGGCGAGGGTGGCCAGCACGGCCGAACCGAGGACGACGACGGCGGAACAACGGTTGGTGACACGGATCATGGCTGGTCTCCATTCCATGCGTGAGTCAGGACCTTGCGACGATGCATGGAGCCAGTAGTGCTTCAGCTCCCCCGGACCGTTCCGCGTTCCCCGCGCTTCCCGGCCGCTGATAAGAGAGAACCATCCCGCCACCCCCGCTGTCCGCGTCCTGCCACGCCAGGAAGCTGCCTGGCAGGGAGTTGCACGACGCCCGGGGGGTGTCCCCACCCGTGGGCGGTGGCTCGCCGGATGGGCGGCGGCGTGCGCGAGAGGTGATCGTGTACCGACGGGTTTCCCGCTCAACGGGCGCCCACGTGACGGATCACGAAGACGGACCATTGGGGGAACGGTGAAGCGTCCTGCGGAGCACGCTCTGGCCCGCCGTACGGTGCTGGCCGGCATGGCGGCGGCAACCGGTGCGGGAACGGTGTGGGGTACCACGGGGAAGGCCGTCGCCGGCGGGTGGAGGGGACCGGTGGGGAACGGGGCGGTGGATGCCGAGGTGGCGCGCCTGGAGGGCGGATTGATCGAGCTGCGGCGGGACATCCACCGGCACCCCGAGCTGCCGGGGGAGGAGCGTCGCACCGCGGGCGTGGTGGCCCGGGAGCTGCGGGCGGCCGGGCTGACCGTCACCACAGGGGTCGGCGGCCACGGCGTGGTCGGCGTCCTGCACGGCACGCGCCCGGGCCGGACGGTCGCGTACCGGGCGGACATGGACGCCGTGCCGCCCAAGGACATCGTGGGGGGCGGCCCGGCCGCGGCCCATCTCTGCGGGCACGACATCCACACGACGGTGGCCCTGGGCGTCGCCAAGGTCCTGGCGCGGCTGCGGCGGCACCTGAGCGGCACGGTCGTCTTCCTCTTCCAGCCCGCCGAGGAGAGCCTCTCCGGAGCCCGCGCACTGATCGAGGCGGGCGTGCTGGAGCGCACTCGCGTCGAGGAGATCCACGCGCTGCACTGCGGGCCCTTCCCCGTCGGCCGGTTCGCGGTGACCGGCGGCTACGGGATGCCGGGCCAGGACAAGGCCGAGGTGACGCTCCAGGGCCCGGACGCACCCGAGGCCGCGCGGCGCCTGGCCGCCGGGATCGGCGCGCTCTCCACGGTGACGCCCCCGCAGACGCCCGCGGACATCGAGCGGATGGTCACCGATGCCCAGACGCCCGACGGCCCGTTCGCCCGCTTCGTCGCCCTACGGGCCTCGGCACGGGAGGCCAGGGTGAGCGTGTCCTACCGCTGTTGGCCGCAGGAGCGGTACACGGAGATACGCGGGGAGATCCGCCGGCTGGCCATGTCGTACGCGGGAGCCGCCGTGAGCTTCCCCGCCGAGCCGTTCCCGGCCCTGGTCTGCCCGGAACCCGACGCCCGCGCACTCGCCCGCCACCTGCGCAGCGCACTGGGCCGTGACTCGGTCGCCACGCTCCGTTCCGCGTTCCCGCCCTTCAGCGGCGAGGACTACGCCCTCTACCTGGACCGCGTCCCCGGCACCTACACCTTCCTCGGTGTCCGTGCCCCCGGCGCCCCCGTCACCACCAGCTACCCGCACTTCCCCGACTTCGCCCCGGACGAGCGGTCCATCGGCATCGGCGTACGGGCGATGGCGGGGTGGCTGGCGCAGCGGACTCGGTGTTAGACCGCCGGGCCGTCACGCAGTCCGGGACCCGTGGGCAGCGTCAGCACGCAGCCGGTGTGCAGCGTGATGCGTATGGGTGTGAAGTCGACGGCGTCCACCGGGGACTTGCCGGTACCAGGGTTGCGGGCGTAGCGCGGATGGGCACCGGCACTGATCTGCCAGCGCATCCGGTGCCCGGCCGGGAAGCGGTAGGCGGTGGAGCTCATCCGCACGGTGACCTCCGAGGGTGCCTGCCCCACCGTCTCCAGCCGGGCCAGCCCGTCACAGACGTTGGTGGAGCGGCCCTGCGCGTCCACGTCGCACAGACGGGTGAAGACGTCGGCGTACCCGGTGTCCGTGGAGACGCTCAACCGCGCGGAGACCGGCCCGAGGAGGTCCACGGGTTCGTCCAGCGGTGGCCCGGTGAACGTCAGGACGTCGTCTCGGCCTTCCAAGACGCTGTTGTCGCGCGGACCGGCCGTCCGGGAGAGCAGCGGGCCGCCGATGGACGGCGTGGGGTCGTCCGGGTCGTATCGCAGGGATGCCAGAGGCACGGAACCTGGACTGTCGGCGGACCCCGAGCCGCCGGCGAACCCCGAGCCGTCCACGGAGCCTGAACCGTCCGCAGCCCCCGCGCCCTCGGCGGGCCCTGCGCCTGCGGCGGGC
>NZ_WWIQ01000010.1:158254-158713 GCF_009862985.1 Streptomyces sp. SID5464 | reverse complement strand
GTCCGCGGGCCCCGCGCCGCCCGCGAATCCCACGCCGTCGGCGGGCCCGGCGCAGTCCGCGGCCCCCACGCCCTCGGCGGCCCCCACGCCCTGGGCGGACCCCGGGCCGTCCACGGAGCCTGGGCCGTCGGCGGCCCCTGCGCCTGCGGCGGGCCCTGGGCCGTCGGTGGAGCCTGAACCGTCCGCGGGCCCCGCGCCGCCCGCGAATCCCACGCCGTCGGCGGGCCCGGCGCAGTCCGCGGCCCCCACGCCCTCGGCGGCCCATGCGCCCTCGGCGGGCCCTGCGCCCTCGGCGGGCCCCGGGCCGTCAGTGGATCCCGAGCCGTCGGCGGAGCCTGGGCCTTCGGCGGTTCCGGAGCCGTCGGCGAACTCCCAGCCGCTGGCGGGCCCCGAGCCGTCCAAGGAGCCTGAACCGTCGGCGGCCCCCGCGCCCGCGGCGGCCCCCGCGCCCGCGGCGGG
>NZ_WWIQ01000010.1:150463-158110 GCF_009862985.1 Streptomyces sp. SID5464 | reverse complement strand
GCCTGAACCGTCCGCGGGCCCGGCGTCGCCCGCAGGCGCCACGACGTCCACGAACCCCCCGCCGTCGGCACGCCCCTCGTCCGCCAGCCGGTCGAGGCTGCCGTCCGCGGTGGGAACCCATGAGGTGGTGGCGGGCGAGAGGGGCGGCCAGTCGTCGAGGTCCCGCCATGCGTCCTCGCCGCCGACGTGCACGCGCACGCGCGTGGGGCGCAGCCCCGAGGGATCGCCGCACAGGTGCGCCCGCAGCCAGGCCAGGCTTTCGGCGAAGACCTCGGGCCAGCCCTGCTGCATGGCGGAGGTATGGGTCCAGGGGCCGACGAGCAGGGCGGTGTCGCATCCGGCCTGCCGCAGCCGGGCGTACTGGTCGAAGGTCTGGTCGACCAGGGCGTCGTACCGTCCGGAGATCAGGCTCGTAGGGACGCTCAGACCCTCGGCCGCCCGTGCCAGGGACGCGCCGTCCCAGTACGGGTCGCCTCCGTCCGGGTGCGTCATCACGTCGTCCAGCCACGGCACGTCCCCGAGAGCGGACGCGTACGCCCCGCGCAGCGGCCGCGCGGTGACGATGTCGCGCATACGGCGCTGGAGGCGCAGCGTCGCCCGGGCGAACGGCCCGATCCCCCGATTCTGGTAGGCCATCCCCAGGCCGACGAGCAGCGCGTTCTCCAGCCGGAGGGCGCCGTCCGCGTAGAACAGGGCGTACGGGTCGTGCAGCCCCACCTGTACCACCATGGCCTTCAGTTCCGGCGGCGGGTCCAGGGCGAGCGCCCACTGCACGTACCCCAGATAGCTGGGGCCGACCGTCCCCAGCGTCCCGTCGAACCAGGGCCGCCCGCGCAGCCAGGACACCGTGGCCAGGCCGTCGGCGGCCTCGTGGCGCCACAGATCGAACGCACCGCCAGAGCCGCCGGTGCCGCGGCAGCTCTGGAGGACCACGTGGAACCCCTGCTCGGCGAAGAGCATGCCGTACATGGGGGACCAGGGCAGGCCCCTGCCGTACGGCGAACGCACCAGGAGAGTGGGGAAGTCGCCGGGCGTCCGGGGGAAGTAGTGGTCGGTGACCAGCGGACTGCCGTCGGCGGCCGGCACCACCAGCCCGGGCTCCCATCCGACGTCGTGCCGCTTGTCCGGCAGCCCGCGCCAGATCGCCCTCATCATCCGCGAGGACAGCGGCGGCTTCCGGCCGGGCGGTGTCCAGGCGGGCCTTGCCGCAGCGTCGTCGTTGCGTGATGCCATGGTTCCCCTCCTCTATTCTCGTACGACGTACGAGAATAGAGGATGCTTGGATGGCGACCACCACCACGGCGACCCACAAGGACAGGAGCACGGAGACGGTGACGCGTGACGGCGGCGGGTCCGGGACCCCGGGCACCGACCCTCGACAGCTGTGGCTGAGCCCCGATCGGCCCCGCAGGGGCCGCAGGCCGGGTTTCAGCCGCGAGGCGATCACGGCGGCCGCCGTGGCCCTGGCCGACGCGGAAGGGCTCGAAGCGGTCACCATGCGGCGGGTCGCCGCACAGGTCGGAGCCGGAGCCATGTCGCTCTACAGCTACGCCCCCGACAAGGAAACGCTGCTGGAGCTGATGGTCGACCACGTCAGCGGCGAACTGCCAGCGTCGGGCCCTCTCACCGGCGACTGGCGCGCCGACCTGAAGACCATCGCCCACCGCCAGCGCGACCTGATGCTCCGCCACCCCTGGCTGCCCGCCGCTCTCTCCACCCGCCGCAGCCCCGGCCCCCACACGCTGGCCTTCCTGGAACACGCCCTCGCCGCCTTGCGCCCCACCGGTCTGGACGGCGCGGCGAAGCTGGAGGTCTTCGCCCAGCTCACCGCGTTCGTCGCCGGGCACGTCACCTACGAGATCACGCAGGCGGCAGCGGCCAGGTCCCCCGACCGGGCCGCGGCGGAAGCCCGTTACCTCGCCACCGTCGCCGCGGACGGGCACCACCCGGAACTCGCCGAAGCCCTCGCGGCCCCCGCACGCGCCGTGACCCCCGAAGCCACCTTCACCCGCTTCCTCAACCGCCTGATCGACGGCCTCGGCACCGACTGATCCCGCCGGCTGCGGGGCGGGAGAGCCAGGGTCAGCTGCGGGGCAGGAGGAGCCGGGAGAGCGCGGCGGTGGCGAGGAGGAGCGCGGCGACGGTGAGCAGACCGATGCGCATGCCCGGGAGGGAGAAGTCCCCGCCGGGGCCGGCGAGCAGACTGCCGAACAGGGCGACGGACAGCGCACCGCCGGTCTGGCGAAGGGAGTTGAGCAGCCCGGACGCGGTCCCCGCGCGCTCCTGCGGGACGGCGTCCATCAGCAGCGCGGTCAGCGCGGGCACCGCGAGCGCCCCGCCGACGCTCAACGGCAGCAGCAGGACGAGCACCAGCCATATCGGGGTGTGCGCGGCCAGCGGCAGCATGGCCAGCATCGCTCCGGTGAAGATCAGCTGCCCGGCGACGATCACCGGCCGCCGCCCGATCCGCTCCGCCAGCCGCGGCGACACCAGGTTGGTCGCCGTCACCACCGCCGACATCGGCACGAACATCAGCCCCGCCGCGATCGCCGACATTCCGCGCAGCTGCTGGTAGTACAGCCCGAGCAGGAAGATCCCGCCGTAGAAGGCGGCGTTGACGGCGAAACCGCCCGCGAGCGGGACGGCCACCCGGCGGTCCCTCAGCATGCCCAGCGGGACCATGGGCTGGCGGTGCCGGGACTCCACCACGCGGAAGGCGTACCCGGAGGCGAGGGCGAGCGCGGCGGCGGCCAGCACGGGGCCGCTGGTCCAGCCGAGGTGGCCGCCCTCGATCACCGCGAAGGCCAGCCCGGCCAGGGCCAGTACGGCGGTGAGCTGACCGCCGCCGTCCAGTGCGGCGGGCCGGCGCGGGGAGCGCGGCACCCGGACCAGCAGGCCCAGGATCACCGCGCCCACCGGGAGGTTGAGCAGGAAGACCGCCCGCCAGCCGGACGAGTCGGTGAGCAGCCCGCCCAGCACCGGGCCCGCGGCCATCGCCACCGAGCCGCCGACCGTCCACAGCGCGATGGCGCGGGCACGCGCCCGGGCGTCCTCGTAGGCCTGCCGGATCAGCGCCAGCGAGGCCGGCATCACGATCGCGGCGGCGGCGCCCTGCGCCACGCGTGCGCCGACCAGCACGCCGATGCCGGGCGCGAGCGCGCAGGCGAGCGAGGCGAGGGTGAACAAGGCGACGCCCCATGCGTAGGCGCGGCGGGCGCCGATGCGGTCGGCGAGGGCGCCCGCGGAGAGCATCAGGGCCGCGAACATCAGGGTGTACGCGTCGACCACCCACTGAAGCCCGGCCATCCCGCCGCTGAGGGAGTCCCGGATCGCGGGCAGCGCGATGTTCACCGCCGAGACGTCGATGGTGATCACGGTGAAGCCGAGCAGCGAAGCGACCAGCGCGACGCCGCTGCGCCGCGGGGCGGGCGCCGACGGCTCGGACCCGTGCCCGGGGCTGGAGACGGTGGTGGCGGACGGGGACGGGGACGAGGACGGGGACGGGGATGCGGACGGGGTCGGGGCGGGGGTGGCCGGCATGGTGAACTCCTGGACGGCTGAACAGAGATGACCGGGCGGGCGGCCGCAGGCCACCGGGGCCGCGGACCGGTGTCGCGCACCCCCTGGGCCCAGGCGGACGGGCCGCCCGCTCCGGCGGATCAACTCTCCGCCCGCGCGCGACCCGCCCGGAAGACCGCGCTGTGCCCGGGGTGCGGCGTTCCAGGCCCTGACACGGCCCCCCACGCTCCTTGACCGCCTGCGACAATGGCCGAATGGCAGCAGCGGATACGAGGGGCACGGAGCTCGGCCGATACCTGAAGGCCCGCAGGGCGCAGGTGCGCCCGGAGGACGTCGGTCTCCCGGCCGGCGCGGGCCTGCGCCGCACTCCCGGACTGCGCCGTGAGGAGCTGGCCGCGCTGGCCGGAGTGAGCGTCGACTACTACATCCGCCTGGAGCGCGGCCGGGAGACCAACCCTTCCCCCGCCGTCGTGGACGCCCTCGGCCGTGCCCTGCGGCTGCGCGGCGACGGTTACGAACGCCTGCACGAGCTCGCGGAACTGGCCTCCGGCCGGCCCTCCGAACTGCCGGCCTGCTCGGACCACACCGTCCGTGACTCGGTCCTGCGGATGCTGGAGTCGGTGCGCCCGCTGCCCGCCTACGTGGTGAGCCGCTTCAACCGCGTACTGGCCGCGAACCCGCCCGGCCGACGGCTGATGCCCGGTCTCTGGGACTGGCCGGAGGACCAGCGCAACCTGACCCGCTACCTGTTCCTCCACCCGGTCGGCCGGACGCTCTACGAGCCGTGGGAGGAGACCGTCGCCCTCTCGGTGGCGCATCTGCGGGCGGTCGCCGGGGCCGATCCGGACGATCCCGAGCTGACCGCGCTCGTGGGCGAACTGATGCTGAAGTCACCGAAGTTCGCGCAGCTCTGGGAGCGGTACGACGTCTGCGAACGCGGCGGCGGGCAGAAGTGCTTCCGGCACCCGAAGGTCGGCCCGATGACCCTGACCTACGAGGTCATGCGACTGGCCCGGACGGGCGGCCAGCGCATGGTGGTCTACCAGGCGGCCCCCGGCACCCCGGACGAGGCGGCCATGCTCCGCCTGGAACCGGCGGACACCCACCCGAAGCCGCCGCACTCCGGCCGGCAACTGATCACCGACGGTCATCACTGACCGCTGGTGCCGCCGGTGATCAGGACGGTCTCGTCGGTGCAGCGGCTCAAGTGAGCGCTCCGCGAACCCAGTCGGCGGTGGTGGGCAGCCAGTCGGCCCGGGCATTGCCGAGGAGGTGATCGCCGTGCGGGACGAACAGGTACTCGCCGTGCGGCGCCAGGCGGGCCAGCGGCTCCCCGTTGGTCACGCCGGGGATGACGTCGCGGCCGCCGTCCACCACCAGGAGCGGGCAGGCGATACGCGGTGCCGGCGTGGACAGGTCGACGCGGCGGGCGAAGTCGCGGGCCGCCTCGGGTCCTCCGGCCCGCCGGGTGAGGATGTCCCGCACCAAGGGCGGGGCGGTGTCCCAGTCGAGGCGGAAGGGACCGCTCACGGTGGCGGCAGCGGCCACGCGAGGTTCGTGGGCGGCGCTTTCCGCGACGTAGTAACCACCCAGGCTGAGCCCGATGAGCCCGACCCGGTCGACCCCGAGCGCGTCGATGACCTGGCCGATCACCTGGTGGTAGTCCGGCCGCACCGTGGTGGTGGCCGCGAGTACGCCCTGGCCGGGCCCGTCCATCGTGAACACCGCCACGCCCCTGCGCAGCAGGGCCGAGGTGACGGTGTGGAACTCCTCTTTACCGGAGTCCAGGCCGGGGACGACGACCACGGTGGCCGGCGCGTCGGCGGGGCCGCGCAGCCAGCCGGTGAAGGCCGGCCCCTCGACCCTGCGGGCACCGGGCTCCAGGAGGGCCAGCGCGCAGCCCATGGCGCGGTCCGCCTCCGTGGCGGCCGGGGACTGGTCCCCGTGCGGGGCGAGCGTGGCGATGTGGAACCAGCGTGCCGCCACCTGATAGTGCTCGCCCGCCGACCGGGGTGAGGCGGCCTGCTTCGCTCGGGCGACGTGCTGCTGCGCAGTCCGGATGAATGCCTCGCCCCACCCGTCGACGGAGACGAGTCCACCGGTGACGCGCTCGTACTCGTGCGGGTCGAGCCCGGCCCCGGTGGCGCGCGTCCTCTGGGCGGCGGCGAATTCGGCGGCGCTCATCGCACGCTTCCCGTGGTGAGGACGGCCTTGCCCCGAATACGGCGTTCCCGCAGGTCGACCAGTGTCCGCGCGGTCTGTTCCCAGTCGGCGACGCGGCCGATCTCCGGATGGAGCCGCCCGCCGTTCACCAGGCGCACCAGAGTGGTGAGGTCGGGGCCGTAGGGCGCGCCGGCGTAGTGGAAGTGGCGGATCGTGGCCCCCTCGCAACCGGCGAGGAGGTCGAAGAAGTCGAGAGTCACCGGAGTGCGGCCGGCCTGGCCGAACCAGATCAGCGTGCCGCCCGGTGCCAGCTTCGACAGAGCGGCCGGCAGATCGGCGCCGCCGGTGGATTCCAGCACCACGTCGAACGGCCCCTGAGCCTCGGTCACCTCGTGCACGACCGCCGCCGCCCCCAGCTCGAGCAGCCGCTCGCCGCGTGACGGCGTGGCGGTCACCACGCTGACCTCCGCTCCTGCGGCCGCTGCCAGTTCGGTGAAGTAGTGGCCGACACCGCCCGACGCACCGGTCAGCAGGATCCGCCGCCCCGTCACGCCGCCGGCCGTACGAAGGAGCCGAAGTGCGGTGATCCCCGCCAGCGGCAGGGCTGCGGCCTGAACGGCGCCGATGCCATCGGGCAGCACCGCGAGCGAGTGAGTGGGCACCGCCGCGTACTCCGCCCAGCCGCCCTGCGGCGGGTGCCCCACCACTCGGGCGCCGATCTGCGGGCCGGAGCCGTCGGCCGCAGCCTGCACCACCAGGCCGGCGACATCCTTGCCGGGAAGCAGCCCCGGCCGCGGCCGCTCCAGGAGGAACGTCTCGCCCCGGTTCGGCGCGAACGCCTCGACCCTGATCAATGCCTCGTCCGGCTGCGGGACGGGCTGGACGTCCTCCGCGAACGCGACCGGACGCGCCGGATTCCCCGTGGGGATCAGTCTCTGCATGCGATGCATGAAACGGGCGGCGACGCCGGGCAATCCAACAAGAGAACGGAAACGCCCACAACCGTTGGCTGTCACCTATGGTGAAAGGCGTGGATCTCGACTTGGCGCACGTCCGCGCCTTTGTGCTCGCCGCACAGGAGCTGCACTTCGGACGGGCGGCCGCGGCACTGTCGATCTCACAGCAGGGGCTGTCCAAACGGATCGCGCGGCTGGAGTCCCAGCTCGGCACCGAGCTGTTCCGGCGCAGTGGCCAAGGGGTGCAGCTCACCGAGGTCGGACGTCGTTTCCTGGGACCGGCCCGGCAGACGCTGGCCGCCGCTGACCAGGCCCTGGCCGCGGTCCGGGAGGAGCACCGTCCGCTACGGGTTGACGTGTGGGGCCACCTGTACGCGCCGATGCGGGCACTTGCCCAGGTGGCGACGCGGACCGGCGAGCTCTCTCTGGAACTTGGACACGGCCGCGATCTGCCGTCGGTGGCGGCCGCCCTGCTGCACGGCGACATCGACGCGGGCTTCGGGCGGGTACATCCGCCACTGCCGACCGGACTGACGCACCGTCTGGTGCGCCTCGAGCCGGTGGACGTCGTCCTCGGCGAGGGCCATCCGCTCGCGGCCGAGCCCGCGCTGCGGCCCGAACAGCTGCGGGACAGTGTGCTGTGGACTCCCGGGGCGCTGGACCGGCTCGACTTCCTGCGCCGCTTCGCCGAACAGTTCGGCATCCGAGACCACGCCGAGGGCCCCAATCTGGGCCTTGACCACTTCCTCGCCGCCATGCTCTCGGACGCACGGCGCTTCTCGCTGCTCCCGGCCGACGTACCGCTTCCCCGGTTGCCCGGGGCCCGTTCCGTCCCGCTGGTGAATCCCACACCGCTGTACGCCTGGTCACTGCTGTGGCGCGACACCGGCGGGCATCCACTGCTGCGTGACCTGCTGACCGCCTTCATGACAGAGGCCGGCCGCAACCGCTGGCTGGAGTACGACCCGGCCCACGACTGGCTGCCCGAGCCCCACGCCACCACCTAGGG
>NZ_WWIQ01000010.1:46960-150293 GCF_009862985.1 Streptomyces sp. SID5464 | reverse complement strand
CACTTCCCTGCGACCTGATCCAAACGACAGGCCCTAGTCCGCCGACGTGCCGAAGGGGTTGTCGATCAGGTACCGCCACAGGCCGTCAGGTCCGCGTCGGGCCACGTCGGTGGCGGTTCCCTCAAGGCGGACCCGCTCGCCGTCCGGACGGTGGCCGTCGATGGTCCAGTCGACGATGAGCAGGGCGATGTCGTCGGCGACGTACGTGTGCCGTGGGCGGACACTGATGGGCAGCCCCAATGACTGGAACGCGGAGTTGGCGGCTGCGATCTCCTGCCCGGTGACGCATGTGCCGGGACGCGGCACGAAAAGAGCCCGTCGGTCGTAGACACGGGCGAGGGCCTCGGGGCTGCCGGAGTTGAACGCGGCAGCGAAGACCATGGGGTGTTGCGCGGCGTCGCAGGACAGGGCGACAGTGGAGTCATGGTCGTGCCTGGGATTCATGTCGATGCTCATGACGGCAGCCAAGCGTGTCGCGAAGCAGCTCACCAAACGGAAACCCACGACTGGGACACCGACCTCGTTCCGTCCCGGCCCGGGCGCACCTCGCGGCCGCAACCGGACTGCCCCGTCGAGATCGCCCTGGCGGCTGTCGCGGGCCGCTGGACCACCCTGGTCTTGCGGGAGCTGATGCACGCGCCGTATTCCTTCGGCACCCTGCGCGACAGGCTTCCGCTGATCAGCCCCAAGGTTCTGTCCGACCGGCTGCACACGCTCCGCGAACGCGGCCTGATCGCTCAGGAGCGGCTCCCTGGCTTCCCCGCCCGCACCCGCTACACGCTCACTCCGGCCGGACGAGCTCTGCGCCCGCTGCTCATCGAGCTGTACCGCACCGGGGAGCGGCTGTCGCATCTCTCCACCTCACGGCGCGACGCGAGGGATAGGTGATCCGCTGACCCGTCCGGTGACCGGAGCGACGGCGACCGGGTCGTCGAGGGTGTTGGTCTCCGTCGGCGACTTCCCGCGACAAGGAGGCCGCCCGGCTCGCCGGCATCCCGACCGGCCGCCGGATCACCTCGGCCTACGTCGCCCGTGCCCTGCTGGCGGGCGTGGTCGGGGTGCTGGTGATCGGCCGGATGAACGTGGCCGGCCCCTCGGTGGGCCCGGGTTGGGAGCTGACCGCGATCGCCGCGGCCGTGGTCGGCGGGCTGTCGCTCTCCGGCGGCGAGGGCCGGATGACCGGCATCGCGGCCGGCGCCATCCTCTCGACCGGCTCCGCGCCCGGTACTTCGGACGTCTCCGAAGCTGAGGGGCGCAAACTGCCCGCCGACGCCGCAATTTCACCCAACCCCGATAACATGTTCGAACTCGCGATGGTTGCCCCATCGCTTTTCATCCACCCAACCATTCGAACAAATCGGCCAAACAATTGATACCTAGAGCATCGCGGGTGATTTCGCGAATAAGCGGCACAACTTCCCTGGTTGCCTGGCGTCATCGACGTGCGATGCTGTGGATCGCGGCGGGTGCGGTGGCTCTCGGATTCCTCGTCGCACTGGAGATCGCCGCACGCCGCTACGGTCAGCCAGGGCCGATCGCCAACCAGGTGGAGGCCCTGATCTTCGCCCCGAAACCGGGACCGCTGTACAGCGGTATGGCGTTGATGATGGTGGTGCTCACCTGGCGGCAACGGTTCATCGCGGCCGGTGCCGCGATCGGTATCGACGCCGTCTTCCTGCTGGTGCGGTGGGCAGTCGACGCCAAGACGGCCGACGGCCATCTCTTCGGCAACGGCGCGCTGTGGGTGATGCTGGGCTGCGCGGTCATCGCTGTCACGCGCCGCACCGGCCGGGAACGCGTCCTGCTGCTGAAGGGCGTCGGGCTGGGCCTGTTGCTGGTGGCCGCCCGCAAGACCGGCGACACCTGGCTGTTCATCACAGCGAAGACCCGCCCGGGGGTGCTCGACCAGTACGTGGCAACCGCCGATCAGGCGCTGGGCAACCCGTCATGGCTGGCGGGCCGGATCGTCGAGGCCACCGGCCCGATCGGCACCCATGTCCTCGACCTGGTCTACGCCCAGCTCGCGGTGGCCGCGGTCGTCGTCGCGCTCTACCAGCTGCGCAACGTGGCGGTCGAGCGCCGCTTCCCGAGCCATCATCTGGTGCGCACCTTCCTGGTGATCGGCCTTCTCGGGCCGGGCATCTACATGCTCTTCCCGGTGGTCGGACCGGTCTTCGCCTACGGCCCGGGCGCCTCCGGCACCGGCGGCGTGCACTGGGCGGTGGCCAACCTGTGGCCGGACACACCGCCGCCGATCAGCACCCCGCACCCGTTCTCGTACGACGGGATCACCCCCCGCAACTGCATGCCCAGCCTGCACACGGCGTGGGCTGTCGCGATCTTCGTACACACCCGCACAGCGCCACGGATTCTGCGGTTCGCGGGCACGTTCTGGCTGATTGCCACGCTCTGCGCAACCCTGGGATTCGGCTACCACTACGGCGTGGATCTCATCGCCGGCGTGGTGTTCGCACTCACCATCGAGGCAGCGCTGCGCGCGCTCGACCGCGGCTGGGACCGACCGGGGATCCAACTGGTCACCTACGGCGCCACGGTCTTCGCCGCGCTCTTGGTGTCGTACCGCTACCTGCCGATGGAGATGGCCCGGCATCCAGCGGTGTTCGGGCCACTTCTCGTCCTGGCGATGAGCTCGGTGATCTACGGCTACGTGCGGACCACCAGACAATGGCAGCCGACGATCGCACCGACGCGCCCACCGGAACCGCAACCCGAGCCGGCTTGAGCAGCGTTGGTCACCGAGGCCGAGAGCGTGGTGCCGTCGACGAACACCCGCTGATCAGGACCCCGTTGACGGCGCTCCCACCCCGAGGACGTCGAGCATCGCCCGGGTGGCCGGGCTGGGGTTGAAGCGGCTCCACGCCAGGTACTCGATGCGATGCGGCCCGTCGACCACCGGGACCAGCGCCAGTTCGGAGTCGTCGGTGGCCCGCGGCCGGATGAACGCCGACGGCAGCAGCGCGATGCCGAGCCCGCGCGCGATCAGCCGGGTGATCAGCTCCACGACGCCGGCTTCGTACGCCACGTCGCGGACCAGGCCCGCGGCGGCGAACGCCTGATCGGACTGGGCGCGGGCGGGCGTCCCGCTCACGAAGTCCACGAACGTCTCTTCGGCGGTCTCCCGCAGCGTGACCTGGGAAACGCCCGCCAGCCGGTGCCCGGCCGGCACCACCAGCACGTGCTCGTCGTGAGCCAGAACAACGCTCTCCACACCGGAAGGCCGTTCGTTCTCCGGCATGCCGAGGAAGGCGATGTCCAGGTCGCCGTCGCGGACCGCCGCCGCCAGTTCATCGCTGCGCCCGGACCGGAGGGCGACGCGGACGTCCGGGTGCTGGGCACGGTACCGCTGCAGCAGTTCGGGTACGTCGACGGCTGCCGTCGTCACGATCACGCCGACGGCGAGCCGGCCGCGCACCACGCCGGTCGCGGCGGCGGCGTCGGCAGCCGCGCGGTCGGCGGCGGCCAGGCACTCGCGTGCGCCGGCGACGAACGCCGCTCCCGCCGGGGTCAGCTCGACCCGGCGGCTGGACCGGGCGAACAGCTTGACCCCGAGCTCCCGTTCCAGGCCGGCGATCCGGTGACTGAGCGACGACTGCACCACGAAGCAGCGCTCAGCGGCGCGGGTGAAGTTGCGGGTTTCGGCGACGGCGACGACGTAGCGCATCTGCTGGAGATCCACACAGTCATCGTTCTGGTTCATGGCTGCGATGGCAAGCATGTGTTGGACTCATGACCGGCCTGGATCTGAGACTTCATCACATGCATACGTCGACCGAGCGGGCACCGGGCCCGCCGCGGAGCTCGTCCCCACGGCAGGTGGCCACCGTCGCACTGACCGCACTCGCCCCCGCGACCTGGGGCACCACGTACGTCGTCACCACGGAACTGCTCCCAGCCGGGCATCCGCTGTTCGCCGGGATGCTCCGCGCCCTGCCGGGCGGGCTGCTCGCACTGGCGATCACCCGCGTGCTCCCGCGCGGGGACTGGTGGTGGAAGGCCGCCGTCCTCGGCGCGCTCAACATCGGCGCCTTGTACCCCCTCTTGTTCGTGGCGGCCGAACGACTCCCTGGCGGTGTCGCCGCCACCCTCGGTGCCACCCAACCGCTGCTGGTCGCGGGGTTGGCCGTCGCACTGCTCCACGACCGGCCCACGGCCTGGCGACTGACCTGGGGCGTGCTCGGCGTGGTCGGTGTCGGACTCGTCGTACTGGGGCCACAGGCCCGGCTGGACGCCGTCGGCGTCCTCGCCGGCATCGGCGGTACGGCCACCATGGCCGCCGGGATCGTCCTCACCAAGCGGTGGGGCCTTCCCACGGGCGTCGGGCTTCCCAAGGGCGTCGGGCCACTGACCCTGACCGGCTGGCAACTGACGGCGGGCGGCCTGCTCCTGCTCCCGCTCACCCTCGCGATCGAGGGGGCGCCGCCGCGCATCGACGCCCCCGCCGCCGGCGGATACCTGTGGCTCGGCAGCGTGGGCGGGCTGGTCGCGTCCACGCTGTGGTTCCGCGGTGTCGGAAAGCTGCCGGTCGGCGCGTCCGCACCGCTGGTGCTGCTGTCCCCGCTGGTCGCGGCCGTCATCGGCATCGCGCTGGGGGAGTCGCTGAGCCTGCTGCAGACCGTGGGCTTCGTCCTCGCCCTGGCCGCGTTGCTGGCGGCGCAACTCAAGGCCCCGAACCTGCCGGGCCGCGTGGCACGCGCCAGACCGACAGAAACCCGCACCCGAGAAAAGCCGAACACAAGGCGAACCCGAACAAAGGGGATTGATCCGATGAGGACGGGCATGAAGATAGCCGTACTGGGCGCCACCGGGATGGTCGGCAGCCGGGTGACCAATGAGGCAAGTGCACGCGGACACCAGGTGCTCGCCCTGTCCCGGAAACCCGCGAACGAGAACCCGGGGATCCGCAACGTGACGCCGATCGCGGTCGACGCGAACGACTCGCACGCCCTACGCGAGGCGCTCGCAGGCTCCGCCTCCCACGGCGCTGCGGACGCCAGATCGCGGTCGTCGGGGCTGCGCAGGGCGCCGGCGCCGCCGACCACGAGGACGCGGATCCCGAGCTGGTAGCCGACAACCCGGCGTACGTACCCGCCGAGATCAAGCCCGTCGCCGCCGCCGGAATCGCTCAGCTGCGAACCTGCCGGTCCCATGCCGATGCCGACTGCGTCTACCTGAGCCCACCGGCCCTGCTCGAACCCGGCGAACGAACCGGCCGCTATCGGCGCGGCACCGACACGTTGCTCATCAGCGCCGACGGCCGATCCTGGATCAGCGCCGAGGACCTGGCCGTCGCCGTGGTCGACGAACTCGAGACCCCCGGCCCCGACCACCTCGTCACGGTGGTCCACCGAGGCGAACGCCACCCGTCAGCGTGAGCCGGTCTCTCTGGCGCGAATTTACGGAGTGAGGACTCACTCATTGACGGAGTGAGTCCTCACTCCGTACTCTCTCGGTCATGACAGCATCTGAGGAGAAGCAGAGCACCCGCCGCCGCGCCCCCGCCATGTCGCCGGAGCAGCGCCGCGAAATGATCATCCAGACCGCGATCCCGCTGATCGCCGAGTACGGTGCCGCCGTGACGACCGCGAAGATCGCCCGCGCCGCGGGCATCGGCGAGGGCACGATCTTCCGCGTCTTCGCCGACAAGGACGAGCTGCTGCAGGCCTGCATGGCCGAGGCGCTCTCACCCGAGCACGCGGTCCGCGAGCTCGACGCGATCGACCTGTCCCAGCCGCTGCCCGACCGGCTCGCGGAGGCGGCCGAGGCGCTGCAGGCGCACATGTCCAGGATGGGTGCGGTCCTCGGCTCGCTCGGGCATCGCGGCGGCAAGCACCCCGGCACGGTACGCGGCGCGGGCCGCGACGAGTCGACGACCCGTATCCGCGCGGCCCTCGCCGAACTGCTGGAGCCCGAGAAGGCCGCCCTGCGCCGCCCGCCGGAGCAGATCGCGGCCCTCTTCTTCGGGCTGCTCTTCACCCAGCCGCGCACGGAGGACGAGCCCGACCTGACCCCGCAGGAGCTGGTGGAGGTGTTCTTGCACGGGGCGCTCTCGGGGGCCACCAAGTGAGCGCGCGCAGAAGGCGCCTGGGGGTTACGGCCCTGGCCGTCCTGGCCCCCGTCCTGGTGTGGCTGGTCGCGGACCCACTGCTGGGACACCGGCTGCGGATCACCGACGGCGAGCGGACGCTCGGCATCGGCGCCGCGCCCGCAGCGGTCGTCGCACTGCTCGCGTCGCTCTCCGGCTGGGGGCTGCTGGCCGCCCTGGAGCGATCAGGCGTGCGGCGCGCCCGCGCCATCTGGACGGGGCTGGCCGGCGCGGTACTGGCCGTGTCCTTCCTGCCGCTCCTCGGCGACGGCATGGACGGCGGCACCCGGCTCGCCCTCGCCCTGATGCACGTGGCGGTGGCGGCGGTGCTGATCCCGGGGCTGGGCGGCAGGTCACCCGGGGCGGGGACGGGTGCGGGTTTCTCCCCCTCATGCCCGCAGCCCGCCGAGCGCGCCGCCGGGCGCGGCCAGCCGCGTTCCTGGCCGAGGCCCTCGGTGGCGGGCCGGTCATCTCTGATCCGCGCTTCTCGCGGCTCTATGCGCTGGTGCCCGCCCGGATGTCTGCGACGCTGCACCAGGTCGCCGACACGGGCCCCGCCTTGATGATGGCCCCGACACGCTCGTTATCAGGCTGCGACAACAGCGTCCTGAGCTGACCTGCGCACAGCGATGATCCACGCGGTCACTCAGGTTTGGCCGTGATCACCGCTGTCTCTTCCGGCGCCGCGACGCTTACCGTGCCGTCGGCCGTGACGAAGGGCTCCTTACCGGGCTGCCGTGCGCCGATGCATGCGAGGGCGAGCGTGGCGGTCACGGCCAGGACGACAACGGCGGCTCCCGAGAGCAGGAAGGCGTTCTCGACTCCGGCGAGGGTGATGGCGGTCGAGGCCACAAAGGGGGAGATCGCCAGGGCTCCTGCCACCCCGGCCTCCCACAGGCCGAGCGCCTTCGCCAGATGATGGCTCGGTATGCGCTGCTGCACCAGTGCGATCAAGGGAATGTCCGTGAGGGCCGAGGCCAGCCCCGTGGCGGTCAGGAGAACCGCCGCCACAGCATGGGAGGTGACCGTTCCCAGCGGAGCCCGGAAGATCCCGAGCAGGGCCCACGCCAGCACCGCGGCCAGTGCGAGTCTGCGGATGCGCAGACCGGCCAGGAGCAGGGCGCCCACCACTTCGGCGACCCCGGCGACGCCGAGCAGCAGGCCGTACTGGCCGCCCTGTCCCACGACCGCGACCAGCCCGACGGTCAGGAAACCGTTGGTCAGGGCGAGGGCGAGCACGAAGGTCACGATGACCACGAGTACGTCGGGAGCGGCCCGCACGGCCCTGAGCCCGGCGCTGAGATCGGACCACAACCCCGTCTGACCCCCGGTCGGGGCGGGGCGGGTCACGCGGATGGCGGCCACGGCGGCCGCCGAGCCCAGGAAGGTCAGTCCGTTGACCGCCAGCGCCGACTGCGGCGAGCCGAAGGCCAGCAGCGGCGCGAGCATGAGCGGGCCGACGAAGAAGGCGGCCCGGAAGGCGACTTGCAGCAGTCCGTTGGCCTGCTGGAGGCGGTCGTCCGGCACGATCTGCGGGACGATGGCGTTGCGGGCCGGGGCGAACGGGGCGCCGATCAGTGCCAGGAGCGCCGTGGTCGCCACGAGCAGGGGCAGGTTCAGCAGGTCGAGGGAGAGCAGGACCGAAGCCACGGCCACCACGGCGACCCGGGCCAGGTCGGTGGCGATCATCAGCTTCCGGCGGTCGCGGCGGTCGGCGTACGAGGCGACGACGAAGGTGGCCACGAACGCGGGCGCGAACGCGGAGACGCTGACCACGGCGACGGCCGTGGGGTCCTTCGTCAGTGACCAGGCCAGCCAGGCGGTCGCGGCGGTGTACAGGCCGTCGCCGAAGCGTGAGATGCCCTGGCCGGCGAAGAGAAGCAGGAAGTTGCGGTCCTTCAGCAGTGACATGCGGCCACTGTCGGGTCCTGTCGGGGGCCTGATCCACTTATTAGGCAGATGGCTAATCAGTCGTGCTCAGTCACCTCGCCGTCGCCGTCGCCGTGCAGGAAGCTTTCCAGGCTCGGTGTCAGGCCCGCCACCTGTCCGGGCGCGAGCCGGTACAGGACGTAATAGCCCTCGCGGCGGCGCTCCAGCAGGCCCGCGTCCGCCAGCACCCGCAGGTGCTTGGACAGGGCGGCCTCGCTGACGCCGACGAGCGGGGCCAACTCCTGGGTGCTGCGCGGGCGTTCGGCGAGCAGCCGCAGGGCACGCAGCCGGGTGTCGTCGGCGAGCGCGCGGAGTGTGCCGACGAGCCTGGTCGGCGGAATCCTCGGGCGGGCTTCCCGGACGATCGAGGAGACGGGGAAGACGAGCCCGAGGGGCCACGGACCGTCGCAGTTGACGCGTACGTGCGGCCACACATAGGCGCTGGGGGCGAGCACGAGTGTGTCGTCCGGGCCGATGGCGACCTCGTGGTCGTGCGGCCGCTCCAGCCAGAAGCGTTCGGCCTGCGGATCGCTGCGCACCTCCGGCCACAGGCCGCGGAGCATCCCGTACAGGCCGCGCTGCTCGATCTGGTGTCCGGCCTCGCTGACGCCGGCGGCGAGTTCGGGTTCGAGCCGTGCCCATTCCTCCTGGAATGCCTCCCGCCAGTAGCGCTCCAGCATGCTCAGGAACCGTTCGAGCAGCGCGCGGGGGTCGTCGAGGAGCATCGCGGCCATCGCTTCGTCGCTTTCCCGTGCGACTCGCTCCCGCAACAGGCCGCGTACCTCCGGTTCGTCCAGCACCTGCGGATCCCTGCCCTCGCCGCCGCCCGGCCAGGGCGTGAGCAGGGGGACGGCGAACTCCAGGCGGACCAGTTCCGGATCCGCCCCGCGCAAGCCGGCCAGTTCGTCTTCGAAGGCCGCCAGTTGGCCGGTCGGCTGCGGAAAGAGGAACTCGGGGAAGTACGAGCGCACCGCGTAGGAGAACGCCTCGATCTCCCGCTTCAGCGCCGGGGACAGCTTGCGCATCGCACGCACCCAGCCGTGCTGGACGGGGTGATGCTTGGGCTCCACCAGCACATGGAGACTCAGCACGGCTTCCATCGTCGGCGAGTAGGCGAACCCCACCCGCTCCGCACCGTCGGCAGGGACCCGGAACACAATCGTCATGACCCGCCATCCTTGCCTCACGGCATCCGCGACGGGAGCCGCGCCGCGCCGCGTTCTCGGCCTTCGGCCTGCACCGGTGCCCGCCTCCGCGCAGGCGTCGTGACCCTCGAAGGGCGTGCAGGTGTCGACGTAGTGGGCTCCAGCAGCTTTGGCGCGCTGCTTCGGCATCGCGTCGAGCTGCTCCTCCTTCTCGTGCAGGTACGTCACGTCGCCGGGGGACGGGCAGTTCGCGGCCGCACTCGTCGACGTCGGAGGGCAGGATCGCGGGGTAGCCGGCGACGTAGACCTCCGCCTCGGGCGCGCGGCGCTCAACCTCCTTCAGCGCGGCGGAGAGCTTTTCGCCGGCCTGCTTGATCTTGTGCTGCATCTCGTCGGTGCCGCTGTAGCTGACGTACTGCCGCTCGCAGGGGGCGTCCTTGGGGATGCACTTGCTGCTGCCCAGGGCCTGATACGCCACTCCCATGACGCACGGTTTGATCAGCGAGGCGAAGCCGATGTCGTTGCCTCCGATGCCGGCGGTCACCAGCCGGGTCCCCGCGGACGGCGCGGCGAACCTCGGGCTGTTGGTGCCGTCGTCGGTGGACTGGGAGGAGGTGAGGCCAGGGACCTTGGCGCCGCTGCAGCTGAGGTCCTTGAAGACGGCGCCCGTCAGGCTCGGTTCGGCGGCGACCAGGGACTTCCGCGACGAGGTGGTCCTGGCCACCAAGTTCGGCAACGACCTGGCGATCGCCGGGCTGGTCGGCATCTCCCCGGACTACCTGTCGCAGATCGAGCGGGGCCTCAAGGTGCCGTCGCTGCCCATCCTGTGCGCCCTCGCACAGGAATTGGGGTTCCCACGGCCGCACTGCTGTCGGAGCAGCCACCGGTGGAGGAGGAGTCGGCGGACACCGCGGACGCTGCGGTCGGTCGGGCCCTCCTTGGCTACGGCCCAGCCCTCAGCACCGCGCCCGTGCCGGCGGACCAGCTGCAGGACCGGGTTGAAGCTGCATGGCAGAGCTGGCAGACGGCAGGAGACCGCTTCACCAAGGCGGCCGACACCCTGCCCGGGCTCGTCGCCGACGTCGAACACGCCTTACGCGCCGCTCGGACAGGGACGGACCCAACAGAGCGCCGCGCCGTACTCCGAGCGTCGGCGGACTTGTACTGCCTGCTCCGCTCGTATCTGCGCCGCACCGGCCGCGTGGACCTTGCCACTCTGGCTGCCGACCGAGCCATGCGAGCCGCCGAGGACGCCGACGATCCGCTCCGCATCGCCGCCGCTCAGTGGAACCTCGGTCACGTACTGCTTGCTGCGGGCCAGCCCGCCGAGGCGGAGGAACTCGCGCTCCGGGCGGCTGAGCAGATTGCCACCGCGCGGATGCCGGAGGTCGAGAGGGTCGCGATGGGTGGCGCCCTCCAGCTGGTCGCCGTGGTGGGGGCCGCGCGTCGGCGCCAATGGTGGGAAGCGAGGGAGCGGCTCACCCGGTATGCCGCGCCCGCGGCCCGCGTCGTCCCCGACGTGAGCAACATCGGCTGGACGGTGTTCGGGCCCACGAACATTGCGCTGCACGCCTTGAGCATCGAGATGGAAGCGGGAGAAACCGGCGAGGCCCTGCACACCGCGGACGCCATCGACACGAGCGGACTGCCCTCACTGGAGCGCGAGTTCACGTTCGGTCTGGAGGTGGCGGCCTGCCACAGCCAGCGCCGGGACGACGCCGCCGCGCTTCTCGCCCTCCTCGGCTTGGAGGTGACCGCCCCGGAGGACCTGGCCCGGACGCCGCTCGCGCGGCAGCTGGTGCTGACGGTGATGCGCCGAGGCCGGGCCATGCACGCGCGGCAAGCCGAGCAACTGGCGGTGCGCATCGGCCTCGTGTAGGCCGCCGAGCCCGTGGTTCACCCGAACTGTCAGCTCGGGTGGGCGTGACCACACATCCCTAGGGTCGCGCGTATGAGGCGGACCAACTGCGACCGGGGAGGCACGAGCATGACCAGCGACCACAGCCAACGGGCCTCAAGGCCCGTTGAGGCTGCACCCGGACTACTCGTGCACCCCACCACTGACCGCCGACTGGCTTCGGAACACTGGCTTTTGTCGACGCTGCCGGCCCTGCTCCGGCACCGGGCCCGGCTGGAATGGAAACAGCACCACGTGGCGATGATGCCGCTGGGCACGCTCTTCTCGGCCGTACGGATCCCCAGCCGCTTGGTAGTCGCTCTGGCGGGAAGCAGCGAGGCCGATTGCTTGGACGCGTTCCTTGCCGAGGCCCTCGGCGGAGGGCCGGTCATCTCTGATCCGCGCTTCTCGCGGCTCTATGCGCTGGTGCCTGCCCGGATGTCTGCGACGCTGCACCAGGTTGCCGACACGTGGCGGGCCCTGGAGGTGGAATGCCTCGGCCGCGGCAGCTACCTGGGAGTGCCGCGACTGGATGCCGTGCCCCGGGAGCACGCATTCGCCTGCTACTGGTCGGTGCCGATGGACTCAGCGGCGATGCTGTGCAGTCCACTCACGGTCGCCCGGCTGATCGCCGCCGGAAAGCACTGCTTGGCCATGGAGCCTGAGGCGTGACCGACAACGTCTACCCGTCATTCTTCGATGCCCCGTGGGTGGACGCGTTCGTGCACCTGGCAGACCACTGCATCACCTGCGCCACGTGCTCCGCCATGGACGAGGAGGGAACAAACCTCGGTCTCCTCTGCGCGGAAGGCGAACGACTGAACGAGGAGTTCCGGCAGGCTCGGCGCGCCTGACCGGCCCCAACGCTCCCGTCCGCGCCTCCCGCCGAGTCCGCGTCGATGTCAGAAGAACATGTCAAAGGCCCCGGACCATGATCGGTCCGGGGCCTTTTGGCTGGTGCCCCGGCAGGATTCGAACCTGCAACACCCGCTTTAGGAGTGGGATCGGATCCTTGCCAGGGGATGCCTGGCGCTGCCGCGCGGTGCTGTTTCCCCTGGTCAGGACCGCGCGGCGAGCCACTTGATCCGGCTCATGCCGCTCTGTATCGGGCAGTCCGCTCACGCATCGCTCACGCGCTGCCGGCTGCTGAGCAGCGCGTGGGTCAGACCTGGCCGAGGTCGATCTCCACTGGGAAGGGGGCCACTACCTTGAGGACGCCGGTGAACACGTCTCCGTCCCGGTAGGTCTTCGTCGCGGGGTCAAGAACGTAGGTGTACACGAGAGGAACCCCTGTCGCGGCCTGCTCGATCCGCCAGTAGAAGCCGATGCCTGCCTTGGCGTACTGGTCGACCTTCACGATCCGGTCGGTGGTCTCCGAGCCTGGTGACACCACCTCCGCGACCAGCAGTACATGCTCAGGGCGGGTGGGGGTGATGTCGATCGTGTCTGCGCGGTACACGACGACGTCCGGACGGCGATTGGTGAGCGGGACGTCCTGAAGCCGGACGTCGAAGCCAGTGTCGGCGTTCCACTCCGGGCCCGCGGCGGCATCCAGGGCGTTCGCCAGAACGCGGGCCAGCCGGTTGTGCCGCTTGGAGGCACTCGGAGTCACGACGACCATCCCGTCCACGATCTCGATGCCGGAACACTGCTCCTCGGACCAGGACTCGTACTCCTCCGCCGTGATCTGCTCATGCATCCACGCCGGGGCCACCATCTCGGCCGTCATGAAGCACCTCCCGGACACTGTGCTGCGGGTCCGATCCCGCTGAATGCAGCGTACTGTCTGCCGTCCGTCCGGCACGCTTGTCCCGCTCACGCACCCCCCGTCGGCCGCCATCCGACCAGCACGCCCACGGCAAGAGTGAGGAACCGGCACGGTGGCCTCGTCATCAGGGGACCGGAACAGGCCAGCGGCATCACTGACCCAGTGCGGCAGCCGCCGCGGTACCGCTGGCGCGGATACGGCGCGGCGGGGACCTTGCCCCGTTCGGTACGCGTCTGCTGCCCGAGGCGGATCGGGTGATCGCTGAGGCCGCCGCCAGGCTTGTACCGCACTGACGACGCCTCTCGGCGGTGACTATGTGCCCGGCTCGGAGTGCGTGCCGGATGGCGCCGATTCGTTGGGCGCCATTGGGGAGATCAACACCCCGCCTGGCTCATGCAAACCCTGGAGTAGGGGGGCCGAGGACGAATAGAGCGCCTCCCTGGGCAAGAAACCCCAGGTCGGTGACGTAACGCGTTGTCCCCCCAACAGGATTTGAAGCTGCGACACCCACTTTAGAGAAACCCCAGATTGCGTTGGTGGGCGCGGCGGGAGCGACTTGATCAGGCTCGATGGCAATGGGTGTTTCTACGGCGTCCATATGCTTTCTGACCTGCGTGGATGGCGTCCTGGTGAGTCCCAGACGGTTCCTCTCACGGAATCGTGAGCCCGGGCCCCACTGGCCCGCTGGTCAGCCCTGTCGGCCGAGCACATCGCTCAGCCTCGGCGGGGACGGGGCGGGGACGTAGTCCTTGGTGCGACGGAGGACCGGCACTCGGCCTTCGCGGCGGGGGTTCACTTCGCGAGTTGACCACCTGCGCCGATGGCTCCGCAAGCGGGGCATCCACCACCGGATCGCCCGCAAAGGCATCGAGTCCTCGCAGCGGCTGGGCCGCCACCGCTGGGTCGTCGAGAGGACGGTGTCCTGGCTCGCCGGCTGCCGACGGCTGCACCGCCGCTACGAGCGCAAGGCCGAACACTTCCTGGCCTTCGTCGGCATCGCCGCAGCCCTGATCAGCTACCGCAGACTCGCCAACTGAAACGACGTCCTACAGTCCCCAAGCGCGCCGACCGCATCCGCGTCGGCAGTGGTCCAGCCGCTGTCAGGACACGCTCGGCCCCGTCCGAGGCTCGAGGAGAGCGAGGGCGAACTCGAACGCCCGGTCGGCCCGTGCGCGGTCTCCCGAGACGAGAAGGTCGAGCTGAAGTCCCCGTATCTGAGCCAGGAGGAGGGTGGCCAGGGTTGACGCGTCCTCGGGCGCCCACCCGTCCTGCCGGAGCCACCCGGAGATGAAATCGACGAAGTCGTCCATCGACCGCGCGAGCTCTCCGCCGTCGCTGGACTGCCACCCCTTGGCGGCGACCATTTCGAACAGGAGCAGGAACTGCCGCTGCTCCTTCGGCTCGCACAGCCGTCGCCAAGTGACCCTCAGCAGTTGTGCCGTCGACCCGGCTTCCTGGAGTTCCCTGTCGGCGGTCACCTGAGCGAAGAGATCGGTGCGCATCTTCTCCACTACGCACTTGATCAGCTCGTCCTTCGACGAGAAGTGGCGCAGCAGCGTCGCGTGGGTCACCCCCAGCGCCTGGGCCACCGGACGCAGCGACAGGCCGGCGATGCCGTGATCGAGGACGTACTCGGTGGCCGCGGCCAGCAGCTCCGGCCGCCGGTGCTGAAACCGGAGGGTCCGCCCGTCGACGCGCTCGGAACTCATCAGCTGTCGTCCTCCTCCGCTTGCGTGGTCGATTAAGTGTACCAACTGGTTGTCCTAACCGAGTGGTACTGCTACTTTTTCATGCACCGAAGCCGGAAGCCTCCGCATCGGTCGGGACCCCCTGAGGGACGACGATGACTGATCCGGCACGCGCATCAATAGCCGGACCTTCCATCACGACAAGGACACTGATGACTGACACGACAAAGACACTGATGACTGACGACGAGACGGCAGTCCGCGCCGCGAGCACGGCCTTCGCCCAGGCGATGCAGGCGATGGACCCCGAGGCGATGAAGGATCTGTGGGACGACGGCTACGAGCACCTGGTCTACCAGCCGGAGGAGATCGAAGCCGCCCTCACGACGTGGGACGCGATCGTCGACTACTGGCGCCAGCTTCCGGGATTCGTCGACCGGATCGAAGGGCGTGAGTACAGCAGCCACGTCGCTGTGCTCGGCGATGTCGCGCTCGTCTACTGGCGGGGCCACACCAAGGTCGAGTTCAAGGACTCCAGCGAGCCACTCGCCGGCGACTCACGGCTCTCGGCCGCTCTGCGTCGGACTGACGACGGTTGGCGATTCATCCACTGGCACGAGTCGCGCCAGCTCGTCGTCGGGTGAGAGCACGACCATGAGTACGGGAGTTCCGCAGCTGCCACGCGGGGAAGCGGGTTTCGCTGAGCGCCTGCACCGGCTGGTGTTCAACAAGCTGCGGTTCGACCGCGCACCCGACCTCGTCGTCTCGCCACGGCCCGACGACGAGGTCAACGCCTCGGTCCTCGGTGCAGCGGCGTACGGCCGGAAGATCGCCGTCCATTCCTGCGACCACTGGGAGCACTGCTGACCCGGGCGACCGGCCGTCCCCTCAGCGAGTACATGCAGGAAAATCTGTGTGAGCCCCACCGGGCGAAGCGCCGGTACACCGTCGGCCAGGCCGGGCCGAACACCGGGGGCAACTGCCGCCATGTGCACCCCGAGGTGGCCACGAAGATGATCGCCGCCAGGCATTCGCGGTCTCCCGCCCGCCGTCTGCCTCCGCCCTGCAGACGCTTCATCTCCGTCGGCGGGACCACTCGGCGAAACAGCAGCCACAACTCGTCCGGTACCAACCGCTCGACCAGATCCGTCATGCGCGGCTCAACGAGCGATCACGCCAAAGGAAACGACGTCTAAGTCGTCGCGCTGCACGGCTGCCGCAACAACGCTCATCACGCAAGGAAACCCTACGAGGAGTCTGCCATGGTGCAATTCCCCCCTGTTCCCCCGGGTCGCGAATTTTACGCCCCCAACCGTTTCGAAATGAGTCTTGAGGATGTCGAGGTTGAGGGCGAGATCCCGCGGGAAATCAACGGGATCTTCTTTCAGGCCGGCGCCGACGAGCTCGTCCCCGCGGCTGTCGGAGGGGCGCTGTGATGCCATTCGACTATGCCGCCTACGAGGAGGCTTTCAACGCCGGGGACGACGATGCCCTGGTGGAGCGTTACTTCACCGAGGACGCCCGGTTCTCCGGGTCGAGCGTGGACCTGCGTGGCCGTGAGGAGATCCGGGCGTTCCTCCATCAGGCCCATGACGGCATCCGCGAGACGATGCGGCCGCAGGTGGTCACCCGCAGCGGCACGCACGTCGCCGCCGAGATCGACACGGATTTCCAGGCGACCGAGGACCGGCCGGACTTCGTGTTCGGGCCGCTCGCCCGCGGCGAGCTGACCACGGTCAAGTTCTTCGTCACCTACGAGCTCGACCCCGCGGGGGAGAAGATCGCCGCGCTGCGGGCCGCGACCTGGAAGGCCGGACAGGGTGTGAGCCCCGCACCGACCCGGATCACGCCGACCGCCGCCGGACGGCGTGCCTTCCTGGACTACCTCATCTCGCTCAGCACCGCGAACACCGAACGGTTCCCCCTCTTCTACGCCGACGACATCGAGCTGACGCTGCCCTCCGTGGGCGTGCTGCGCGGACCGGACGCCGTGGCCGCGTTCTACAGGAAGATGTTCCAGACCGTCCGAGAGAACGTCACCGCGCACGCGGTGATCATCGACAAGCACGGCATCGCGCTGGAGGCAACCACGCGCATCACGGCCGTAGTGGACGCGCCGGACTTCCCCGTCGGGCCCCTGAGGCAGGGCGAGAGTGTCGAGAACGACTACTTCATCCACTACGGCCTGCATGACGGGCGCATCAACCGCATCGACCTGGCACCCCGCGGCGAGTTGCGGGGACCTTTCGTCGCGGAGTCGGCATGACCGATTACCTGTTCCGCGCACCGCTGTCGACGCCGGAGTCGCGGGCCGGCCACCCGCCGCGACCGCGGGTCGAACGGCGCAAGGGCATGCTCATCGAGCGTGACATCGCCGTCGAGGTCTCACCGGGTCTACACGTCTACGTCGACGTGTACCGGCCGGACAACGAGGAACCCGCGGCCCCCCTGATCAGCTGATCGCCGTACGGCAAGCACAACCCGGCGCCGATCGGGGTCATGCCCGGTGATCGGCGACACCACGCGGCGCGCTCCCACGTTGCCTGTGGAGTCGTGATCAGCGGCGTCGTGCTTGCGGCGGTTGCGGGGCCGGAGCGGCGGCTGCGTGGTGGACCGGAGTGTTGGGGCGCTGTGCTGCGCTGTCGGCCCAAGCAGGGCTCTGGGCTTGTGCTGCGCGGGCTTGTGCACTGGGTGCAGGCTGTGCGCCGAGGCGTTGGATCCGCCAGGTCAGGACCCGTGCGGGGCGGCGGGCATCGTCCAGAGCGCGCTGGTCGGCCGCATGCTGAGGAGCTGCTCCGGGTCGTGGCCGACTGCCTCGGCTTCGGCGAGGACGGCGGTGAGAGCGCCGAAGGCGGAGTCCTCGATGACCTGCTCCGCATGGTCTGGCACCGCCCGGCGTATCTGGCGGATGTGCCGTTCCACGGTCAGCGGTCGGCGCTGTGCAAGGACGGCCAGGGGTGCGGCTGCGGCTTGGTCGTAGGCGGCCTGGAGGTGGAGCAGAGTCTGGTGGGCGGCGGCGACCTGCTGGTCGTGGTGGCGGAGCTGGTGCCAGCGGGCCGCGGCGGTGACGACGAGGATCGCAGCATCCAGGAACATCGCCAGGGCGGCGAACGCCGTCGCTGCTTCTCGGAGTTGGGAGCGCAGGGGCTGGGGTGCGAGGAGGGGGAGGGCGTCGAGGGCTTCGCCGAAGGCGGCGAGGTGGGCTTGGGAGGCTTCGTCGTCGGCTTGGTCGAGGTGATGGGGGATGCGCTCGGTCGTGGCGGTGGCCTGGTGCCATGAGTCGGGCCTGCGTCGGCCAGGCTGGTCGGCGGGCTGCGAGTCGATGTTTTCCAGGCGTTCTTGGATCTTGGGGAAGGACAGGTCCGGAGCGAGTTTGGAGCCGGAGTACCAGATCGGGCCGCCTGCGTCGTCTTCGACGGCGACCTTGTAGCCGCGTACGTCGCCGGAGGGGAAGTACACGATTTCGACGAGCACGCCGTCCAGGTGGTGGAGCAGGTCGACGAACTCCTCCATGCTGGAGGCGGCGGCCACGGCGGTGCGGACGGTGCTGCGCAGTCGTTCAGAGGCGGTCTTGTTCTGACCAGCGCGACGGGCCTTCTCCTGCTCGGCGCGGGTCGGCCGTTTGGCGGCGGTGCGGTCTCCGCGTACGACTTGGAACAGGCCGTATTCCTTCTCGATCGAGGCGAGTTCGCGGTCGGCGGTGAGGTAGTCGTGCCAGTGGCGGGCAGTACGCAGATCCGCCCGGACCTTGGTGGCGGCGATGTGGATGTGGTCGGGGGCGTGGCGGACGGCCACCCAGCGGCAGCCGTCCGGATCACCATCGGGCGAGATGCCGGTGGCGGCGACGACGCGGCGGGCGATGTCGGCCCACTCCTCGTCGCTGAGGTGGCGGTCGGTCTCGGCGGCGCGGATTGAGCAGTGCCACACGTGCTTCTCGGGAGCGCGGCCGAGCCGCCGGGCCTGCTTGACGTGCAGGTCGAGGTCCGCCACGAGGAGCCTCCTGGTGGCGTCAGCGTCCTCGGAGCGGCCGGGGTCGGGGGCGAAGCCGTCCCATGAGGCGACCAGGTGCGGGTCGGTGTGGTCCTTGGCCCTCTTCGTGTCGAACAGGTACCGGATCAAGCCCGCAGTCTCCTTGCCACTGCTGATCTTCGCGATCACCGCGCCACCTTCCTGGAGACAGCCTCGTTCGCGCCTGCCGCGATGTGGCGAACGGTGGCGCCGACTGCGATCAGGGTGGCCTCGGCCTGAGCCAGGAGGGCGGTGTCCACATGGTGTGGATGGCCGCCGGAGTTGAGCTTCTTGGCGATCTGGTTGATGTTGTGGCCGATCTTGGCGACCTCGCCACGGAGGGCGGTCAGCTCGTCGATGTAGTCGTCGAGCGGGGTTCGCTGGCCGGGCAGGGCGAGGTCTCCGTGGACGTGTGCCATGACGACGGCGCCGACGTAGTGGGCGCCGGCGATGTTCAGCGACCGCGCCATGCGGAGGATGTTGGTCTTCTCCTCGACGCTGTAGCGAGCGTCGACTCGCTCCTTGCGCTGGCCGTTCGGGTCGGGCTTGCGCCGACGGGCGACGCGGTGCAGGGCAGCGGCTTCGGCGGCACGCGGCAGCGGAGTCGACGGGCTGTTCCCCCTCCGGCGCCCCCTGGCGCCCGAGCGCCTCCGCCACCCCCGGGGCGGAGGCATCCCCGCTGAGGCCGTCCTTGGACGGTCCAGCGGCATACCTTGCCGGCGCGTGGGTGGCTGTGCTGGTCATTCCCTCTTGCGTAGTGGGGAGTTCACGGCGCGCGTCGTGCATGAGGCGGTTCTCCGTTGGGCGTTGCTGGTGCGGGGTGGTCTCGGTTCGACCAGCTGCGGGTCGGTCACTCGTCCCCACGCTGACCTGCGCGGGGACGAGTGATGGGTGGTCGAGTGGGGGGATCGGCTGTGGGGCTCAGAGGGAGCCAGCGCGGGCCGTGTCGGGTTCGGCCGACTGCGACGAGGCGGCCTCGTCGAGCTCGGTCTGCAGGATGTTCTTGAGCGTTTCCGCGTCGGCCTTGCTGATCGAGAGGCCCTGGCCACGGATTGCTGCTTCGACGTGGCGGCGTGAGGCGCGTCCTCCGCGTCCTGGTTGCGTGGTTCGTGCGATGGCTAGGAGTTCGTCGGACGCAGTGCGGGCCTGCTGATCTTCTGTCTTGGCGGAAGGGTGCGAGGACTCGGGCACATCGGCGGCAACCCGCGCCACGTCGCCTTGACCGGCTACCGCGTCTAGACCGGCTGGCTCCGGCAGACCGGAGTCGTCCTGGGCAAGAGTGGAGGGCTGGGCGCCGACACTGCCGCTGTGGCCGTGATCGGCACAGGAGTGGCCTTCGGGGGTGGGGTCAGCCACGAGCTGGTGGATCTGCCGCATCAGGACGCCGAAGGCCAGCAGGGCCGCAGTCGGGGGAACCGCGGCGACCACGTAGTCGAGGATGGGCACGGTGCTGGTGTTGCCCGTGCCGCTGACCCCGGACCGCAAGGAGTGGGGGAGCGCCTGGGTGGAGACGGGGCGCGTCTTCACCAAGGAGAACGGCGAGATGCTCCACTCCGCCAACGTCACACGGCGGTTCATCGAGCTGTACGAGGAGATCGGCCTCCCACCGGTCCGGCTCCACGACCTCCGCCACGGCGCCGCGACCCTCGACCACGCGGCCGGGGCCGACCTGAAGGACATCCAGGAGATGCTCGGCCACTCCTCGATCACCATCACGGCCGACACGTACACGAGCCTGCTCCCCGAAGCGGACCTGGCGATCGCCGAGGCCGCAGCCCGGCTCGTCCCGCGCGCCCGCGCCACCTCCGAGAACACCGCTCCCGAAGCGGAGCCCGAGCCCGACGACACGGAACATCCCGGCCCGGAGTCCGTGCCGGATGATGCTGATCCGTTGGGAGGAATTCCGGAGATCAACTCTCCGTCCGCTCACGCACCGCTCACGCAAACGGCCCCGGACGAGGAGTCCGAGGCCGAGTAGAAGCCCTCCCTGGGGGAGAATCCCCAGGTCAGAGCGGTAACACGTTGTGCCCCCGGCAGGATTCGAACCTGCGACACCCGCTTTAGGAGAGCGGTGCTCTATCCCCTGAGCTACGAAGGCAGTGGCATCGGACGCAAGCAGCGGCGTGCCTGTGGTCTGGGAGGACCACAGGCGTCAGCGTACCGGATACGGGTCGGGTGGGTGTGGGGGTCAGGTCAGGGGGACGTGGGTGAAGCGGCCGGCGGTGTGGAGGTCCGACTCGATGCGGGTGGCGGTTGAGATCAGTTCGGGGAGCAGGTCCGTCAGGCATGCGCGCAGGGTGTGGCGGCTCGCGTGCATCGCTGTGTTCAGGGCGGCCACGACTCTTCCGGAACGGTCGCGGATCGGGACCGCGAGGGAGCGGAGGCCCTCTTCCAGTTCCTCGTCCACGAGGGCGTAGCCCTGGGAGCGGATCGAGGGCAGGTCGAGTTGCTCGTGGTTCGCGCGGGTGTCTGCCAGTAGGACTCGTCCCAGTGCCGTCGCGTGCGCGGGCAGGCGCGTGCCCAGCGTGATGTTCACGCTCATCACCCGGCCCGTCGTCACCCTGGCCGTGTACTGGATCTCCTCGCCCGGGTCCGAGAGCACCGCCAGTGACGTCGACTCGTGGATGCGGGACGTCAGGTCGGACAGGTGGGGCTGGGCGATTTCGGGGAGGGACGTGCGGGACAGGGGTGGGAAGCCCAGGGAGAGGACCCGGGGGGTCAGGGCGAAGGTGCGCGGGCTCGGGGTGGTCACCAGGCCCAGGTGTTCGTAGGTGATCAGTGCTCGGCGGGCCGTCGCCCGGGCCAGGCCCGTCGCCTGGGCCACCTGCGTGAGGGTCAGCTCCGGCCTGCCCTCGCCGAAGGCCGTGAGGACCGTCAGGCCCCGTGCCAGGGATTCGATGAAGTCGCGGCCCAGCTGTTGCTTGGACGCGCCCGTCCAGAGGGCCAGGTCGGCCGGGGGCGGGCCGGGCTCCGGGGGTGGTGTGCGGTGCAGTACGCGTTCCATCTCCGTCACCGCCGACCGCAACCTCGGCAGCAGGGTGGTGCGTAGGTCGTGTGCGGTGTGCCGGCTCGTGTGGCTGACCACGCTCGCCACGCAGGCGATCTTCCGGCTGTCGCCTGCGTGCGGGGACCGGACCGGTACGGAGACCGCCACCAGGCCCGGTTCGATCAGTTGGTCGTCCAGGGCCCAGCCCTCCGCGGCCGCCTCTTCCGTACGGCCGGCGAAGGCCTCGTCGTCCCGTGCGTCCGCTCCGTACGTGCGCGGCGGTACGGCCGTGAAGGACAGGTCCCTCGGGTCCGCCGCCCTGCGGTCGCGCCAGTGTTGCCAGTCGGTTTCCGTCCACTCCGTCGCGAACAGCGGGCCCGGTGCGGTGCGTTCGGCTGGGAGCAGGTCGCCGATGCGGAAGCTGAGGGACATCGCGCGGCGGCGGGTCGCCTGGTGGATGAAGCGGATGCCGTCGCGGTCGGCGACCGCGAGGGACACCGACTCGTCGAGTTCGTCGGCCAGGGCGTCCGCTCGGGCGGAGAGGAGGGAGGGGAGGCGCAGTGCGGAGAGGTAGGCGTTGCCCAGTTCCATCAGGCGGGGGGCCAGGTGTACGTCCCGGCCGTCCACACGGACGTAGTCCATGCGGGCGAGTGTCGCCGTGATGCGGTCGACCGTGGAGCGGGCGAGGCCGGTGGCTCGTTCGAGGGCGCTGAGGCTCAGGGTGCCGTTCGACTCGGTCAGCTCCCGCAGGACCGCGATGCCGCGGATCAGCGGCGTGACCGCCTCAGTGGGCGGCGACCCCGTCTGCCCGCCGGCCCGTGGTGTCGCCCCGGTCCCGTCGACCGGTGGGACCGCCCCCTGGGCGTCATGCGTGGGCTTCGCTGGCATCGGCTCTCCGGTACGGCGGTCGCGGCACCCGCGGCAGTCGCGGCAGGCCTACCGTAATCCGGAACCGGTCCTGCTACCGCGCGCTGATCTGCCCGGTGCCAACGGCACCCCGTGCCGGCCGCTACCTCCCGCTGCCCGCCGCCACCGACTCCCGCGTCACCCGCACCCGGTGGTCCCCCGACGGTTCCGCCTCCACCACCCTGATCACGACCCCACGCTGCCGGTCCGAGAACGTCTCTCCCGGCACGAACGTCGCGTCGGACAGTTCCGAGTGGACGTTCGGCGCGCGTGTGCAGCCGCCGCTGTCGCGGCGGGAGTCCTGGACGGTGACCGGGCCCATGCCCGTGTCCACCGTGGCGTCGACCTTGTAGATCAGGACGCCCGGGCGGCACACCGCCTCGTCGTTGCCGGCGCGGGTGCGCAGTTCGACGGCGTAGCCGGTGCTGCTGTCCAGGGGTACGACGACCAGCTTGGAGCCGCCCGTGCGGGCCAGCGGCGTCAGGGTGAACTCCGTGGTGCCCGGAGTCGATACGCAGTGCACCTGCGCGGCGTCGAGCCAGCCCAGTTTCCACTTGTGCCAGCCGAGGAGGTCGTTGTTGGCGCCCCAGTCCTCGCTCATGATGTCCCAGTGGCCGACCGCGCCCCCGCCCTCCGCGGTGTACAGGTCGGGCAGGCCGAAGACGTGGCCGTTCTCGTGGGGGAGGACGCGGTAGCCGGTGCGGTCGTAGGAGCCGGAGCCGTCGTCCTGGCGGGAGTAGACGAAGGAGGCGTTGGCCACGGGTATGCCGTCCGCCGTCGGCGCCTCGGGGTTGCCGGCGAAGGTGACCGAGAGGACGGTGTCGAGGGCGGAAGGGCCGGCGTTCGGGGTGACCAGTACGTTCAGCAGGTCGTACGCGCGGAAGTCCACCTTCGGGTCGGCCACGGCCACGAGGTCCTGGACCAGCGCGCGGTAGCCGGGGTCGAAGGGGGCGCCGCGCTCTATGCCGTACTCGCGGAAGGACTTCGGCATCCGCAGCCACTCCGGGATCGGGGTCGCGGGGCGGTAGTCGAGGCGGCCGTAGGAGCTGGTGCGGAACCAGTGCCGGGTCTGCGGGAAGAACTCCCGGTAGCGGTCCAGGGCCTTGCCCTCGCCGGGGGCGTCGGAGAAGTCGATCATCAGGGTGAGGGCGCGGACGGTGCCGGTGGAACGGGCGTAGCCGCCGGTGGTGGGGATGCCCTCGGACATCTGGACCTCGCGGGCGCCGCGGATCAGGCAGGGACCGTGCGCGGAGCTGCGGGACAGGACGATCGGGCCGGCTCCGGCCGTGGTGGCGCCCGGGGCGAGGTGGCCCGTGCCGGCCGAGGTGCTGACCGTGAAGGTCAGGGCGGTCACGCAGGCGAGAGCGGCCAGACGCCGCCGGCGTATCCGGTGGCCGGGCGGCCCCGGGACATCCGACCGGGGGCGCCGGGGCTGCGAGGGCTGCGGCCGCGTGCGAGGGACCTGCATGGAACCTCCCGCGCCACGGCAGCCTCCGGTCTCCGGCTGCGCCCTTGCGATCACCCTGCGTCGCGGGGTGTGCGGACGCGCGTTGGAGGAGACCGATCGTGGGTTTCCCGTGAGTAGCGGCGTGTGGCAGCCGTGTCAGGAGCGGGCCAACCTTGTGAGCCAGGTCACAAACAAAAATCCCGAGCGCGGGAAATACCGGGGACCCGGTCCCCGTTTAGCCATGTGTCCGACTGAAACGGGGAGCCTCTCCCCGGATCGCATCACCGCACACCCAGACCACGGATCACCTAGATCACCCGGACCCACCCAGGAGCACACCGTGCAGACCGCCACCCCCGCACCGCGCAAGGCGCCCCGGCCCCGTGCCGACGCCCTGCGCAACCGGGAGCGGATCGTCACCGCCGCCCGGGAGATGTTCGTCGAGCACGGCCCCGAGGTGCCGCTCGACGAGATCGCCCGCCGGGCCGGCGTCGGCAACGCCACGGTGTACCGCAACTTCCCGGACCGCGACGCCCTCGTGCGCGAGGTCGTCTGCTCCGTGCTGGACCGCACGGGCGCGGCCGGCGAGCGCGCGCTCGCGGAGACCGGGGACGCCTTCGAGGCCCTGGAGCGCTTCGTGCACACCTCCGCCGACGAGCGGATCAGTGCGCTGTGCCCGATGGTCTCGAGCACGTTCGACGAGAACCACCCCGACCTGGAGGCGGCGCGCGAGCGCGTGGAGCGGATCCTCGAGACGGTCATGGACCGCGCCAAGGCGGCCGGCCAGCTCCGCCCCGACGTGGGCGTCGGTGACCTGATGGTCGCCGTGGCCCAGCTCAGCAGGCCCCCGGCCGGCACGGCGTGCTTCAGTGCCGACCGCTTCGTACACCGTCATCTTCAGCTGTTCCTGGACGGACTGCGGGCCCCGGCCCGTTCCGCCCTGCCGGGCGCGGCAGTGACCATGGAGGACCTCCGCCAATCCTGACCGATTAGATCCCGGCGCCACCCCAGTCACCCCACACAGATCTCCACAGATCTCCACCACACAGAACTCGCGGCCACGCCGGTCGTCGAGTCGTCCCTCGACGTCACCTTTTTCCGTCACCTTGTCCCGAAGTGGGTACCCCCATGTCTGAAACAGCCTCAAAGGCTCTCGGCGCTCCGGCGGCCTCGCCGGACGCCGGCCGCTGGAAAGCGCTCGTCTTCATCGCGCTGGCCCAGCTGATGGTCGTCCTGGACGCCACCATCGTGAACATCGCCCTGCCCTCCGCCCAGCAGGACCTGGGCATCTCCGACGGCAACCGGCAGTGGGTCGTCACGGCCTACGCGCTCGCCTTCGGCGGTCTGCTTCTGTTCGGCGGCCGGATAGCCGACCTGTGGGGCCGCAAGAGGGCGTTCGTCCTCGGGCTCGGCGGCTTCGCCGTCGCCTCCGCGCTCGGCGGCGCGGCGACCAACGAGGCGATGATGTTCGGCGCCCGCGCGCTCCAGGGCGTCTTCGGTGCCCTGCTCGCGCCCGCCGCGCTCTCCCTGCTCGCCGTGATGTTCACCGACGCCAAGGAGCGCGCCAAGGCGTTCGGCATCTACGGCGCGATCGCCGGTGGCGGCGGTGCCGTCGGTCTGATCCTGGGCGGCTTCCTCACCGAGTACCTGGACTGGCGCTGGACGTTCTTCGTGAACATCCCGTTCGCCATCGTCGCCGCGGCCGGTGCGTACTTCGTCATCCGTGAGCCGGAGGGCGGCCGCAACCGCTCCCCGCTCGACATCCCGGGCGTCGTCCTGTCCACCCTCGGCCTGGTCGCCCTCGTCTACGGCTTCACCCGCGCCGAGTCCGCGGGCTGGAGCGACTCCGTGACCATCGGCATGTTCGTGGCCTCCGTCGTCCTGCTCGCGACCTTCGTGGTCGTCGAGTCCAGGGTGAAGGCCCCGCTGCTGCCGCTGCGCGTGATCACGGAGCGCAACCGGGGTGGCATCTACCTCTCCCTCGGTCTCGCGATCATCGCGATGTTCGGCCTGTTCCTCTTCCTGACCTACTACCTCCAGATCGTGAAGGGGTACTCGCCGGTCAAGACCGGGTTCGCGTTCCTGCCGATGATCGCGGGCATGATCACGGGTTCCACCCAGATCGGCACCCGCCTGATGACCCGGGTCGCGCCGCGCCTGCTGATGGGCCCCGGCTTCCTGGTCGCAGCCCTCGGCATGCTGCTGCTGACCCGACTGGAGATCGGCTCCTCGTACGCGGCCCTGCTGCTGCCGGCGATGCTGCTGCTCGGCCTCGGCATGGGTACGGCGTTCATGCCGGCCATGTCCCTGGCCACCCAGGGTGTCGAGCCGCGGGACGCCGGTGTCGCCTCCGCGATGGTCAACACCTCGCAGCAGGTGGGCGGCGCGATCGGTACGGCCCTGCTGAACACGATCGCCGCCTCGGCCACCACGTCCTACATCGCGGACCACATCGCCGGGGCCGGCAGCCGGTCCCAGCAGCAGCTGGTCCAGCTGGAGGGCATGGTCGAGGGCTACACGAGCGCCATCTGGTTCGCCGTCGGCATCCTCGTCGTGGCCGCCGCGATCGCCCTGACCTTCGTCAACGCGGGCCGCCCCGGCAGCGCCGCGGTGACCGGCTCCCGTTCCGGCGAGGGCGTGGCGGACGAGGTGCAGGTCCCGGTCGTCGCCCACTGACGGCCGTACCGGGAAAACCCCTTCGGGCCCTCCGTAGGCACGAGGAAGGGGACGCCTCGTACCTACGGATTCCAGGACCTGCCCCGGCTCAGCGGAGCCAGGGCAGGTCCGCACCGGCTTCGGCCGGCTGAAGTCCCTCGGCGATGATCCGCATGATCTCGCCGAGGGACTTCTGCTGTTCCGGGGTGAGCCGGTCGAAGACCGCCTGCCGCACGGCCTCCACATGACCCGGCGCGGTCTGCCGCAGCACCTCGTAACCCTCGTTCGTCAGCACGGCGAACTGGCCCCGCTTGTCGTCGGGGCAGTCCTCGCGGCGCACCCAGCCGTTCTTCTCGAGGCGCGCGACGGCGTGCGAGAGGCGGGAGCGGGTGATCTTCGCCAGCATGGCGAGCTCCGTCATCCGCAGCCGGCGCCGCGGCGCCTCGGCGAGCTTGACCAGGAGGCCGTAGTAGACGTGCGGCATGCCCGCGTCGCGCTGGAGCTGACGGTCGAGGTGGTCGTCGAGGAGGGTGACGCCCTCCATGAACGATCGCCATACGCGCTGTTCCTCGTCGGTGAGCCAGCGCGGTTCCACGGGCTCTGCCACGGAGCCCGGTGCCGGTGCGGATGCGGGTGCCTTCATGTCTTCCACTCTACGTGGCCCCTCCTTGAACTTTAAACAAATGCCCTGTACAGTTTTGTTAGGGAACCATGTTTTGGAAGGAGCCGCAGCATGTCCGCCGCCACCCAGGAGCGCATGCCCGCTCTGTACCTGAGTCACGGTGCCCCGCCACTGGCGGACGACCCGGTCTGGCCCGGTGAACTGGCCGCCTGGTCGGCCGGCCTGCCGCGCCCCCGGGCGATCCTGATGGTCTCCGCCCACTGGGAGGAGGCCCCGCTCGCCATCGGCGCCACCGAGACCGTCCCGCTCGTCTACGACTTCTGGGGCTTCCCCGAGCACTACTACCGGGTGACCTACGAGGCCCCCGGCGCACCGGAGCTCGCCGAGTCGGTACGGAAGCTGCTGCGCGCCCCCGGTGTTCCCGTCCAGGACGTCCCCGACCGCGGCCTCGACCACGGCGCGTACGTCCCGCTGGTCGAGATGTACCCGGAGGCCGACATCCCGGTCCTCCAGGTCTCCATGCCGACGCTCGACCCGGTCCGGCTCATGGAGATCGGCCGCAGGCTCGCCCCGCTGCGGGACGAGGGCGTGCTCATCGTCGGCTCCGGCTTCTTCACCCACAACCTGGCCGCGCTCCGGCAGGGCGGCATCCCCGCCTGGTCGGCGGAGTTCGACGACTGGGGCCGGCGGGCGCTGGAGGCGCGGGACGTGGACGCCCTGCTCGACTTCACCCGCAAGTCCCCCGCGGGGCAGCTCGCCCACCCGCGCACCGAGCACTTCGCCCCGCTGTTCGTGACCCTGGGCGCGGCCGACGCGGCCGGCGAGCTGGACGCGCAGAAGTCGGTGATCGACGGCTTCTGGATGGGGCTGGCGAAACGGTCGGTGCAGTTCGGCTGACCGCCTTTACAGCGGTGTTCGGCTGACCGTCCCTCCAACGGTGTTCGGCTGACCGTCCCTACAGCGGCTTCTCGTACCAGGCCACGTCCCAGTAGCGGCCGAACTTGCGGCCGACCTCCCGGTACGTGCCGACGTACCGGAAGCCGAAGCGCTCGTGCAGCCGGGCCGACGCCTCGTTCGGCTGCGCGATGCCCGCGTAGGCACGGTGCAGGTCCTCCCCGGACAGGGCCTCGAAGAGGGCCTTGTAGAGGAGGGTGCCGATGCCGCGGCGGCCGGCGTCGGGGGCGACGTACACCGTCGTCTCCACGGAGGTCGCGTAGGCGGGCTTCGCCCGGAAGGGGCTGGACGTGGCGTAGCCCAGAATCCGCTGTGAGTCCGGGTTCAGGGCAACCCTCAGACGGTACGGGCCGTCTTCAGGGTGGGAGAGCAGCCAAGGGCGGCGCTCTTCAGGAGTGAAGATCGCGGTATCGAATGTGATCGCCGTCTCACGTACGTAGTGGTTGTAGAGGGCCGTGAGGGCTTCGAGGTCACCCTCGACTCCCGGCCTGACCTGCACCTCTGTAGGTTCCGACGGCACCGCGCCTCCTCGTGGGTCCGACAGGGTACTGCATGATCCGAAAAATTGGGGGACAGGTTGGGAATTCTGTCCTGATTCCAGTCGTTGTTTCCATCGGATGCAGGGCACCCGAGGAGAGTCCGGAGAGTCCCGGAGACGGAGTCCAGCGTCCGAAGGACCACCCGCTGACCTCACATCGCAAGGGAGCACGCATGGCAACCCGTGCCGTCGCCCGTCGTCAGTCCGCCACCGGCGAGACGGCCGACGCGGCAAGCAGTGTTCGCGCCCATGGCGGCGAGATCGCCGATCGCGACCTGGTCGGCATGTACCTCGACGAGATCGCGCGCACACCGCTGCTCGACGCCGCCAAGGAAGTCGAGCTGTCCCAGGTCATCGAAGCGGGTGTGTTCGCGCGGCAGGTCCTCGACGGGTACGAGGAGACCAAGGCGGACGCCACCCGTGAGGAGCTCGAAGCCCTGGTCGCCGACGCGGAGCGGGCCAAGGACGTCTTCATCCGCTCCAACCTCCGCCTGGTCGTCGCCGTCGCCCGCCGCTACCCCCGCAGCGGTCTGCCGCTGCTGGACCTGATCCAGGAGGGCAACGCCGGCCTGGTGCGCGCGGTCGAGAAGTTCGACTACCGCAAGGGCTTCAAGTTCTCCACGTACGCGACGTGGTGGATCCGCCAGGCCATCACCCGCTCCATAGCCGACCAGTCCCGTACGATCCGCCTGCCCGTCCACCTCGTGGAGGAGCTTGGCCGGATCCGGCGGGTGCAGCGCGAGTTCAACCGCGAGCACGGGCGCGACCCGGAGCCCGCGGAGATCGCCGCCGAACTCGGCTCGACGCCGGAGCGCGTCACCGACGTGCTCGACTGGGCCCGCGACCCGGTCTCGCTGAACATGTCGGTGGACGACGAGGGCGAGACCCAGTTCGGCGATCTCCTGGAGGACACCTCGGCGGTGTCGCCCGAGCAGTCGGTGCTCACGCTGCTGCGCAGCGAGGAGCTCGACGACCTCATCGGCCGCCTCGACCAGCGCACGGCCTCGATCATCAAGATGCGCTACGGCATCGAGGACGGCCGGGAGCGCACGCTGACCGAGGTCGGCAAGGAGCACGGCCTGACCCGCGAGCGCATCCGCCAGATCGAGAAGCACGCGCTGCTGGAGCTGAAGAAGCTGGCGCGCAGCACCGGGTTCGACGCGGCGGCGTGACGCCGGAGCCGGTGTTCGCCGGTGCCGGTGTCCGTCGGTGGGCGTCCGGGCGTGCGACCCGTCCCGCGGCCTGTGGGTGTCGCCCATGGGCTGTGGGTGACGCACGGTGTGCGCCCGGGGGCCGCCGCGTACGCCGGGTGGCGAAAGACCGCGCAAACATGGCGATGTAACGCCGCTTCAATCCGCGGGGACCGGGAACAAGACTTCCGGGCCCACCAGTTCGGGCCGGGGCCACGCCCCTGCCCCCCAGAGCCAAGTCCCGTCGCACTCCCCCCGGCGCCGGGACTCTCCCAAGGCCGGGCTTCGGCGTCCCTCCCCCCGGGCGCCGGGGCCCGGCTCTCTGCGTGAGCGGGGAAGTGGAAGGGCGGGGCACCCCGTACCTGAACCACGGGGTGGCCCGCCGGATGGCAGATTGTGTCACATGGGCATAGCCTGCCGGGCGTGAGCAGCACCACCCCGCCCCCTCCTCAGGCCTCGCTGACCGAGCGGCGGAAGGCCGAGACGCGCATGGAGATCGCCCGGGCCGCGGCCGGCCTCTTCGTACGGCACGGCCTGCGCGCCACCCGCGCGGAGGACATCGCCCAGGCCGCCGGCATCGCCCCGCGCACCTTCTACCGGTACTTCGCCACCAAGGAGGAGGCCGTCGCCCCGCTCTACGCGGCCGGCGCCCAGCGCTGGGTGGAGGCGGTACGCGCGGCACCCGCCGACGCGAGCGTGCTCCGGGCCCTGGAGCACGGGGTGCGGCACACCCTCACCCCGGGCGTAGGCGTCTCGGCGTCCTCCTGGGAGTGGGTCCGCACGCTCCTGCGCCTCGCCGAGGCGAACCCGTCCCTGCGCAGGGTGTGGGCGGAGGTGTGCCAGGCGTCCGAGCGGTCGCTGACGGAGGTACTGGCCGCGCGGCTGACGGCCGGTCCTGCGCGGGCTCCCTCGACAGCCGACCCCGATAACGTTGCCATGCCCTCGGACCTGCGCTTCGCCGCCGCCGTGGCGAGCGCGGCCGTACGTGCGGCGGTGGAGGGCTGGGCGGCGGCCGGGGACGTCCCGGCGGACGGGCCGGAGGGACCGGCGGAACTGGCGTTGCGGAACCTGGGGGTGCTGCGGGATTTCCCCTGGGAGAGCCGGCGACTCGACAATGGACGGTCACGCCGTTGAGAGGACCCTACGGTCACTCGGCCGACAGGGCCTTGTCGACGAATCCCGGGCAGTCGCCCGCTGACGTGACGGCTTTCGCGGCGTCGCGAAGAGACACGTCGAACACGGGTATCCCCGCGATGGACACCGCTTCGTCGGGTCCCGCTCTGGTGAGAGCGGCCTCGTACCCCTCGGAACTGGCCTGAGCCGGAGAGGTCCCCTGCTTGAGTTCGTCACCCATCACCTTGGTGAAGACGGTCAGGGCTTCCCGAGAGACGCCGGACGGCTCGAAGTGCGCGGCACACTGCCGGATGGCCCGCAGTTCGCCTTCGAGGTCCTGCTCGGACAGCTTCGGAGGCTTGACGACGGCGAACTTGGCACTGCCCTGCTCCGCACCCTCCTCGTACTTCACCCGAGTGACGTTCTCCTTCTTTCCGAAAGGCACCTGCGACGCCTTCACCACCGCACGGATGGTGATCGTGACCGTCTCCTCCGGCACGATCTCGGTGTCACCCTCCGCGGGGCAGGTCACCCCGGTGCTCCCCGCGGTGATGTCGCAGTCGTTCTCCTCACCTGAATCCCTCATCAGCTGCGCATGCAACACGGGGTGGATGACGCCTCCCTCGGCATCGCCCGAGGCCGAATCGAACTCGTCCTCCACCGTCACACCGGTGACGTCGTCAGCCCCGTGATTGGTGACCTTGACGGTGAAGGACTCGAACTCTCCCGGAGCGACCGTAGCGCTCAAGGGTTTGTTCCTGACCTCCAGCAGGGGCTTGTCCGAGTGCTTGTCGTTGCTCTCCTCGATCTTTGCGAGGAAGTCCTTTCCCGCATCCTTCGCCTTGTCCCGGTCTTCGCGGGATGCCGACCGGTCGTAGGACTTCAGGACAGCGGCGGTCAGCTGCTCCACGTTCTTCCTGAGCTCGGCCTGCTCCTTCGGCGGAAGGGCCCGGGCCCTGAGAATCTGCTGGCTCGTCCCCGACGCACTGATGGCCCTCACAGTCCACTCGCGATAACTCTGCGGCGTCCGCTGGCCTTGAGAGCGAGTCAGCGTTTTGACGTCCTGCTCGGTGTTGCTGCGGGCGAAGTTCCGAGAGGCCTCATCTGCTTCTTGATCCGTGACCAGCCCGAAGCGCTCGCTCATCTCTTCCATGCACTCGGTGAAGACGGCCCGCTCCTCGCGAGACGTCTTGGGATCCTGGATCGTCCCCAGCGTCCTGACTGTCCCGTCCACGAGGCTCGTGTAGGCGGCCCGGTCCTCGGGCGACGTGCCTGGATCCTGGATCACGCCCAGCGTTTCGGTCGCCCTTTCCACGATGTGCGTGTGGGCGACTCGCTGCTCGCGAGGCGTCTTGGGATCCTGGATCATCGCCAGCTCGTCGGTGAGCCGAGACACGATTCTCCTGTAGGCGGCCCGTTCGCCGGGCGGGATGTCCGGATCCCGGCTCATCTTCAGCAACCCGCTCAGCTCGTTCCCGACCTCCTCCTTCACTTCTTCCGGCACCTTCAGCGCTGCCGTGCGCTTCTCCATGAGCGTCGCTTGTTCCGAGGGGTCGGCCGGTGACGTGGGTTGCGACTGAGTGCCGGAGTCCGTCGGTTCGCCGGGGCCGGTCGGCTCGCTCGGCCCGGTCTGCGTGCCGGATCCCGTCGTCTCGGGCTCCGACGGAGTACTGGGCTCGGACGGCGTGCTGGGCTCCGGCGGAGTACTGGGCCCGGTCGGCGTGCTGGGCCCCGACGGAGTACTTGGCCCGGTCGGCGTGCCGGGTTCCGGAGTGTCGGAATCTGGCGTGTCGGGATCCGGCGGCGGTGGGGGAGTCTGGGCCGGGGTCACGGCCGCGGCCTGGCCGAAGGCCCCCGTCGTGGAGACGGCCGCGCCTCCTGTGAGGGAGAGCGCTGCAACCAAGCAGTACGTACAACCCCTGTAACGGCAGACTCGTCGCCGGGCGTTTCTGGCCATGGCGCATCCAAGTTGCACTGTGGAACATGCGGATTTGCCTGTACAAAACACAACAACCACTTACAACCACTTACAACTACTCTGGACCCAATGGGCTCCTCCTGCAACTGGGCGATCAGTCCGCTACACCGACGCCATCAATGCCGCGATGGATACCCTTGTGGAAATCGAGCGCGACTCCACGCCGTACCGATCCTCTTCCCGCGCGATTTCCTTTCTCAATTCTCTCAGGTCGGGAGATTTCTCGAAGTCGATTTTGTAGGACGAGATGGCGTACGAGTAATCAAACTCCTCCGGCGTGCCCTGCCAGAGTACGGTCACGTACCGGGGTTTGCGGGTAATGTTGATGATGTTGTTGTTGTGGCGCACTTTCCCTTCATGGATGATCATACCGCTGCATTCTGCGCAGTAGAATCGCCCCTCCTTCTTTTGCCAGGAGGGGTGTGCCTGCTGTAGTTGCCGGAGATTGATCTTTCCGCGGTCCATTCTCATCGCCACCACGGACAAGGTCGCTTCCAGGAGGTCGTATTCAACGCTCCTGGGGAGCTGTATCACTTTTTCCTTTATGTGGCCCTCTCCCGGATGGAGCCAGTACCCCGGTCCGGCGAATTGTCCGGCGCTTATCGTTTTGCTGCCTGATTCGGAGACATGAAGCTCTGCGTCGGACTCGGTTTCCAGGGCCTTCTTCCAGTCTCTCAGTCCCCCATCGTCCTTCGAGTATTCAGCCGAACGCCCGTAGACCAGATACTTATCGACAAGGATGTAAGCCGGAACCTTTCCGGTGTTTTCCACTTGGAGTGCAAGCGGCACATGGATGAATGGGCGGATGGGATCGGTGTGAGGGGTGCCGAACTTTGCCGTGAGAGTGACATAGAAAGGAGCTGACGTGGGCTGATAGACGGCGGAGTATGCGAAGTTCGTGGCGGCCAGAAGCCCGGACAGGGCAACCCCGGTCGCAAATCTCTTGGGGTGGGGTATGACTCTCCAGACCTGCTCATGGAACAGCCGCCAGAGGGCCCACAGCGACCATGCGAAGAGCAGCACGGATACCGGGAAGTAGAGCGTCGGTTCTCTTTCTTGCAGCCAGGTGAACAGGAAAACGCTCTCCGTGATCAAGGCGATCAGTGCCCCGACCAGTACCAGGGCTCCGGAATACTTGAACTGCCGCTTTCCCTCATGGTCGAGAGCCGCCAGCGCGGCGAGGCCCTGCACCGCGCCGGACAGGATGAAGAGGAATCCCGTGATGCGCTGGGCGAATGTCAGTGCCCCCATGGCGTCCGGTGTTCCCACGACGGTGAGCAGGGCCATGGACAGGATCAGTCCCGCCATCATGAGCGCTGTGGCCGTGCGTCTTCGCCACGTGCGATCGGGCCATATCTCGCTGCCCGCCTCGCGCCAGACGATGACTCTCCGGTCTTCCAGATCGATGCCCTCCGGGCAACCGAGTTGTCGGAGAAGCTTGCGCAGCCCGCTCGGGGACCAGGCGCTGCCCACCACTGTGCCACCCATGCTGACGGCGCGAAGGCCTCTGCTGTCCGGCGGCTCAACGATCACCCTGGGTGTCTTCTCCATGAGGGACAGCCTTGATGCTGAACGGACAACACGCAGCCGGGCTTGCTCCATCCGGCCATCCGGCCATCCGCCTCTTCGACAGTGCGGCCGCACCCGGCAACGGGCGCTTCAGGTCATGCTCCGCCCCCCTCGCCCGCCCTGCTGAGCCGCGCCCCCAACTCCCTCACGGCCGTCACGAGTTCCTCCGGTGTGTGCACCACGAAGTCGCACTCCAGCAGCGCCAGCCGGAACGCCACCCACTGCACCGCGTCCGCCGCGGATCCCCGCAGCCGGCAGCTGCCGTCGTCCAGCGGCTCGGGCGTGCCCAGCCATGCCGGCAGCCGGGCGGCGACGAACTCGGCCGGCGCGGCGAACGTGACCTCGAAGTCGTAGGACTCCTGCTGCCGCTGCATCGACTGCCGCAGGTACTCCGCCGCGTTCCCCGTAGGCAGCTCGCGCGGCACGAACCGCGCCCCCGTGGCGAACGGTTCGCTCACCCGGTCCACGCGGAACGTACGCCAGTCGTCCCGGTCGATGTCGTACGCCACCAGGTACCAGCGGCGGCCCGTGGACACCAACCGGTAGGGCTCCGTCAGGCGCCGCGACTCGGTGCCGTCCGCGGCCCGGTAGGCGAACCGCAGCCGCTCGTGCCCGGCCACCGTGGAGGCCATGACGGTCAGCGTCTCGGGCGCGATGCTCGGCCCGTCCCCGCTGGTCAGCGGTGTCGTCGCGGCCTGGAGCGTGGTCACGCGGTGCCGCAGCCGGCCCGGCAGCACCTGCTCCAGCTTGGCCAGCGCCCGCACCGACGCCTCGTCCAGGCCCTCCACCGCGTGCCCCGCCCCGGCGCGCAGGCCGACCGCGATGGCCACGGCCTCCTCGTCATCGAGCACGAGCGGCGGCATGGCCTTGCCGGCGACCAGCCGGTAGCCGCCGTCGGAGCCCTTGGTCGCCTGCACGGGATAACCCAGTTCGCGCAGCCGGTCGATGTCCCGCCGGACCGTGCGGCGGGAGACCCCGAGCCGGTCGGCGAGTTCGCCGCCGGGCCATTCGCGGGGGGTCTGGAGGAGGGAGAGGAGCGTCAGCAGCCGGGCCGGTGTGTCCGTCGTCATACCGACGAGGATGCCGCACCAGTAGGACACAATCTGACCTAGTGGCCCTCTAGGTTCTACGCATGACCTCCACCGACACCCCTGCCGGCACCGCGGGCGGCACCGACCGCCGCCGCTGGTTCGCCCTCGCGATCGTGATGACCGCGGCTTTCATGGACCTCGTCGACGTGACGATCGTCAACATCGCCATCCCGTCGATCCAGCGGGAATCGGGCGCCTCCTTCAGCCAGATCCAGTGGATCACCGCCGGATACGCCCTGGCCTTCGCCGCCGGGCTGATCACCGGCGGACGGCTCGGTGACATCCACGGCCGCAAGCGGATCTTCCTCGTCGGCATCGGCGGCTTCACCCTCGCCTCCGCGCTGTGCGGCCTCGCGGTGAACCCGGAGATGCTGGTCGCGTCCCGTTTCCTGCAGGGCGGCATGGCGGCCCTGATGGTGCCGCAGGTGCTGTCGATCGTGCACGCGACCTTCCCGGCGCACGAGCGGGGCAAGGTGTTCGGGCTGTTCGGCGCGGTCGTCGGGCTCGGGGCCGTGTCCGGTCCGCTGCTCGGCGCGCTGCTGACCGAGTGGAACCTGTTCGGGTGGGAGTGGCGCTCGATCTTCCTGATCAACCTGCCCGTGGGCGTCGCCGGCCTGGTCCTCGGCAGCCGCTTCATCACCGAGTCCAGGGCACCGCGGGCCCTGAAGCTGGACCTGGTGGGTGTCGCCCTCGTGACGCTGGGCCTGCTGATGCTGCTCTACCCGCTGATCCGCGGCCGGGAGCTGGGCTGGCCGGTGTGGGGGTACGTCTCGATGGCCGGCGCGCTCGTCGTCCTGGCGGCGCTGGTGGCGTACGAGCGGCGCAAGAGCGCACGGGACGGCTCACCGCTGGTCGAGCTGTCGCTGTTCCGGGTCAAGAGCTTCGCGGCCGGGATCGCCGTACAGACCGTCTTCGGGGTCGCGCTCGGCGTGTTCTTCCTGGTGTGGACGCTGTACATGCAGGTCGGTCTGGGCTGGAGCGCGCTGAAGGCCGGGCTGACCGGGGTGCCGTTCTCGATCGCCGTGTCCGTGGCCGCCGGGATGTCGGTGCAGCAGCTGGTCCCGCGTTTCGGACGCAAGGTGCTCCAGGCGGGCGCGCTGGTGATGGCGGCCGGAGTGCTGCTCTACCTCTGGGAGTCCGGGCACTACGGCCTCGGCATCGCGCCCTGGCAGATGGCGTTGCCGCTGGTCGTGATGGGCGTGGGCATGGGCCTGATCGTCGCCCCGCTGACCGACGCGATCCTCTCCGAGGTGCCGCGCGAGCACTCCGGCTCGGCGTCCGGCCTGCTCAACACCGTGCAGCAGATGGGCAACGCGCTGGGCCTGGGCCTGGTGTCGGTCGTCTTCTTCGGCACGATCGGCGACCGTCTGCGCCCGGACCAGGTGGGCCCGGCCTTCGCGGACGCCTTCCGGAACTCGCTGGGCTGGGTGGCCGCGGTGATGGGCCTCATCTTCCTGCTGATGTTCGCCCTGCCGAAGCGCCCGGCGCAGCACGTCGAGGGCGAGCAGGCGGCGCCGGAGAGGAAGGAACCGGTGCTGGTCTCCTGAACGCGCGTACGACAACGGGCTCGGCACCTGGTGCCGAGCCCGTTGTTATTTCCGCTCATGCCCGATTGGGTCCGAACCTGTTTACTTCGCAGAAATCTCGGCGTAGCCTCCCGCTGAAACCACACGTTCGGGCACGAGGCGGAGGCGAACTGACATGTACGCACCGGAGCGGCAGCAGGAGATCCTCCGGCTCGCCCGTGACGGCGGCCGAGTGGATGTCGTGTCGCTGGCCGAGGAGTTCCAGGTGACGGCGGAGACGATCCGCCGGGATCTGAAGGCCCTCGACCGGGCCGGCCTGGTCCGCCGGGTGCACGGCGGGGCCATCCCGGCCGGGCGCCTCGACTTCGAGCCGGACCTCGCCGAGCGCGAGACCACGGCCCCCGACGAGAAGGACCGCATCGCCAAGGCGGCCCTCGCGGAACTGCCGAGCGAGGGCACGATGATCCTCGACGCCGGTACGACCGTGGCCCGGATGGCAGCCGCCCTCCCGCTGGAGGCCGCCCTCACCGTCGTCACGCACAGCCTGCCCATCGCCGCCCGCCTAGCCGATCACCCCGGCATCCAGCTCCACCTCATCGGGGGGCGCGTACGGCACCGCACACGCGCCGCCGTGGACGCCTGGGCGCTGCGGGCGTACGGCGAGATCCGGGCCGACGTGCTGTTCGTGGCCGCCAACGGCTTCTCCGCCGAACACGGCCTGACCACCCCCGACCTCGCCGAGGCCGCCGTGAAGCGCGCGGCCGTGGCCGCCGCCCGCCGCGTGGTGCTGCTCGCCGACTCCTCCAAGCACGGCCAGGAGCACTTCGCCCGCTTCGGCGACCTGAGCGATGTGGACCTGCTGATCACCGACAGCGGGCTGAGCCCCGAAGACGCCGTCGCGATCGAGCGCGGCGGCACGGAAGTAGTGCGCGCATGATCCTCACCGTCACCCCCAACCCGTCCCTGGACCGCACCTACGAGGTGCCGTCCCTCGACCGCGGCGAGGTCATCCGCGCCACCGGCGAGCGGATGGACCCGGGCGGCAAGGGCGTGAACGTCTCGCGCGCGGTCGCGGCGGCCGGCCGGCGCACGGTGGCGGTCCTGCCCCTGGGCGGCGCGCCGGGCGCGCTCGTCGCCGACCTGCTCGACACGCAGGGCATCGAGGTCGCGCCGGTGCCGGTCGCCGGGGCCACCCGCTCCAACATCGCCCTCGCCGAAGCCGACGGCGTCCTGACGAAGATCAACGCGCCGGGCCCGGAACTCTCCGAGGCCGAGCGGGAACTGCTCCTGGAGACCGTGCGGCAGCAGTCCCGCGACGCCTCCTGGATCGCCTGCTGCGGCAGCCTCCCGCGCGGCCTCGCACCCTCCTGGTACGCCGAACTGGTCGCCCGCGCGCACGCCGCCGGTGCCCGGATCGCCCTGGACACCTCCGGGCCCGCGCTGCTCGCGGCCCTGCGCGAGCGGCCGGACGTGGTCAAGCCGAACGCCGAGGAGCTCTCGGAGGCCGTCGGCCGCCCCCTCGCCACCGTCGGCGACGCCGTGAAGGCGGCCGAGGAGCTGCGCGAGATGGGTGCCCGGGCCGTCCTCGCGAGCCTCGGCGCCGACGGGCAGCTGCTGGTCTCCGGCGAGGGCGCCTGGTTCGGCAGCGCCCGCGTGGACGCCGTACGCAGCAACGTGGGTGCCGGTGACTCCTCCCTCGCCGGTTTCCTGATCGCCGGCGGCAGCGGCCCCGACGCCCTCGCCTCCGCGGTCGCCCACGGCGCGGCGGCCGTCCAGCTGCCGGGCAGCGTCATGCCGAAGCCCGGCGACCTGGACCCGGCCTCGGTGACGGTCACGGCCCGGATCCCGGCGGACCGTGCGCTGAAGGAGCCGGTGTCATGACGTACGAAGAGCCGCGCGCACCGGACCGTGACCGGCGAGACGCCCCGTTAGCCGAGGCCCGTACGCCCCTCTGCGTCACCCCCCACCGCATCCCCGTCACCCCCCACCGCACCCCCCGTCCCCTCCCCGCCCACCCGACTGACCGGGCGATACGCGTGCTAAGGAGCCCGCGATGAGCGACATGATCACCGCGGACCTGGTCGATCTCGACCTGTCCGCCGACACCAAGGAAGCGGCGGCGCGTGCCCTCGCCGAGCGCATGGTGGCCCTGGGCCGGGTGACCGACCTGGACGGCTTCCTCGCCGACGTGGCCGCCCGCGAGGCCCAGATGCCGACCGGCCTCGACGGCGGCATCGGCATCCCGCACTGCCGCAGCGAGCACGTCACCGAGCCGACCCTCGCCTTCGGGCGCAGCTCCGACGGCATCGACTTCGGGGCGGCCGACGGCCCCGCCGACCTGATCTTCCTGATCGCCGCGCCGGCCGGCGCCGACGACGCCCATCTGACGATCCTGTCGTCGCTGGCCAGGCAGCTGATGAACACGGAGTTCACCGACGCCCTGCGCGCGGTGGGTGACCCGACGGCCGCCGCCGCGCTGATCCGCGGCGACGAGCCCGGCGAGCCCGCCGAGGCCGGCTCCGAAGACCCCGTGGCGTCGGCGGGAGCGGCCTCTCCCGCCGCCGCCACGGTCACCGACGACGCCCCGGCCGAAGAGCCGTCCGCGGAGCGCCCGTTCCGCATCGTCGCCGTCACCTCCTGCCCCACCGGCATCGCCCACACCTACATGGCGGCCGAGTCGCTGGAGAACGCCGGCCGTGAGGCGGGCGTCGAGGTCACCGTCGAGCCCCAGGGCTCGGCCGGCTTCACGCGGCTCGACCCGGCGGTCATCGCCGCGGCGGACGCCGTGATCTTCGCCCACGACGTGCCCGTACGGGAGAAGGAACGCTTCGCCGGCAAGCCGACCGTCGACGTCGGCGTGAAGGCGGGCATCAACCGCCCCGCGGAACTCATCGCCGAGGTCCGCGAGAAGGCCGCCCGCGGCGAGGTCACCTCCGGGTCCGCCCCGGCCACTCCGGTGGAGCGCTCCGGCGAAGCCGGCGAGGGCTACGGCACCAAGCTGCGCAAGTGGCTGATGTCCGGCGTCAGTTACATGGTGCCGTTCGTCGCGGCGGGCGGTCTGCTGATCGCCCTCGGCTTCGCGATCGGCGGCTACAAGGTCGACAAGGCCCCGTCGGTGATGGACCACTTCCTGTGGACGCAGGCCGACAGCTGGGCGGCCCTGCTCTTCCAGATCGGCGGCGTCGCCTTCGGCTTCCTCGTCCCCGTCCTGGCCGGCTACATCGCCTACGGCATGGCCGACCGGCCCGGTCTCGTCCCCGGCTTCGTCGGCGGCTCGATCGCCCTGACCATCAACGCCGGCTTCCTCGGCGGTCTCGCGGCCGGTCTGATCGCCGGTGGCGTGGTCATCGCGATCCAGAAGGTGAACATCCCGGCGGCGCTGCGCGGCATCATGCCGGTGGTGGTGATCCCGCTGATCTCCTCGGCGATCGTCGGGTTCCTGATGTTCGTCGTCATCGGCAAGCCCATCGCCGAGGCCCAGAAGGGCATGACCGACTGGCTGAACGGCCTGTCCGGCAGCAACGCCATCCTGCTCGGCGCCCTCCTCGGCCTGATGATGTGCTTCGACCTCGGCGGCCCGGTCAACAAGGTCGCCTACACCTTCGCCACGGCCGGTATCGCGGTGTCCAACCCCAGCGACTCCGCGATGAAGATCATGGCGGCGGTCATGGCGGCCGGCATGGTGCCTCCGCTGGCGATGGCCCTCGCCACGACCGTGCGCGGCAAGCTCTTCACGCACACCGAGCGCGAGAACGGCAAGGCCGCCTGGGTGCTCGGCGCCTCCTTCATCTCCGAGGGCGCGATCCCGTTCGCCGCGGCCGACCCGCTGCGCGTCATCCCGGCCTCGATGGCGGGCGGCGCGATCACCGGTGCCCTGTCGATGGCCTTCGGCGCCACGCTGCGCGCCCCGCACGGCGGCATCTTCGTGGTCCCGCTGATCGGCAACCCGCTGCTCTACCTGATCGCCATCGCCGCGGGCGTCTGCGTCACCACGGCCCTGGTGGTCGTCCTGAAGGGCCTGCGCAAGCCGGCCCCGGGCGCCACGGCGGCCTCCGGCGGGGCCGCGGCCCAGACGGCGGAGGCGAAGCAGCCGGTGGCGGCGTGAGGCCCGACGCCTGAGGGCAGGGCCCGGGGTTCGCCCCTTTCGGGGGGTGTGAACCGTTCACGGCACCTGCGAGATAGATCACGAAAATCACGGCCCGGGACCGAAGTCCCGGGCCGTGGTGTCTACTGGGGCGCATGCCCGAGCACGTCTCCCGATGGCCCGAAGGCCACCCTCTCCCCGCCCTCCCGCAGCAGCGGCAGACGGGCCCCCGGTCGGAGTCCGTGGAACTGACCCCCGAGGAGAGAGACGCCTTCGCCGAACTGGCGCGCCAACTCGGCGACAGAGCGGCCTAGCGGACACCCCCTAGGACAGCTGCGCCGCCCGCCGCTCCATCGCCTCGCGCGCCGCCTCCTCGCTGGCGTACACCTCGCACATGTGCCGTCCGTCCGGCGTGGCCGTGTGCTCCACCTCCCAGAGGGAGACCTCCGCGCCGTCGCGCAGCAGGAACGCGTGCTCGTAGAGCGAGAAGCACAGTCCCGCCCGGCCCGCGCGGCACGGGCGGCCGAAGGCCTGCGTGATCTGATGACCGGACGCCGTGGCCAGCAGGGTGGCCGTGTCCGCGCCCGGCCGGTCCGCGTTCTCCGCGCGGCGCAGTAAACGCCGCGCGTGGTCCGCCGAGTCGTCCCCGGCGTACGCGTGCCGGGGTGCGGGGACGGGGGAGAGCTGCACCGTCACCGGCAGCTCGAAGTCGGGCGTGTCCGGCGGCAGCGGCAGACGCGTGGTGGCGGCACGCAGCTCCTCCTCGTCGACGTACACCTCGTGCTGCGGCTCGCTGCCGGGCGCCGTGTTGTGGACGAGCTCCCAGAGCGTGAGCGCCGAGCCGTCGGCGAGCAGCCAGGTGTGCCGGTACGTCTCCCGGTGCAGGCCCGCGCTGTGGTGCGCGGAGTGCAGCGAACCGTCGTGCGCCAGCGCGCAGTCCAGCCGCCTTATCGTCTCGTCCGGCAGCTCGAAGGAGTTCAGGGCGCGGCCGAGGAGTCGCGCGAGGTGCTCCTCCGGAGACTCGGGCGAGTCGTGGGGTTCGTACGCTGCCGTCTCGTACGGAACGCTCAAGGTTTCTCCCGGCGTTGCTGCATGTCACCTTGTGGGTGCATACCGTAGCCCCTCGGTCGGACATCATGTCCGGGAACCGAGAAAACGTACGTCCAGGAAAACGCACGGGCCGCGCGAAAAGTTCCCGCGCGGCCCGGTCGGTCCGTCAAAAACCCCAGTTGGGATGATCGTTCAGCCGCTCACGCGGCGCTGCCCGCGACCCACTGGCTCCATGCCATGTTCCAGCCGTTGAGCCCGTTGTCCGGCGCCACCGTCTTGTCGGGCGAGTTCTTCACGACCACCACGTCCCCGATGAGCGAGTTGTCGTAGAACCACTTGGCGGGTGTGCTGCCGCCGGCGCCCTGGACGTCCGCGAGGCCGACGCAGCCGTGGCTGGTGCCCTGGCGACCGAAGGGCGGATTGCCCTTGTTGTACCAGTAGTTGCCGTGGATGAACGTGCCGGAGGTCGTCAGGCGCATCGCGTGCGGCACGTCCGGGATGTTGTACTCACCGCCGAGTCCGACCGTCCGGCTGTTCATCCGGGTCTGCACGAACTTCTCGGAGATCACCATCTGCCCGTTGTACGTGGTGTGCTGCGGGCTGCCCGCCGAGATCGGGATCGTCTTGACGGTCTTGCCGTCCCGCACGACCGTCATGGTCTGCGTGTTGACGTCGACCGTGGAGACCTGCGAGCGCCCGACGGTGAAGGTGACCGTCTTCTTCTGGACGCCGTAGACGCCGTTCGTGCCCTCGACCCCGTCCAGGTCGATCTTCATCGTGACCTTGGAGCCGGCCTTCCAGTACTCCTCGGGCCGGAAGTCGAGCCGCTGCGAGCCGAACCAGTGCCCGACCACCTGCTGCCCGCTGCTGGACGTGACCGTGATGTGCGACTGCACGTCCTTGCGGTTCGTGATGGCCTTGTCGAAGTTGAACGACACCGGCATGCCCACACCGACCGTGGTGCCGTCGTCCGGCGTGTACGTCCCGATGAAGCTGTTCGCCGAGGTGACCGTCGTGAAGATGGAGTTCGCGGCGGCCGTACGGCCCTTCGTGTCCTTCGCTGTCGCCGATATCTGGTACTTCGTGCCGCGCTCCAGCTGCTCCTTCGGCTTCCAGACCTTGCCGTCGGAGGAGATCGAGCCCGGTACGGCCTGACCGCTGCCCGCCACCGTCATCTTCACGTCGGTCAGCTTGCCGTCGCTGACCTTCACGCCGGTCGAGTTGATGGAGGCGCCGGTCGAACCGTCCTTCGCCGAGATGGCGATCTTCGCGACGGAGGTCTTCGCCGAATCGCTGCCACCCTTGGCGTCGTCCTTGGCGTTGGCGCTGCCACCGCAGGCGGTGAGCGTCAGGGCGCCGACCATCAGGGCGGCACATGCCCCCAGTTTGCGCCGCGCTGCAATGTCCGGCGTTGTCACGGGCTGCTCCCAGTTCGAGTGATGTGCGTGGTCCGCTCCAGTACGTGGGTGAAGAGGGGCCGGGCGGCCGGTCGGGTTCCGTCCGACCGCCATGAGCGACATCACCGTTACAGGCCCGGGACAATGTCCGGCGCCGCTGTGGAGCCGCTGTGCGGCGCCCATCCGCTCAGCGGCCCGCGTACAACTCCCGGTACGACGGCCACGCCCCGCCCGGACCGTCGACCGGCTCCGCGGCGCGCACGGCCCGCACGATCGCCCGGGTCACGACGTCCGCGCCCGCGGCGAGGATCTCGTTGAGGGCGAGCGGGTTCGCGGCGTCCAGGGCGCGGTCTCCGGTCGCCAGCGCGAACACCGTGTCCCCGTCGTTGAGGAGGTGCACCGGCCGCACCGCGCGGGCGATGCCGTCGTGTGCCGTGCCGGCCAGCTTCTGCGCCTGCGCCTTCGACAGGTCCGCGTCCGTGGCGACCACCGCCAGCGTCGTGTTGAGCGGCGGAGGCGCGCTCCTCGCGGCCGTCTCGGCGAGGCGCCGCCGCGCGGCCTCGTGCACCTCCGCCTCCGGGTACTCCACCCGCCCCTGGAACAACTCCCCGTACAGCACCCCCGTCTCCGGATCCAGCACCGACCCCGCCGCGTTGGCCACCACCAGCGCGGCCACCGTGATCCCCGAGCCGAGCACGGTGCTCGCGCCGCCGACGCCGCCCTTCACCACTCCGACCACCGCCCCCGTGCCGGCGCCCACACAGCCCTCGGGCACCGGCGCGCCGAACGCGCTCGCCGCGGCCGCCTCGACCGCCGCGCGGCCGGTGGCCGCGTCCGGCCGGGCCCGGAAGTCGCCACCGCGTCCCAGATCGAAGACACAGGCGGCGGGCACCACCGGCACGACATGCGCCGGGTCCGCCCCGACACGGATCCCGCGCCCCCGTTCCTCCAGCCAGGCCATCACCCCCGAAGCCGAGTCGAGCCCGTACGCGCTGCCGCCGGTCAGCACGATCGCCTCGACCTTCCGCACCACGTTGCGCGGGTCGAGCGCGTCCGTCTCCTTGGTGCCGGGACCCCCGCCCCGCACGTCCACGGCGGCCACGGCCCCGCCCTCCGGGGCCAGCACCACCGTGGTGCCGGTGAGCCAGCCGTCGCCGGCGCGTGTCGCGTGCCCCACCCGCAGGCCGGAGACATCCGTCAGAGCGTCCACCAGAGCGTCAACTGTCATGCCGCCCAGTCTCGTCCAGACCCCGGCCCTCACGGGCGCACCCAGCCGGCCGACGCCGCCGGCCTGCACGCGGGGCTTCGCGGGCGCTGTCGTGGGGCCGGTGTGGTCGGCCCGGAGGGGGGCGGGACTTCGCGGGCGCTTTCACTCGGTCGCCCGTCCGTGGCCGATGCGGCCGGCCGGCCCGGCTCCCGGGGACGCGGGACGAACTCGCGGGCCCCTCACCCGGCCGTCGGCGCTGCCTGCCCGCCGGCCCGGGCGGTCCTGCGCAGGGCCAGGGTCTCTCCCGCCACCACCGACAGCGCGCAGACCACGCCCGCCGCGAGCACCGCCCAGTCGTCGAGGAACGTGCAGCAGATCACCAGCAGTGCCGTCGTCGGCAGCACCAGCTGCTGGGCGATCCCCGACTTGAAGTGGCGCGAGTGCAGGGCCCACAAGGTCAGCAGATACAAGGCCGTCGGCAGGGTCACCGCGGCCGACGCCGCCAGCGTGGAGATGTGCGCCTTGCCGACCGTCTGCTCCACCGCCACCTCCAGCCCGGCCCCGACCGCGGCCGCCGAGGCGAAGACCAGGTAGTGGCCGTAGCCCCAGAGGAACGCCTGCCGGTTGGACCGCAGATGGTCGTGGATGGGGACCACGAAGTAGACCCACCACGCGGCGAAGATGATCAGCAGCCCGCCCGCCGCGATGGGGAGGAGCTCGCCCAGGGCGTCGTTCTCGTCGACGCCCGACTTCACGGCGACCGTGGCCGCGGCGATCGTCTCGCCGAGCACGATGATGGTGAACAGTCCGTACCGCTCGGCGATATGGCGCGGATGCCAGGACGTGGGACGGTCCTTCTCCGCCCACGGCGGCACACACATCTCCAGCAGCGCCATCACCAGGAACCACCAAGGCCGGGCCCCCTCGGGCAGGAACAGCAGCCCCAGCCAGCCGACCTGGCACGCCAGCACGCCACCGGCGTAGCGCAGGGCCGTCGTCCGCTCCGGGCCCTCGCTGGAGCGGGCCGCCCGCAGCCACTGCGCCGCCAGGGCGAGCCGCATGATCAGGTAGCCCAGCCAGACCACGAAGAACTCGTGCTCCTCGAACGCCCGGGAGACCCCCGCCGCGAGGACCAGCACCCCCGCGATCTGCACCAGCGTGACGACCCGGTAGAGCACGTCGTCGTTGTCGTACGCCGAGGCGAACCATGTGAAGTTCATCCACGCCCACCACAGGGCGAAGAACACCATCGCGTAGTCGAGGATCCCCTCGCCCGCATGTCCCTCGGCGACGGAGTGCACCAGCTGGATGCCCGCCTGGGCCACGGCCACGACGAAGCACAGGTCGAAGAAGAGCTCCAGCGGCGAGGCCGTCCGGTGCGCCTCGTCGCGTCCACGGGCCCTGAGGCTGCGCAGCGGCCCCCGGCTGCCGGGCACGCCGGAGGGGACGGGCGCACCGGAGGGGACGGGCGGGGGAGTGGGGCTGGACGTCATGGTTCCCAGCACAACAGAAGGCGCGGGGATTTTCTCCGCGAATTCCTCCGCTTCCTCCGCGACCGTACCCTGGACGCATGAGCACCGCCCCCGACCCCGAGCCGCGCGCGCCGAAGCCCGCGCTGGTCTTCGACGACCCGCTCGACCAGCAGTCCTCCGACGACACCGACCGCGGCTGGGGCGAGCGCTCCGACGCCGGTGGCGGCGCGGCCGACCTCAAGCGCTTCCTCGACGAGAAGCCGCCCCACCACCTCTGAGCCGGCCCTACCGCCGATCGTGCCCGGAGCCGCGCTGTGCGACCAGCGCGTCGCGGATCTCCTTCAGCACCTCCAGCTCGGTCACCTCGATGACCTCCTGGGTGCCCTCCTTGGCCTTGCGGCGGGCCTCCAGCCGGCCCAGGTACTTCGCCATGGGCAGGACCATCAGGAAGTAGACGACCGCCGCGGTGATCACGAAGCTCAGCGTGGCGCCGAGGACGGAGCCCCACAGGATCCGGATGCCCTGCTCGCCCTCGCACGTCGAGCTCAGACACGAGCTGTAGTGGTCGAGGTTCTTGGTCCCGATGGCCCCGACGACGGGGTTGATGATCCCCTTCACCACGGCGTTGACGATGTTGGTGAACGCGGCGCCGATCACCACCGCCACCGCCAGATCGACGACGTTCCCGCGCATCAGGAAGGCCTTGAAGCCCTCCCAGACGCTCGGATCCTTCTTCTCGCTCACCCCGGGGTCTCTCCTCGCACGAGCAGCTTGCGGAACAAAACGCTCCGCAACCTACGTCAACGTTGCGCCGAACGGACCACCTGGGTCCCTCGAACGAGCGACTTGACGCGATCAGGTACGTCACCACAGTGTCACCGCCAACCGCGCGGTGGCGCTCGCACCGGCGAGCCGGGCCGCCGTCGCACGCGGCACCGACAGCACGACCAGCGCCCCTGCGTCGCTCGCGCCCTCCAGCGGCTCCGGCACCTTCGTCACCCTGGCCCCGCGTGCGACCACCCGGGCATCGCCGCCCGACACCGTCTCCTCGGCGGCGATGACGTCGACCCGGTCGCCGGGCCGCAGCAGCCGCACGGTGGCCGCGTCGGCGATCCGGACCGGGGCCGTCACCGCCCCCACGGCACGACGCGTCCGCACGGGCTGCTCCCCGGACACCGCCGTGTGCGCGGGGGGCTGGGCCCGGGGATGCCCACGGGCCCCTTCGGAGCCCCGCGGTCCCGCCGCGACCAGCGCGGTCGCGGTGACCGCGAGTCCCACGGCCAGGGCCCGCCGCCGGTTCCGTACGAGCCGGCCGACCCGGCCGCCGCGCACCCGTACGGGGTCGAACCGCGGCACCTCACGCGCCGCCGGCACCTCGGGGCCGGGCGGGCATGCGGCAACAGACCAAGAAGGCAGGGCGAGGAAAGAGGAAAAGGAGGGAGAGGGAGAGGGAGAAGAGGGAGACGGAGACGGATCGAGGGACATGGGGAACCACCACCTGTGACGAGCGACCGGCTTGCGCTCCCCACGATGGGGCCTCGCGCCACAGCCCGCTCAGGCCTGTGGACCTGCCACCGCCCTGTGGACAACTCCCTCACCCGAACGGCAACTTCCGCCTACCGCAGCTTCCGCTACCGCCTACCGCAGCTTCCGCCTACGGCAACGCGAACCCCGGATCCATCCCGCCCAGCGCATTCACGCACAGACAGCCCCGCTCGTCCTCCCCCGGCAACCCCGCCACCGCGTCGAACAGCACGCCCCGCAGCCGGTCCACATTGGCCGCGAACACCCGCAGCACCTCGTCGTGCGAGACGCCCTCCCCGGTCTCGGCTCCGGCGTCGAGGTCGGTGACCAGGGTCAGGGACGTGTAGCAGAGCTCCAGCTCGCGGGCGAGCGCCGCCTCGGGATGGCCGGTCATACCCACCACCGACCAGCCCTGCGCCTGGTGCCACAACGATTCGGCACGGGTCGAGAAGCGCGGCCCCTCGACGACGACCAGCGTGCCGCCGTCCACCGGCTCCCAGTCCCGCCCGCGCGCCGCCTTCAGCGCGACGGCCCGCCCGGCGGGGCAGTAGGGGTCGGCCAGCGACACGTGCACCACGTTGGGCACCGTGCCGTCGGGCAGCGGAAGCCCGTCGAAGTACGTGTTCGCGCGGGACTTGGTCCGGTCGACCAGCTGGTCCGGCACCAGCAGCGTGCCCGGCCCGTACTCGGGACGCAGTCCGCCGACGGCACAGGGGGCGAGCACCTGGCGCACGCCGACCGACCGCAGCGCCCACAGGTTGGCCCGGTAGTTGATCCGGTGCGGCGGCAGATGGTGGCCCCGTCCGTGCCGGGGCAGGAAGGCGACGCGCCGGCCGGCGACCTCGCCGAGGAAGAGGGAGTCGCTGGGCGGCCCGTACGGGGTGTCGACCTGGACCTCGGTCACGTCGTCGAGGAAGGAGTAGAACCCGGAGCCGCCGATGACGCCGATCCCGGCGTCCCCCTTGTTCGTCACGTTCGCCTTGTTCACCATGCCCGCACCCTAACCGCACGCGGAAACGCCGAGGACCCCGTCGCCGAAAGGCGACAGGGTCCCGTAAGAAACAGGCCTTATGCGGCGGTGGTGCTGCTCGTGGAGCTGCCGGTGCTCGACGACGAGCTCGAACCGGAGCCAGAGCCGGAGCCGGAGTCGGAGGACGACGAGGAGCTCGACGACTTCGACGCCGGGGTGCTGCTCGAGGAGGAGCCGCGGCTGTCGTTCCGGTAGAAGCCGGAGCCCTTGAAGACAATGCCGACCGCCGAGAACACCTTCTTCAGGCGGCCCTTGCAGCTGGGGCACTCGGTGAGGGCGTCGTCGGTGAACTTCTGCACCGCCTCGAGGCCCTCGCCGCACTCGGTGCACTGGTACTGGTAGGTGGGCACTGTCTTCCTCCTGGCACTCTCACTCGATGAGTGCTAACGACGATCCATCTTGACGTATTCCGGCCGTTCAGTCCACTGCCACCGGCACGCGGTGACCCACGCCACGTGCGACGGTGCGGCCCTGGGCGCGTCCCGCCAGCCGGGAACGCAGGGCCAGGAGGGTCGCCAGGGCGAGCACGGTGCCGCCCATCGGCACCAGGAAACCGGCGCCGTCCCGGAAGCGGTCCTCCAGCTGCCCGGCGACCGTGACGGCGGCCGCCTGGCCGAGCGCCACCGCGCCGGTCAGCCAGGTGAAGGCCTCGGTGCGGGCACCGGCCGGGACCAGGCCCTCGACCAGGGTGTAGCCGGTGATCAGGGCGGGCGCGATGCACATGCCGACCAGCAGGCCGAGACCGGCGAGGACCGGCACCGAGTGGGCGGCCCACAGACCCGACGCGGCGAGCGCGAGTGCCGTGTAGCCCACGACGAGGCGCCGCTGCGGGGCCGCCTTCCAGGCGATCGCGCCGCAGACGACGCCGGAGAGCATGTTGCCCGCGGCGAAGACCCCGTAGAGGACGCCGTTGAGGCCCGGTTCGCCGATCGACTCGGTGAACGCGGCCAGCGAGACCTGCATACCGCCGAAGACGGACCCGATGCCCAGGAACGTCACGATCAGCACGCGCACCCCGGGGATCCGCAGCGCGGAAGCGTGCTCCACGCGCGCGTGGCCGCTGCCGCCCCCGACCGAGGGCTGGGTGCTCTTCTGCGCGGCGAACAGCAGACCGCCGATCAGGGTCAGCGAGGCCTCCGTGACCAGGCCGGCGGCCGGGTCGACGGCCGTGCACAGGGCGGTGGCCAGCAGCGGGCCGACCACGAAGGTCAGTTCGTCCGTGACGGACTCGAAGGCCGCCGCGGTGGTCATCAGTGGCGAGTCCTTCAGCTTCACGCCCCAGCGGGCCCGCACCATGGGCCCGACCTGCGGCACCGAGGCACCGGTCGGGACGGCCGCCGCGAACACCGCCCACAGGGGGGCGTCCAGCAGCGCCAGCGACGTCAGCGTCAGCCCGGACAGCGCGTGCAGCAGCACGCCGGGGATCAGCACGGCCCGCTGCCCGTAGCGGTCGGCGAGGCGGCCGCTGTAGGGAGCGAACAGCGCCATGGAGACACCGGTGACGGCCGCGGCGGCGCCCGCCGCTCCGTAGGAGCCGGTGGTGTGCTGCACCAGCAGCACGATGGAGATCGTCAGCATCGCGAACGGCTGGCGTGCCGCGAAGCCGGGGAGCAGGAACGTCCAGGCGCCGCGGGTGCGCAGCAGCCGTCCGTATCCCGGGCGGGCGGAAGCCGTCGAGTTCTTCGAGGTCATCGAGTTCTTCGACGTCTTCGAGGTGACCGTGGACGCCACGGCCCGTGCCTTTCTGCCGCCTGGTAGCGCGGGCCCGCGGACGGGCGGCGCCGAGAGCTGTCCTCTTGCGCGGAACTGCGGTAGATGCCGGGGCCCGGTGAGGAGGGGCGACCCGACCGCCATACGGTCGCGCCAGCTCTGCGTCAGGCAGAGTTGGTTCGATCTGGGTAACGCCTTCATCGTACAGGGATCAAGGGGTGTGTGCCTGTGAAAGTGAGCACCATGGGCCCGTCCACCCCGCAAATCCCAAAAGGTGCGAAACGCCCTTCAGTGGCTCGCCGCGTCCGTCCCCAGCCAGCCGGCCAGCTTGCCGCCGCGCCCCACGGCCCGCAGCCGGCTCTCGGTCGCGTCCCGGACGGGGTCCGTGGCGACGACGAGGAGTTCGTCGCCCCGTTGCAATATCGTCGTCGGCAGCGGCACGAAGGACTCGCCCCCGCGCACGATGAGCGTCACGGCCGCGCCGTGCGGCAGCCGCAGCTCGGCCACCTCCACGCCGTGCATCTTCGACCCGTCGGGGATCGCCACGGACAGCAGATGCCCGCGCAGCCGCTCCAGCGGGGCCGACTCGATGCCGAGGTCGGCGGCCTCCGAACCGTCCCCGAGGCGCAGCTTGCGGCCCAGCCAGGGCAGCGTCGGGCCCTGGACCAGGGTGTAGACGACGACCAGCACGAAGACGATGTTGAAGATCCGGCGGCTGGCGTCGACGCCCTCCACCATCGGGATGGTCGCCAGGATGATGGGCACGGCTCCGCGCAGCCCCGCCCAGGACATCAGGGTCTGCTCCTGCCACGGCACCCGGAACGGCGACAGGCAGACCACCACGCTCAGCGGACGCGCCACCATGGTGAGCACCAGCCCGATGACGAGCGCGGGCACGATGTCGTCGCCCAGCTCGTGCGGGGTGACCAGCAGGCCGAGCAGGACGAACATGCCGATCTGGGCCATCCAGCCGAGCCCGTCGGCGAAGCCGCGCGTGGCCGGCCAGTGCGGCAGCCGCGCGTTGCCCATCACCATCGCGGCGAGGTACACCGCGAGGAATCCGCTGCCGTGGGCCAGCGCACCCGCCGCGTACGCCACCACGGCGATGGCCATGACGGCGATCGGATAGAGGCCGGAGGCCGGCAGCGCCACGTGCCGCAGCCCCCAGGAGCCGAGCCAGCCCACCGCGAGCCCGATGGCCGCGCCGATGGCCAGCTCCAGCAGGATCACGCCCAGCAGCACGTACCAGTGCTCGGCCGGGCCCGCCGTGGACAGCGAGACCACGAGGATGACCACCGGGGCGTCGTTGAAGCCGGACTCCGCCTCCAACGTGCCCGTCACGCGCGCGGGGAGGGGGATTTTCCGCAGCACGGAGAACACGGCCGCCGCGTCGGTCGAGGAGACGACCGCCCCGATGATGAGCGCCTGCCGCCACTCCAGCCCGATCAGGTAGTGCGCGGCCGACGCCGTGACCCCGACGCTCACCGCGACACCGGCCAGCGCCAGTGCGGTGGCGGCCGGCAGGGCCGGCTTGATCTCCTTCCACTTCGTGCCCAGACCGCCCTCGGCCAGGATCACGACCAGGGCCGCGTACCCGATGACCTGGGTCAGTTCGGCGTTGTCGAAGTGGATGTCGCCGATGCCGTCCTGGCCCATGGCGACGCCTATCCCCAGATACACGAGCAGGCTGGGGAGCCCGCTGCGCGAGGAGATCCGTACCGCTGCGACGGCGACGAGCAGGACGAGCGAGCAGACGAGCAGGAGCTGGTTGAGGTGGTGAACAGTCAGCGGCCGAATCCTTCCCTGGCCCGCACGCACACGCGCGTGGGCTCACGTACATCGCACATGAAGCTGTGGCGCATCGCGCCAACTACTTCGTTACCTTACCTAACTCTTGACGATTTCTTGACGCTTGAGAGGGCAAGATCGAACGCCAGTCCGTGCCGGTTCCCGACTCCGCGTCAAGGGGCGCAAGGCCCTGCGCCTATCGTTGCTCCAGCGCTCAGTTAAAAGCACAGCCGAACCTGCCGCTCGCGTTAGGACAGCAAGGACAGCGATGCCCCCCAACACCACCGCCTCCACGGGTCAGCAGCCCGGCAAGTCCGGCAGGAGAAAGGGGCGCAAAGCCCGTCTGATCGTGCTCGTCCTGGTGCTGGCACTGATCGGAGGCCTCGCCTTCGGGGCGTACTGGTCCATCAGCACCGTCCGGGCCTCCTTCCCGCAGACCAAGGGCTCCCTCACGCTCAAGGGCCTCTCGGGACCCGTCGAGGTCAAACGCGACAACTACGGCATTCCGCAGATCTACGCCTCCTCGGACGCGGACCTGTTCATGGCGCAGGGCTACGTCCAGGCGCAGGACCGGTTCTACGAGATGGACGTACGCCGTCACATGGCGGCCGGCCGGCTGTCGGAGATGTTCGGCAAGAGCCAGGTCGACAACGACGAGTTCCTGCGCACCCTCGGCTGGGAGCGGGTCGCCAAGGAGGAGTACGACACCAAGCTGTCGGCCGCCACGAAGAAGTACCTCCAGGCCTACGCCCAGGGGGTCAACGCCTACCTCCAGGGCAAGGACGGCAAGGACATCTCCCTGGAGTACGCGGCGCTGGGCTTCACCAACGACTACAAGCCGCAGAAGTGGACCCCGGTCGACTCGATCTCCTGGCTGAAGGCGATGGCCTGGGACCTGCGCAGCAACATGCAGGACGAGATCGACCGGGCCCTGCTGACCAGCCGCCTCGGCCCCAAGCAGATCGCCGAGCTGTACCCGCAGTACCCGTACAGCCGGAACAAGGCGATCGTCCAGGAGGGCCAGTACGACGAGCTGACGGGGGCGTTCGAACAGGGCGGCACGAGCGGCACCAGCGGCACCGGTACGGGCGGCACGAGCGGAACCGGCGGCACCGCCACCGGCACGGCGGGCACGGCTTCCGGCACCTCGGGCACGGCTTCCGGCACCTCGGGCACGGCTTCCGGCACCTCGGGCACGGCTTCCGGCACCTCGGGCCTGGACAGCCAGCTCACCGGCCTCAGCGACGCCCTGAGCGACCTCCCGCCGGCCGTCGGCGTGAACGGTGACGGCATCGGCTCCAACTCCTGGGTCGTCAGCGGGGAGCACACCATCACCGGCAAGCCGCTGCTGGCCAACGACCCGCACCTGTCGCCCTCGCTGCCGTCCGTCTGGTACCAGATGGGCCTGCACTGCCGCAGCGTCTCCAGCGCGTGCCAGTACGACGTCAGCGGCTACACCTTCGCCGGCATGCCCGGCGTGATAATCGGTCACAACCAGGACATCGCCTGGGGCATGACCAACTCCGGCGTTGACGTCACGGACCTCTACCTGGAGAAGATCACCGGCGACGGCTACCTGTACGACGGCAAGGTCAAGCCCTTCGAGACGCGCGAGGAGACCATCAAGGTCGCCGGCGGCTCGCCCAAGACGATCGTCGTCCGCGAGACCAACAACGGGCCCCTGCTGTCCGACCGTGCCGAAGAGCTCGTGAAGGTCGGCAAGAAGGCCACCGTCGACACCGCCGCACCCGACAGAGGCGACGGCTACGGTGTCGCGCTGCGCTGGACCGCGCTCCAGCCGGGCACCACCATGGACGCCGTCTTCGCCATGGACCGGGCGAAGAACTGGACCGACTTCCGCAAGGCCGCCGCGCTGTTCGACGTGCCCTCGCAGAACCTGATCTACGCGGACACCGAGGACAACATCGGCTACACCCTGCCGGGCAGGATCCCCACGCGCTCCCAGGACGACGACGGCTCCGTCCCGGCGCCCGGCTGGGACCCCAAGTACCGCTGGACCGGCTACATCGAGCAGGACGCGCTGCCGTACGAGTACAACCCGCCGCGCGGCTACATCGTCACCGCCAACCAGGCCGTGATCGACCCGGACAAGTACCCCTACACGCTCACCGAGGACTGGAGCTACGGCACGCGCAGCCAGCGGATCACCGACCTCATCCAGTCGAAGATCAAGAACGGCGGCAAGATCTCCACGGACGACATGCGCCAGATGCAGCTGGACAACAGCAGCGAGATCGCCCGGCTGCTGGTGCCCACGCTGCTGAAGATCGACCCCGGCAGCAAGGACGTGCGCGAGGCGCAGAAGCTGCTGGAGGGCTGGGACTACACCCAGGACACCGACTCGGCGGCCGCGGCCTACTTCAACGCGGTCTGGCGCAACATCCTCAAGCTCGCCTTCGGCAACAAGCTGCCCAAGGAGCTGCGGGTCAAGGGCCAGTGCCTGTGGGTGGAGCCGGTCAACACCACCGGGCCCGCCGACGAGGCGGGGAAGGTGCGCGAGTGCGGTGAGCGCGACCCCGACCAGGCGCAGCCCGACGGCGGGGACCGCTGGTTCGAGGTGGTCCGCAAGCTGATGGACCAGCCGGACAGCGACTGGTGGAAGACGCCCAAGGCGGGCACCCGCCCCGCCGCCGACAACCGCGACCAGCTGTTCAAGCGCGCGATGATCGACGCCCGCTGGGAGCTGACCGCCAAGCTCGGCAAGGACATCGACACCTGGACCTGGGGCCGGCTGCACCGCCTGTTCCTGAAGAACCAGACCCTCGGCACCGAGGGCCCCGGTTTCGTCCAGTACGCCCTCAACCGCGGCCCCTGGGAGCTCAGCGGCGGCGAGGCCACCGTCAACGCGACCGGCTGGAACGCGGCCGGCGGCTACGGCGTGGTGTGGGTGCCGTCCATGCGGATGGTCGTGAACCTCGGCGACCTCGACAAGTCCCGCTGGATCAACCTCAGCGGCGCCTCCGGGCACGCCTACAGCGCCCACTACGTCGACCAGACGGACAAGTGGGCCGACGGAGAACTGCTCCCGTGGTCCTTCTCGGACCGGGCGGTCGAGGACGGCACGACCGACAAGCTGGTGCTCAAGCCGTGAGCCGCTGACACCGGAGACCGGGAACGGCCCGCCACGCGCGCGTGGCGGGCCGTTCCCGCGTCAGGCCTCCCGCCCGAACCGCCGCACCCCCGACGGCGTCACCACCGCGTGCACCGGCCGGTCGTGCGGCTCCTCGGGGACGTGCTCGACCACCTCGGAGTCGTACAACAGCACCACCAGCGCGGGCCGCGCGCCCGCCCGCTCCAGCCGCGCCAGCACCCGGTCGTACGAGCCTCCGCCGCGCCCCAGCCGCATCCCGCGCGTGTCGACCGCCAGCCCCGGCAGCAGCACGGCGTCGGCGGTGGTGACGGCGTCCGGCCCGAGGCGCTCGCCCGCGGGCTCGAAGAGGGCCATCCGGCCGCCGTGTTGGACACGCGCGAGCGAGCCCTCACCCTCGTAGACGCCCCAGTCGAGGTCGTTGTCCGGGAGCAGCACCGGCAGCAGGACGCGCACGCCCCGGGTGCGCAACGCGTCCAGGAGCGCGAGCGTCCCCGGTTCGCTCCCCACGGAGACGTACGCCGCCACCGTGCCGGCCCGCGCCAACTCGGGCAGCTCCAGCGCCCGCCCGGCCAGCGCGGCCGACGTCTCCCGCAGGTCATCCGCCGTCAACCTGTTCCTCATCGTGAGGAAGTCGCGCCGCAAAGTCCGCTTGTCAGGCTCACCCGGACGTCCGATGTGACTCAAAGGTTGCTCCCGTACCGTTGCAATACGCTCATATGAGCGCCTATGAACCGGAGCCGCAGATTCCATGCAAAGGCACCGGATAAGGTGGCGGGCATGACTCAGTCGCACCCTCGGATCAGCAAGGCTGTCATTCCAGCAGCAGGCCTCGGCACCCGGTTCCTGCCGGCCACCAAAGCCACTCCCAAGGAGATGCTGCCGGTCGTCGACAAGCCGGCGATCCAGTACGTGGTCGAGGAGGCCGTCGCCGCGGGTCTCGACGACGTCCTCATGGTGACGGGCCGCAACAAGCGCCCCCTCGAGGACCACTTCGACCGCAACTACGAGCTGGAGTCGGCGCTTCAGAAGAAGGGCGACGCCAGCCGTCTCGCCAAGGTGCAGGAGTCGAGCGACCTCGCGACGATGCACTACGTCCGCCAGGGCGACCCCAAGGGCCTCGGCCACGCCGTGCTGTGCGCCGCCCCGCACGTGGGGCACGAGCCCTTCGCCGTCCTCCTCGGCGACGACCTGATCGACCCCCGCGACCCCCTGCTCCAGCGCATGGTCGAGGTCCAGGAGCAGCGCGGCGGCAGCGTCATCGCGCTCATGGAGGTCGCCCCGGAGCAGATCCACCTCTACGGCTGCGCGGCAGTCGAGACCACCGAGGACAGCGACGTCGTCAAGGTCAGCGGCCTGGTCGAGAAGCCGGACCCGGCCGACGCCCCGTCCAACTACGCGATCATCGGCCGCTACGTCCTCGACCCGCACATCTTCGAGATACTGCGCAAGACCGAGCCGGGCCGCGGCGGCGAGATCCAGCTCACGGACGCCCTCCAGCAGCTCGCCGAAGACGAGAAGATCGGCGGCCCGGTGCACGGCGTCGTCTTCAAGGGCCGCCGCTATGACACCGGTGACCGCGGCGACTACCTGCGTGCCATTGTCCGACTCGCGTGCGAACGTGAAGACCTGGGCCCGGACTTCCGGACCTGGCTTCGCAGTTACGTAGCCGAGGAGATGTAGCACGTTGAGCAGCGCCGCGCCCCGCGTCACCGGCCAGGACCACTTCGGCCCCGACCACCTGTGGTCGGTGGAGGAGCACCTGGAGGACATCCTCGCCACCGTCCGCCCCCTGGAACCCATCGAGCTGCATCTGCTCGACGCCCAGGGCTGCGTCCTCGTCGAGGACGTCACGGTGCCGGTGTCCCTGCCGCCCTTCGACAACAGCTCGATGGACGGCTACGCGGTGCGGGTCGCGGACGTGGCGGGCGCGAGCGAGGAGTTCCCCGCGGCCCTGGAGGTCGTCGGGGACGTCGCCGCCGGCCAGGCCGAGCTGCTCCACGTGGGCCCCGGCCAGGCCGCCCGGATCATGACCGGCGCCCCGCTGCCGCCCGGCGCCGAGGCGGTCGTGCCCGTCGAGTGGACCGACGGCGGGCTCGGCGAGGGCCCGGTGCGCGGCATGCGCGCCCGCAGCCTCGGCCCCGAGGGCGCCACCGGGCACGTGCAGGTGTACCGTCCGGCCGAGGCGCGCGCGCACGTGCGCGCGAAAGGCAGTGACGTGAAGGCCGGCGACCGTGCCCTGGAGGCCGGCACGATCCTCGGCCCGCCCCAGATCGCCCTGCTCGCCGCGATCGGCCGCGGCACGGTCCGCGTCCGCCCGCGCCCGCGCGTGGTGGTGCTCTCCACCGGCAGCGAACTCGTCCAGCCCGACGAGGAGCTGCGCACCGGTCAGATCTACGACTCCAACAGCTTCGCCCTCACCGCCGCCGCCCGCGACGCCGGCGCCATCGCCTACCGCGTGGGCGCCGTCGCCGACGACGCCGAGACCCTGCGCTCCACCATCGAGGACCAGCTGGTCCGCGCCGACCTGGTGGTCACCACCGGCGGCGTGAGCGTCGGGGCGTACGACGTCGTCAAGGAGGCCCTGTCCCACGTCGCCGACGAGGACGAGGCGGGCAGCGGCATCGAGTTCCGCAAGCTCGCCATGCAGCCCGGCAAGCCCCAGGGCTTCGGCTCCATCGGCCCCGACCACACCCCCCTGTTGGCCCTGCCCGGCAACCCGGTGTCGTCGTACGTCTCCTTCGAACTGTTCGTCCGCCCCGCGATCCGCGCCCTGATGGGGCTGGAGGACGTCCACCGGCCGACGGCCCGGGCGACCCTGACCGCCGACAAGGCGCTGACCTCGCCGAAGGGCCGCCGCCAGTTCCTGCGCGGCACGTACGCCGACGGGCGGGTCACCCCGGTCGGCGGCGCCGGGTCCCACCTGATCGCGGCGCTCGCCCACGCCGACGCGCTGATCGTCGTCCCCGAGGACACCGAGTCCGTCGAGCCCGGCACCGAGGTCGAGGTGGTCCTGCTCGGCTGAGAGGCGCTGGTTGGGGGTACCGTGTCGCGCACAGCAGGCCCGGACCGGGAGCGCCACACAGCATGAGCATGCAGGACCCCCCTACGCAGGACCGCCTGACGCACATCGACGAGGCGGGTGCCGCCCGCATGGTCGACGTGTCCGAGAAGGACGTGACCGCCCGCACCGCCCGCGCCAGCGGACGCGTCCTCGTCTCGCCCCGTGTGATCGAACTGCTGCGCGGCGAGGGCGTCCCCAAGGGTGACGCCCTCGCGACCGCGCGGATCGCCGGGATCATGGGCGCCAAACGCACCCCGGATCTGATCCCGCTCTGTCACCCCTTGTCGGTGTCCGGTGTGAAACTGGACCTGTCGGTCGCGGACGACGCGGTGGAGATCCTGGCCACCGTGAAGACGACGGACCGCACGGGCGTCGAGATGGAGGCCCTCACCGCGGTCTCCGTCGCCGCGCTCACCGTGATCGACATGGTCAAGGCGGTCGACAAGGGAGCGGTCATCACGGACGTACGGGTGGAGGAGAAGACGGGCGGCAAGTCGGGCGACTGGAGCCGGGCATGACGTACCGCGCTCTCGTCGTGACCGCTTCCAACCGGGCCGCCGCCGGGATCTACGAGGACAAGGGCGGTCCGTTGATCGCCGACGGCCTGAAAGGCTTCGGCTTCGAGGTCGATGGCCCGCAGGTCGTCCCCGACGGCGACCCCGTGGAGGCGGCTCTGCGCGCCGGTGTCGAGACCGGCTACGACGTCATCGTCACCACCGGTGGCACGGGCATCTCGCCCACCGACCGCACCCCCGAGGCGACCCGCCGCGTGATCGACCACGAGGTGCCGGGCATCGCCGAGGCCATCCGGGCGTTCGGCCGGGAGAAGGTGCCGACGGCGGCGCTCTCCCGGGGCCTGGCCGGAGTGGCGGGCGGCACGCTGATCGTCAACCTGCCCGGCTCCAGCGGCGGCGTGAAGGACGGACTGGCCGTCCTGGAACCGCTGCTGGTCCACGCCGTCGAGCAGCTCCGCGGCGGTGACCACCCCAGACCCGGCAGTGGGGGTGCGAGCTGAACAGCCCATCCTGGCCCGTCGAGCTGGTGGACGGCGACATCGTCCTCAGGCCGATAAAGCTGCGCGACCAGCGGGCGTGGCGCGAGGTCAACCGGCGCAACCGCGACTGGCTGCGCCCCTGGGAGGCGACCATTCCGCCGCCCGCGCCCGGCGGGCCGATGGCGCACCGCCCCACCTTCCGCCAGATGGTCCGCCACCTCAGGTCGGAGGCGAACGCGGGCCGGATGCTGCCCTTCGTGATCGAGTACCAGGGGCGGCTGGTGGGGCAGTTGACCGTGGCCGGAATCACCTGGGGCTCGATGTGTTCGGGGCATGTCGGCTACTGGGTGGACGAAGGGGTGGCCGGCCGCGGGGTGATGCCGACGGCGGTGGCGCTCGTCGTGGACCACTGTTTCCGCACGGTCGGGCTGCACCGCATCGAGGTCTGCATTCGCCCCGAGAACGGGCCCAGCCGCCGGGTCGTGGAGAAACTCGGATTCCGTGAGGAGGGGCTCAGGCCGCGTTATCTCCACATCGACGGGGCCTGGCGCGACCACCTCGTCTTCGCGCTCACGGCGGAAGAGGTGCCGGACGGGTTGCTGAGGCGCTGGCACCGGGCACGATCGCAGAGTAATCCCGGAATCCGGCCGCACCCCGGAAATTGAATACATGTTCGAAATTGATCGACTGGTGACCGTCTCAGGGCATTGAATTCCCGGCCTGGACGGTCCACTGATCGCATCGGTCACAAAAAAAGTTCGAAATATCAGCCAGATCGTGCGACACACCGGCGCAATTGGCAGATGGCCTCATGCAAACCCCTCTACGGTGTGAGGCGTGAGCAGCAGCGGCCTCATCTACGCAGTCATCGTCGGGGCCTGGGCCGCCTACTTGGTGCCGATGTGGCTCCGTAGGCAGGACGAGCTGAACGAGGCCCGTCCGACGGAACGCTTCAGCACCGCCATCCGGCTTCTGTCCGGAAAGGCGGCCATGGAGCGCCGGTACGCCAAGGACCTGCGGGCGCGCTCCACCGACGAGGGGGAGCAGGGCGCCGACGACCTGGACGCCGTCACCGACTCGGTGGACGTCCGGGCCTTCGCCGTGTCCAAGACGCGTCCGCAGACCCAGGTACCCGTACCGTCGCCCGCCCCCGAGCAGCCGGCCCGTCAGGCCCCCGGACCCAGCCCGGCGAGCGCCGAACGCGGACGGGGCCATGTGCCCGCCGCCCGGCGCGGCCCGGCCCCTCGGACGAACAAGGCGAACCAGGCGAACCAGGCGGCCGCAGCGCGGGCCCGGCGCTCGAAGGTGCTCGCGCGCCGTCGGCGCACCACCACCATGCTGTTCCTCGCCTTCACCCTCGGCGCGATCGTCGCCGCGGTCGGGGGCCTCACGTTCCTGTGGGCGCCCGGCGTGCCCGCCGTCATGCTCAGCGTGTACATCGCGTATCTGCGCTCCCAGGAGCGCCGCCGCTTCGCCTACCAGATGGACCGCCGCCGGGCCGAGGTCGCGGCGCAGCGGCTGCGCGAGCGGCAGCGCCAGCCCCGCAGGGGCGCCGCCGACGAGGCTGCCGACGAACCGGAGGAAGGACCCGAGCCGGCGGCCGACCCCGGCCTGTCGGCCCTCGCGGCGGACCGGCGCGCACTCGTCGAGCAGACCGACCACGCCGAGTGGGTCGACCAGCAGCGCGAGCGGCAGCGGCGGCCGGGGCAGGGCGACAGCTGGGAGCCGGTGCCGGTGCCCCTGCCGACCTATGTGACCGCACCCGTCGCACCCCGGGCCACCAGCGACGTGGACCTCGGAGCCCCTGACACCTGGAGCTCCGCGCGGTCGAGCGCCGTCCCCCCGGAGCACGAGGACGCCACGGCCCCCGCCGACAGCGCGGGCCCCGCCGAGGCTGACGCCCGCGGGCAGGAGAGGGCGGACGGCGGCGGGCGCAGTGACGCCCGCCGTGCGGCCTCCGCGCGGCGGGCCCGGGAGCGCGGCCGCACGCCGCTGTTCGACCAGTACGAGGACGGGGACCGGCCCCGGGCCGCCAACGAGTAGCCCCGCGAAGCCGCAGGTGACCGCCCCTCGGCAACGGATTTCCAAGCAGGCGGATCGGGGTGCTAAAGTTTCACTCGTTGCAAGGGCCTGTGGCGCAGTCCGGTAGCGCACCTCGTTCGCATCGAGGGGGCCAGGGGTTCAAATCCCCTCAGGTCCACGCAGCTCAGAGCCCGGTCGGGAAACCGACCGGGCTCTGACGTGTGTTCAGCGCCACCGCTTGCCCAAGCTTGGTCCGGCCGTGGATCTTCTTGGCGATCTCACCCGGATACTGGGGTATCTGGTCGGTGCGCTTGCCGCGGAGGCGCTGTGACACATCTGGTTCCGGGCATCTTCGCAGCCGTCTTCGCGGGCGCGCTGAACCTGTTCTTCGTCCGGGCGGCGTGGCTGCACTGGACCGGCTCCGGCCGGGCGCCCGACCTGCACGTCGGGTACTCCTGGAACCCGTCGGTCGTTGAGGGGCATGAACGCGGCATCGTCCCGCTCGCCGCCTCGTTCGTCTGCATGACGATCGGCATCACCGCCACCGCCGCCTCGGACGGCGCGGGGATGGCCCTGGTTCAGGTCGGTGCGATCTTCGTCCTGGGCTCGCTGCCCTTGCTGGTGCTGCACGTCACGATCGCGTGGTTCAACTGGCCGAAGGTGCTGGTGCCGCCGCACCGGCGGGGCGAGACCGGCTCGGTGACCGAGTGGTGGCGGGACCGCAGGCGGCGCGCGCCGCATGACAAGGGTCACGGGCGGGGCGGCGGCTGAGCCCCCGTCAGTCGGCGGGCCGCAGTCGCTTCGCGAAGCAGCGGCTCGACTCGTAGTGCCGGTAGTAGCCGAACTTGGCGCACGGCTCGTAGCCGCTGGACGTGTACAGGGCTATGGCCTCCGGCTGCTTGAGGCCCGTCTCCAGGACCATGCGGATGCGGCCGGCCTCGCGGGCGTCCTCCTCCAGGGCGGCCAGGATGCGCCGGGCCAGGCCCCGGCCGCGCATCTGCTCGATCACGTACATGCGCTTGACCTCGGCGTCGCCGTCCAGGTTGCCCTCGTCGTTCGCGTCCTGAGCGCGCCAGCCGCCCGAGGCGACGGGCGTGCCGTCCTCGTCGTACGCGATCAGGTAGACGCCGTTCGGCGGGGCGAAGTCCGCGGCGGCCATGACCGTGGCGTCGCCGTCGTCGCCGTAGCGGACGGCGTACTCGGCCTGGACCTGGTCGTTCAGCTTCACGGCGTCGGGGTGGTCGAAGGAGACCCGGCGTATCTGCATGACGGCTACCGTATTCGATCCGGAACTGGACCTCGTCCAGTGTGCCGGTATCGTGCCGGGGTGCTCACTGTGACCTCTGTGAATGTGAATGGGCTGCGTGCCGCCGCGAAGAAGGGCTTCGTGGAGTGGCTCGCGCAGACCGACGCCGACGTCCTGTGCCTCCAGGAGGTGCGGGCCGAGCCGGAGCAGTTGCCGGAGCACGTCCGGCACCCCGAGGGCTGGCATGTGGTGCACGCGCCCGCCGCCGCGAAGGGACGGGCCGGGGTGTCCCTGTACAGCCGGCGTGAGCCCGACCGGGTCCAGGTCGGGTTCGGGTCCGCCGAGTTCGACGGCAGCGGGCGGTACGTGGAGGCGGATCTGCCGGGGGTCACCGTCGCCTCCCTGTATCTGCCCTCGGGTGAGGTCGGGACCGAGCGGCAGGACGAGAAGGAGCGCTTCATGGGTGAGTTCCTCGCCCATCTGAAGGGGCTCCGGGAGCGGGCCGCCGCCGAGGGGCGCGAGGTGCTGGTCTGCGGCGACTGGAACATCGCCCACCAGCAGGCCGACCTGAAGAACTGGCGCGGCAACACCAAGAACTCCGGGTTCCTGCCCGAGGAGCGGGAGTGGCTCGGGCGCGTGCTCGACCCGGCCGACGGCGGGTACGTCGACGTCGTACGCGCCCTGCATCCGGACACGGAGGGCCCGTACTCGTGGTGGTCGTACCGCGGGCGGGCCTTCGACAACGACACCGGCTGGCGGATCGACTACCACGTGGCCACCCCGGGGCTCGCCGGGCGAGCGGTCAAGGGGTTCGTGGAGCGGGCGGCCACACATGCGGAGCGGTGGTCCGACCACGCGCCGGTGACCGTGGTGTACGACCGCTAGGGGGTGTCCTGCGGTCCAGGGCCAGGGACAGTTCCGCCTCCACCACGCTGCGGGCCAGCGGGCGCAGGCGGGGCAGGTCGTCCTCGGAGGCGTGGCGCAGGACCAGGCCGGTGAAGAGTTCGGCCAGGGCGTCGGCGTGGGTGCGGACCTGCTTGGCCGCGCCGAGGACCTCCGCGAGGGGGATGCCCTCGCGGACCAGGGCCGAGGAGACCTCCAGGAGACGGCGGCTGACGTGGACGATCTCGTCGCCGTCGGTGCCGAGGTAGCCGAGTTCCATCGCGGCGGCGAGGTTCTCGGGGGTCGCCTCGCCCGCGAAGTGGTCGGCGAGCTCCTCGGGGGTGAGGTGGACCGGCTCCTCCTCGGTGGGGCCGCCGACGCCGAGCAGGTCGCCGACGTCCCGGCCGTGGTCGAAGGCCTCCGCCAGCTCCGCGATGCCGCTGAGGGTGTGGCCGCGTTCCAGCAGGGCCGTGATCGTGCGCAGCCGGTTCAGGTGGTGGTCGTCGTACCAGGCGATACGGCCTTCCCGGCGGGGTGGCGGGATCAGCTTGCGTTCGCGGTAGAAGCGCAGGGTGCGCACCGTGATCCCGGCCAGGCGGGCCAGCTCTTCCATGCGGTATTCACGCTTCTCGGCCACCTGGGCACCTTAAGGCGTACCGAGGGTAACTTTCCTCGACCGCCCCCTACCCATCAGTACGTCGCTGCCCTACTCTCCCATTGCGCCAGTGTTCACTGGCGTGGTTCTCGTGGTGTGTGGAGGTGTCGGCATGGGCGAACGCGAACACGAACGCGAGCATGTGCGGGTCGCGGTGGTCGGGTCCGGGTTCGGCGGGCTGGGGGCCGCCGTGCGGCTGCGCCGCGAGGGCGTCACCGACTTCGTCGTCCTGGAGCGGGCGAGCAGCGTCGGCGGGACCTGGCGGGACAACAGCTACCCGGGGTGCGCTTGTGACGTTCCGTCGCATCTGTACTCGTTCTCCTTCGCGCCCAACCCCGACTGGCCGCGCACCTTCTCGGGACAGGAGCACATCCGCGCCTACCTGGAGCACGTGACGGACACCTTCCGGCTGCGGCCGCACATCCGCTTCGACTCGGAGGTGAAGCGGATGACGTGGAACGCCGAGCGGCTGTGCTGGGACATCGAGACCAGCAGCGGGAGCCTGTCGGCGGACATCGTCGTCTCCGCCACCGGGCCGCTGTCCGACCCGAAGGTGCCGGACATCCCCGGGCTGGACTCCTTCCCGGGCAAGGTCTTCCACTCGGCCCGCTGGGACCACGACTACGACCTGCGCGGCAAGCGCGTCGCGATGGTGGGGACCGGGGCCTCGGCCATCCAGATCGTGCCGGCCGTCCAGCCCGACGTGTCGCGGCTCACGCTCTTCCAGCGCACCCCGCCGTGGGTGATGCCCCGCGTCGACCGGGCCATCAGCGACGCCGAGCGATGGCTCCACCGGCAGCTGCCCTTCACCTCGCAGCTGCGCCGCGGACTGCTGTGGGGCATCCGGGAGTTGCAGGTCCAGGCGTTCACCAAGCGTCCGAACGAACTCGGCTTCGTCGAGCAGCTGGCCCGGCGCAACATGGCCCGCGCCATCAAGGACCCGGCCCTGCGGGCGAAGCTCACCCCGGACTACCGCATCGGCTGCAAGCGGATCCTGCTGTCCAGCGACTACTACCCGGCGCTCGCACAGCCCAATGTCGACGTGGTCGCGAGCGGGCTCGCCGAGGTCCGCGGATCGACCCTCGTCGCCGCCGACGGCAGCGAGGCCGAGGCGGACGCGATCGTCTTCGGCACCGGGTTCCACGTCACCGACATGCCCATCGCCGAGCGGGTCGTGGGCGCCGACGGACGGACCCTCGCCGAGAGCTGGAAGGGCGGCATGGAGGCCCTGCGCGGCGCCTCGGCCGCCGGCTTCCCCAACTGGATGACGATCATCGGGCCCAACACCGGCCTCGGGAACTCCTCGATGATCCTCATGATCGAGTCGCAGCTGAACTACCTGGCCGACTTCGTCCGCCAAGTCGACGTCCTCGGGGGCCGGGTCGCCCTCGACGCCCGGCCGAGCGCCGTACGCGCCTGGAACCACCGGGTGCAGGAACGCATGAAGCGGACCGTGTGGAACACCGGCGGCTGCACCAGCTGGTACCTCGACGCGAGCGGCCGCAACACCACCATCTGGCCCGGTACGACAGCCGAGTTCCGGCGGGCGACGCGGCGGGTGGACCTCGCGGAGTACGACGTCCTGCGGGCACCGGCCGCCGAGCAGACGGCGAACAAGGCCGAGAAGAAGGCCGGGGTGGACGCGTGAGCCGTCTCCTTCACGTCGACCCCGGCCCCTACGCCCCGCCCGCTCCCGCGCGCGAACTGACCGCCGTTTCCGCCGACGGCGCCCGGCTGCACGTCGAGACGCACGGGCCCGACGGAGCCCCCGCCGTCGTCCTCGCCCACGGCTGGACCTGCTCCACCGCCTTCTGGGCGGCCCAGATCCGCGACCTCGCCGCCGACCACCGGGTCATCGCCTACGACCAGCGCGGCCACGGACGCAGCCCCGCGAGCCCCGCGTGCAGCACCGACGCCCTCGCCGACGACCTGGAAGCCGTACTCGCAGCCACCCTCGCGCCCGGCGAACAGGCCGTGATCGCCGGGCACTCCATGGGCGGCATGACCGTCATGGCGGCCTCCGGGAGAGCCGCCTTCCGCGAGCACGCCGCCGCCGTCCTGCTGTGCAGCACGGGCAGTTCGCAGCTGGTCGCGGCCTCCACCGTCGTAGCCATGCGGCCCGGGCGGCTGCGGACCTGGCTGACCCGGCGGATCCTCGGCTCCCGGGCACCGCTCGGCCCGGTCACGCCCCTGGCCCGCCGGATCCTCAAGTACGGGACCATGGGCCCGGGTTCGGCCCCGCACATGGTCGAGGCGTGCGCCCGCATCGTGCACGCCTGCCCCCGCGAGGTCCGCTACGCCTGGTCGCACGTGCTGGACCTGCTCGACCTGGACCACGGCGTACGGGAGCTTCACGTGCCCACGGCCGTGGTGGTCGGTACGGCGGACCGGCTCACGCCGCCGGTGCACGCCCGGGCCCTGGCCACCGCGCTGCCGCACTGCACCGGGCTCACCGAGCTGCCCGGCATCGGCCACATGACGCCGATCGAGGCGCCCGAGCAGGTCACCGGGAAGATACGTGAACTCGTCCACGCACACATCCAGGCCGTATCCGAGGAGAGCGCATGAGCAGGGTGAGCCTTGAGGGCAAGGTCGCCGTGGTGACCGGGGCGGCGCGCGGCGTCGGGGAGCTGCTGGCCCGCAAGCTCTCCGCACGCGGGGTGAGGGTGGCGCTGGTCGGGCTCGAACCGGACGCGCTCAAGGAGGTCTCCGGGCGGCTGCACAGCGACAGCGACCACTGGCACGCCGACGTCACCGACCACGAGGTGATGGCCCGGGTCGCGCAGGAGGTCAGGGAGCGCTTCGGCCGGGTCGACATCGTCGTCGCCAACGCCGGTGTGGCCACGGGTGGTCCGTTCGTCGACTCCGACCCGGAGTCCTGGCGGCGGGTGATCGAGGTCAACCTGGTCGGCTCGGCGGTGACCGCCCGCGCCTTCCTGCCGCTGCTGCTGGAGAGCCGGGGCTATCTGCTCCAGATCGCGTCCCTCGCGGCGATCACCCCGGCGCCGATGATGACCGCGTACTGTGCGTCCAAGTCCGGCGTGGAGGCGTACGCGCACAGCCTGCGCGCCGAGGTCGGGCACCGGGGCGTGAAGGTCGGCGTCGGGTATCTGTCGTGGACCGACACCGACATGGTGCGCGGGGCCGACCAGGACGACGTCATGCGGGAGTTGAGGCAGCGGCTGCCCTGGCCGTCCAACAAGACGTATCCGCTGGGCCCGGCGGTGGACCGGCTCGTGGCCGGGATCGAGCGGCGTGCCGGTCATGTCTACGGGCAGTGGTGGCTGCGCGGGATGCAGGGCGTGCGCGGATATCTGCCCGGGGTCATCGGGACGGTGGGCCAGCGCGAGATGCGGCGGTTCGCGGACCGGCTGACCGGCATGCGCACGGGCCTCGTCGGGGCGGGCGGAGCAGCCGATGAACAACAGAGGGCTACGCTCCGTAAGTGATCGACATGCGCAGCGTCACGGCACGTGTGAATCTGGTCGAGCCAGATCCCCTCACCCCCAACGGGAGTGAACCCACATGGGTATGAAGGACCAGTTCCAGGAGAAGTCCGAGCAGTGGCAGAACCAGGCCCGCCAGAAGGCGGACCAGGCTCGCGAGCAGGCGCAGGGCCGCGGTCGCCGGCGTGACGAGGACATGGACCCCTCGCAGCCCTCGCAGCGCGAGCGTGAGCGGGAGCGCGAGCAGGAGGAACGCTTCGACCAGGACTACGACGCCTGACGTCGCGTGCTGAAGGGAAGGGGCGCCTCGCGCGGGGCGCCCCTTCCTCACGTCCTGGGCTCTCTCACGGCCTGGGCGGCAGCTTCGGACGGGAGCGGTCCGGTACGTCGCTGTAGGTCGGCGGCGTCGCCGGCGGATCGGTCTCCAGCAGGCCGAGCGCCAGCTCCACCGCGTCGGTCAGCTGGGCGTGGCGGCCCTCCGCCCAGTCCAGCGGGGTGCGCAGGACGTCGATGTCCGGGGCGACGCCCTTGTTCTCCACCGACCAGCCGTAGGCGTCGAACCAGGCCGCGTTCATCGGCACCGTGATGACCGTGCCGTCCCCCAGTTCGTGCCGGCCGGTCATGCCGACCACACCGCCCCAGGTGCGCTGCCCCACCACCGGGCCCAGCTTCAGCAGCTTGAACGCGGCGGTGATCATGTCGCCGTCGGAGGACGTCGCCTCGTCCGCCAGGGCCACCACCGGGCCCCGCGGCGCGTTCGAGGTGTACGACACGGGCTGGGCGTCGCGGGTCAGGTCCCAGCCCAGGACCGTGCGGCTCAGCGTCTCGATGACCAACTCGCTGATGTGACCGCCGGCGTTGCCGCGCACGTCCACGATCAGCGCGGGCCGGGACACCTCCATGCGCAGATCGCGGTTGAACTGCGCCCAGCCCGAACCGCCCATGTCCGGGATGTGCAGATAGCCGCACCGCCCGCCGCTCAGCTCCCGTACCACCGCCCGGCGTTTGGCCACCCAGTCCTGGTAGCGCAGCGGCCGCTCGTCGACGAGCGGGACGACGGCGACCCGCCGGGGCGGGCCCTCGCCCTGTGCCGGGGAGAAGGTCAGCTCCACCGTCGTACCGCCGGCGCCCGCCAGCAGTGGATACGGGCCCGCGTCCGGATCCACCGGGCGGCCGTCGACATGGGTCAGGACCGCGCCCTCGCGGATGCCCGTGCCGGCCAGCGGGGAGCGGGCCTTGGAGTCGGAGGAGTCGCCGGGCAGGATCCGCTTGACCATCCAGCCGCCGTCCCGGCGGACGAAGTTGGCGCCGAGCAGGCCCTGCCGGCGCTGGTAGTGCGGCGGGCCCTCGTTGCGCCGGGCGGCGGTGACGTAGGCGTGGGAGGTGCCCAGCTCGCCCAGCACCTCGCGCAGCAGGTCGGCGAACTCGTCCGGGGAGGCGACGCGTTCGACCAGGGGACGGTACTGGTCCAGCACCCCGTCCCAGTCGATGCCGCACATGCCCGGCTCCCAGAAGTACGCCCGGATCAGCCGCCCGGCCTCCTCGTAGGCCTGCCGCCACTCCGCCGCCGGGTCGACCGCGTGCAGGATGCGCCGGGCGTCGATCCACACCGTCGTGTCCAGGTCGCCGGGCTCGGTCGCCGGCACCGCGCGCAGTTCGCCCTCGTCGACGACGACCAGCCGCGTGCCGTCGCCGCTGACCGCGAAGAAGTCCAGGTGCACGGCGAGTTCGGACTTCTTGGCCTTGGTGATGGCGAAGTGCTCCAGGGTCGGCCGACCGCTGGTGTCGTCCGGGTTGGCGAACGTCTCGCCCAGCGCACCCGAGATCGGCCAGCGCAGCCACACCAGCCCGCCGCCCGCCACGGGGTGCAGCGCCGAGTACTTGGAGGCGGCCACCGGGAACGGCGTGACCCGGCTCTCCAGCCCCTCGACCTCGACGGTCACGGCCCCGTTGTCCCCGTTCCCGTCGTCCTCCACCGGGTCCAGGCCCCCGGCGGCCGGACGGCCCTCCGGGTTCACCGCGAACGGGGAGGGCGTCGCCGAGGACAGCGGGACGAGATACGGACGGCAGCCCAGCGGGAAGGACAGGTCGCCGGTGTGCACGTCGTAGACGGGGTCGAAGCCGCGCCAGGAGAGGAAGGCGAGGTAGCGGCCGTCGCGCGTGAAGACCGGGTTCTCGTCCTCGAAACGGCCGTTGGTGACGTCGACGACGAACCGGTCCTTGATCCGCGCGAGTTTGATCTGCCGCAGCGTCCGGCCGATGCCCGGATGTGACCAGGTCAGCCACGCCCCGTCCGGGGAGAACGCGAGGTCCCGCACGGGCCCGTTGATCGACCGGATCAGCTCGGTGACCTCGCCGTCGGACTCCTCGGCCACGTCCACGAGCAGCAGCCGTCCGTCGTGCGAGGCGACCGCCAGCCGCTCGCCCTCCGGATCGGACACGAGTTCCCGTACCCGGCCCAGCGCGCCCGAGGCCAGCCGCCTCGGCCCGCGGTCGCCGCTCGCCCGGGGCAGGAAGGCGATCTCGATCGCGTCCTCGCCCTCCGCGTCCGTCACATAGGCCACTCGCCCGCTCCCGCCGAGCATCTCCGGCATCCGCACCCGGACGCCAGGGGTGTCGGTGAGGGTGCGGGCCGGCCCGTCCCGGTGGGTGAGCCAGTACAGGCTCCCGCGTACGACGACCGCGCTGGCCCGCCCGGTCTCGTCGACCGAGATCCCGTCGACGTGCTGGGCCGCGGCCACCTGGTACGGGCGCCGCCCCGCGCGCGGCCCGCTCAGCCGTACGTCCAGCCGGCGCGGCTCGGAGTGGGGTGACAGGTCGTCGACCAGCCACAGGTCGCCCGCGCACTGGTACACCACCCGGGTGCCGTCACTGGAGGCGTGCCGGGCGTAGAAGGCGTCGTGGTCGGTGTGCCGGCGCAGGTCGGAGCCGTCGTAGGCGCACGAGTAGAGGTTGCCGACGCCCTCGTGGTCGGAGAGGAAGGCGATCCTGCCACCGACGAACATGGGGGAGTGCAGATGGCCGCCGAGGCCTTCGAGCAGCCGTTCGCCGTGCAGCCACAGCCGGCCCGTGGCCCCGCCCCGGTAGCGCTTCCAGGCGGCCGGTTCGTGCGGCGGGGTGCCGGTGAGGAGGAGCGACTTCCGTTCCCCGTCCAGATCGGCGACCTGGATGTCGGCGACCGGCCCCCAGGGCAGCTTGCGCCCCGGGTCGCCCTCGGGGGCGATCTTGTAGGCCCAGGTGAAGTACGAGAAGGGCTCGCCGTGCGAGGCCACGGCCAGGATCTCGCCGTCCGGGGTCCAGCCGCAGACCCGGGTGTCGGCGCTGCCCCAGTGGCTCACCTGCCGGGCCGGGCCGCCGTCCACCGGCGCGAGATGGACCTCGGGCACCAGGCTGCGCCAGCTCGTGTACGCGAGGTGCCGGCCGTCGGGTGAGAAGCGGGGGTGGCCCACCTTGGTGCGGTCGACGGTGAGCCGCCAGGCGCGTCCGGGGCCGTCGGCCGGTGCGAGCCAGAGGTCGTCCTCGGCCACGAAGCACAGCAGGTCGTCATGGAGGTGCGGCAGACGCAGATAGGTCACCTCTTCATGCTTTGCCGGGGGACGGAGTGCAGCAAGTTCAGGCAAACCGGATACCGTGACCCAGCACACGTACGAAACGGTTTCGTTTTCATAGGGGGTGCGCTACATTCGTGAGTACGAAACCGTGTCGTTCGGAGCAGGAAGGTGAGCGAGATGGCTGAGGTCGCCACCGCGCGTCGCAGTCGGATCACCCCCGAGCGGGAGGCCGAGCTGTACGCGGCCGTGCTCGACCTGCTCCGCGAGGTCGGCTACGACGCCCTCACCATGGACGCCGTGGCCGCCCGCACGCGGTCCAGCAAGGCGACGCTCTACCGCCAGTGGGGCGGCAAGCCGGAGCTGGTGGCGAAGGCGATCCGGCACAACAAGCCGGGCAACATCGCCGACGTCGACACGGGATCCCTGCGGGGCGACCTGCACGCCCTCACCGCCCGTGAGGACGACTGCACCATGCAGCAGAACGCCGCGCTGATGCGGGGCCTGTTCATGGCGGTGCACGGCAACCCGGACCTCCTCCACGCCTTCCGGGAACTGCTCATAGAGCCCGAGATGGAGGAGTTCCACCGGGTGGTGCAACGGGCCGTCGACCGCGGCGAGGTCCAGGCCGGACGCCCGGCGCTGGACTACATCGTGCACATGCTCGTCGGCGCCTTCGCCACCCGCACGCTGATCGACGAACAGCCGCCCACGCAGGCGTTCCTCACCTCGTACATCGATGCCGTGGTCCTCCCCGCCCTCGGCATTCCCGTCGACTGACGATTCCCCAGAGCCAGTCCTCCACCTGACGTCACCGCTCACGTCGTCGGGCTGATCAGCCCTGCCCAGAAACAACCCCACGACCTGACCGGGAGTACGCCCTCGTGGCCACATTCCTCTACAAAATCGGCCGGATGTCGTTCCGGCGGCGGCACTTCGTCGCCCTGATCTGGGTGGCCCTGCTGACCCTCGCCGGTGTCGGCGCGGCCAGTGCCCCCACCGCGGGCAACAGCTCGTTCTCCATCCCCGGCACCGAGGCGCAGAAGGCCTTCGACCTGCTGGAACAGCGCTTCCCCGGCACCAGCGCCGACGGAGCCACCGCACGTGTCGTCTTCAAGGCGCCGAGCGGCGAGAAGATGACCGACCCCGGCAACAAGGCGACCGTCCGGGAGACAGTCAAGGAACTCTCCGACGGCTCCGAGGTCGTCCGCGTCACCGACCCCTACCAGGCGAAGGCCGTCAGCAAGGACGGCACGGTCGCGTACGCGCAGGTGTCGTACAAGGTCTCCGGCATGGAGCTGGAGGACTCCTCGCGCGACGCACTGGAGGACTCCGCGCAGGACGCGCGCAAGGACGGGCTGACGGTCGAGATCGGCGGTGACGCGCTCCAGACGGTCCCGCACACCGGCACCACCGAGATCATCGGCATCGCGGTCGCCGCGGTCGTCCTCGTCATCACCTTCGGCTCGCTGGTCGCGGCCGGTCTGCCGCTGCTGACGGCACTCGTCGGCGTGGGCATCGGCGTCTCCACGATCACGGCGCTGGCCAGTGCGCTGGACCTCGGCTCGACGACCTCCACCCTCGCCATGATGATCGGCCTCGCGGTCGGCATCGACTACGCGCTGTTCATCGTCTCCCGCTACCGGGCCGAACTCGCCGAGGGCCGCGACCGCGAGGAGGCGGCCGGCCGGGCCGTCGGCACGGCCGGCTCCGCGGTGGTCTTCGCGGGCCTCACGGTCGTGATCGCCCTGGTGGGCCTGTCCGTCGTCAACATCCCGATGCTGACGAAGATGGGCGTCGCGGCGGCGGGCACGGTGGCCATCGCGGTGCTGATCGCCCTGACCATGATCCCGGCGCTGCTCGGGTACGCGGGCCCGAGGGTGAAGCCGGCGGGGGAGAAGGGCAAGCTGCTCGGCCGGGCCAAGGCGCGGGACGGGCAGGACAAGCCGGCCAAGCCGAACCTGGGCACGCGCTGGGCGAGCTTCGTCGTCCGCCGCCCGGTCGCGGTGCTGCTGCTCGGCGTGATCGGCCTCGGCGCGGCGGCCGTCCCGGCGGCGAGCCTGGAACTGGGCCTGCCGGACGACGGTTCCCAGCCCACGTCCACCACGCAGCGCCGCGCCTACGACCTCCTCTCCGAGGGCTTCGGGCCGGGCTTCAACGGCCCCCTGATGGTCGTGGTCGACGCGAAGGACAGCGACGACCCGAAGGCGGCCTTCACGCGGGTCGGCGACGAGATCAAGGGCCTCGAGGACGTCGTCACCGTCACGCCGCCGGCGCCCAACAAGGCCGGCGACACGGCGACGATCACGGTCATCCCGGACTCCAAGCCCTCCTCGGTCGCGACGGAGGACCTGGTCCACTCCATCCGGGACAAGGGCGCCGGGATCAAGGCCGACTCCGACGCGAACGTGCTGGTCACGGGCCAGACGGCGATGAACATCGACGTCAGTGAGAAGCTCAACGACGCCCTGATCCCCTATCTGGTCCTGGTGGTCGGCCTGGCCTTCCTCCTGCTGATCGTGGTGTTCCGCTCGATCCTCGTCCCCCTGAAGGCGGCCCTCGGCTTCCTCCTGTCGGTGATGGCGGCCCTCGGCGCGGTGGTCGCGGTCTTCCAGTGGGGCTGGCTGGCGGACCTGATGGGCGTCGAGCAGACCGGCCCGGTCATGTCGATGATGCCGATCTTCATGGTGGGCGTGGTCTTCGGCCTGGCGATGGACTACGAGGTCTTCCTGGTGACCCGGATGCGGGAGGCCTACGTCCACGGCGAGAAGGCCGGCCAGGCCGTCGTGACGGGCTTCCGGCACGGCGCCCGGGTGGTGACGGCCGCGGCGGTCATCATGATGGCGGTCTTCGCCGGCTTCATCGGTTCGTCCGAGTCGATGGTCAAGATGATCGGCTTCGGCCTCGCCATCGCCGTGTTCTTCGACGCGTTCGTCGTCCGCATGGCCATCGTCCCGGCCGTCCTGGCCCTCCTCGGCCGCAAGGCCTGGTGGCTGCCGAAGTGGCTGGACCGGGCACTGCCCAACGTGGACGTCGAGGGCGAGGGCCTGCGCTCGCACACCGACCGCGGCGATCAGGACAGGGAGCTGGTACGCGCCTGAGCGCACCCTGACAGGCCGGCCGGTGAGGGCCCCGTGGGACGGGGAGCCCTCACCGGCTCCTGTCTCAGGCGTGCGGGTGGAGGACGACCTTGGTGTAACCCTCGACCCGCTTGTCGAACTTCTCGTACGCCGTGGGCGCCTGGTCGAGAGGAAGCTCGTGCGAGACGACGAAGCTCGGCTTCGCACGGTCCTCGATGATCAGGTCACGCAGGTGGCGGTTGTACCGCTTGACGTTGCACTGACCGGTGCCCATGCGGAGCCCCTTCTCGAAGAGGCGTCCGACGGAGACCATCAGCATGCCCTGCTTCGCCTGCTCGTCCGGTCCGCCGGGGTCGCGGGGGACGTACAGGCCGGGCACGCCGAGCGCGCCCGTCGGCCGGACCGTCTCGACGAGCGAGTTCAGTACGGTCGCCGGCTCCTCGCGGTCCTCGTTCTGCGCCTGGGCCTGGTAGCCGACCGCGTCGATCCCCTTGTCCGTGCCCCGGCCGCCTTCGGTCTGCTCCTTGATCTGCTCCGCCGGGTTGCCCTGGGTGAAGTCGATCGGCACGGCACCGATCTCCCGCGCCTTCTGCAGCCGCTCCGCCACCCGGTCGACCACGAACACCTTGCTCGCGCCGCGCAGCATCGCCGAGTAGGCGGCCATGAGCCCGACCGGACCGCCGCCGTAGACCGCGACGGTGTCACCGGGACGCACGTCGGCCAGTTCGTTGCCGTGGTAGCCGGTCGGGAAGATGTCGGCGAGAAGGACGAAGTCGGTCTCCTTCTCGGTGCCCTCGGGGAGCTTGAGGCAGTTGAAGTCGGCGTACGGCACGCGCACGTACTCCGCCTGGCCTCCCACATAGGGCCCCATCGCGACATAGCCGTAGGCGCCGCCGGCGAATCCCGGGTTCACGGTCAGGCAGAAGCCCGTGAAACCGGCCGTACAGTTCTTGCAGAATCCGCATGCCACGTTGAAGGGCATGACCACCCGGTCGCCGCGGCTGAGCGAGGTGACCCCCTCTCCTGCCTCCTCGACGACCCCGAGGTTCTCGTGACCGAACACGATCCCCGGTTCCGCGGCGGTACGGCCCTCGTACATGTGCAGGTCCGAGCCGCAGATGGCGGTCGAGGTGACGCGGACGATCACGTCGTTCGGGTGCTGGATCCGTGGGTCCTCCACTTGTTCTATCGCTACCTCGAAGGGGCCTTTGTACACGACAGCCCTCATCGTCACGCACCTCCGTTTTGTGCCGTGGGTCATATACCAGGCTGGTGCATGATGAGACGATTTGCATCTACAGAGGGAAGGAACTATGGCTTTGTCAGGACGTATCGGCACACTGCTCGTGGCGGTCCCCGGCTTGTCCGGCGTCGTCTATCCGGAGGGGACCCGCGTGACCATCCAGGGCACCGGAGGGTCTGTCGACGGTTTCGTCGACGGAGACTGGCTGCCGCTCGCGTGGTGGGAGTTCGCGGATGTCCGGCCGGAGGACGCCACCGGCTGAAACCACCTCGCGTGCCTCGTACACGTACCGCTAGCGTGCCCGCATGACGACGACAGCCGCCACTGACGCCGAGCACTCCGGAGCGCACCCCCGGTTCATCGAAGCCCTGCGGGAGCTCGGCCTGGAGCAGGTCGCTCCGCGCATCCGCCGGTTCCCGGAAGCCACCCGTACCGCCGCCGAGGCCGCCGCCGCGATCGGGTGTGAGCTGAGCCAGATCTGCAAGTCGCTGATCTTTGCCGCGGACGGTGTGCCGGTGCTGGTGCTCATGGACGGGGCGTCGCGGGTCGACGTCGAGCTCGTGCGGAAGGAGCTCGGGGCGGACAAGGTCACCCGGGCCAGGGCCGACGCCGTGCGGGAGACCACCGGGTACGCCATCGGCGGCGTGCCGCCCTTCGGGCACAGGACGAGGACGCGCGTGCTCGCCGACCGGTCCCTGCTGGAGCACGACGTCGTCTGGGCCGCTGCCGGGACGCCGTACACCGTGTTCCCCATGGCGCCCCGCGACCTCGTCGCCCACGCCGGCGGCACCCTCGTGGACGTGCGCGAGCACGCCGCGTGACGCCCCTGGTCACCGCCGCCGTCCTGCTCGCCGCCGTCACGCACGCCGGCTGGAACGCCATCGCCCACAAGATCACCGACAAGCTGGCCGGGTTCGCGCTGATCTCGGGCGGTGGGGTGGTCATCGGGCTGGCCCTGGCGCCCTTCGTGGCCTTCCCGGCGGCCCGGGCATGGCCCTACCTGCTCGGCTCCGCCGCCATACACATCGCCTACTACACGCTGCTCATGAAGTCCTTCCGGCTGGGCGACTTCGGGCAGGCCTATCCCATCGCGCGCGGCACCGCGCCCCTCGTCGTGACCGTGCTGGCCGCCGTCTTCGCGCACGAGGTGCCCGACGGGTGGGCCGCCGCCGGTGTCGCCCTGTCGTGCGCGGGGCTGACCGGCGTCGCCGTGTGGGGACTGCGGGGGCGTCGGCCCGACTGGGCGGCGATCGGGGCGGCCCTGGCGACCGGGCTGACGATCGCGGCGTACACCGTCGTCGACGGACTCGGCGTGCGCGCCTCCGCGTCCCCCCTCGGGTACATCGCCTGGCTGATGGCGGTGCAGGGGGTGGTGGTCCCCGCCTATGCCGTGAGCCGCTGGAGGAGGGAGACCGCCGCCGTGCTGCGGCCCTTCGCCGCGCTCGGGCTCCTCGGGGCCGCCGGATCCGTCACCGCCTACGCCCTCGTCCTGTGGGCCCAGACCAGGGCCGAACTCGCGCCCATCGCCGCCCTGCGCGAGTCGTCGATCATCGTGGGCGCGGCGATCGGGGCCGTGTTCTTCAAGGAGCGGTTCGGCGCGCCGAGAATCGTGGCGGCCGGGCTGCTCGTCGTCGGGATCGGGCTGATGCTGCACACCGGATAGTCCGGGTCAGGCGGGTGCGCATCCCCCTCGTGAGGAGGACCCTGGAACTAGGCGTTCCGGAGGTGATCGACATGATGCACACCAGAGTCGGATGGCACGTCGAGATGGAGTTCCGGGAGGACGACCAGCACACCCAGGCGGTGGCGCTGGTCCGGCTGCCCGACGGCACCGAGGTACGGGCGCGTGGGCACGCGAGCCGGCACCGGACCGACGTCAATCAGCCCAGAGTCGGGGAGGAGATCGCCGGCGCCCGGGCGCTGAACGAGCTCGCCATGCAACTGCTGACCAAGGCGCACGAGGAGATCGACCAGGCGTCCGGGCGGACCTCCCACCCGATTCACGTCTAGTCACCCCTGGAGCCCCAGCGCTCCCCGCACCGCCCGCACCAGCCCCTGAGCCCTAGGATCCGCCGTCACCGTCTTGCGGAAGCCGTTGGTGACGTAGCCGAACGCGATCCCGGTCTCCGGGTCGGCGAAGCCGAGGGCGCCGCCGCGGCCCGGGTGGCCGAAGGAGCCCGGTGCGAGGAAGGGGGAGGCGCTGCCGTGCAGCATGTAGCCGAGGCCGAAGCGGGTGCCGACCACCAGGACGCGGTCGGGGCCCGCCGACTCCTCGGCCCGGGCCAGTGCGACCGTCTCCGGCGTGAACAGGCGTGAGCCACCGGCGCTGTCGCCGATCAGCGAGGCGTAGAAGCCGGCCAGTCCGTCCGCCGTCGCGATGGCGTTGGTCGCGGGGAGGGCCGCCGCGCGGTAGGCCGGGTCGTTCTGGTCCGGGAACGGGGTGATCGCCGCGAAGGCCCGGCGGGTCAGGGAGGCCGGGTCCTCGTAGGCCTCGGTGACCGAGCGCTTCGGGCGGGTGCGCAGGCCGCCGGTCGGCTCGGGTCCCTCGACGCGGCCCACGCGTCCGACCCGGGAGGCCTCCGCGTCCGGCAGGCCCAGCCAGAGGTCCAGGCCCAGCGGGCCGGTGATCTGTGCGGCGAGCCATGCGCCGGTGCCCTGCCCGGTCACGCGTCGCACCAGTTCGTCGAGGAGCCAGCCGTAGGTGAGCGCGTGGTAGCCGTGGGCGGTGCCGGGTTCCCAGGCGGGGGCCTGGGCGGCTACCGCCTCCGGGCCCCGCAGCGGGTCGAGGGCCTGCTCGGGGGTGAGGGGCCGGTCGAGCACGGGGAGTCCGGCCCGGTGGCTCAGGACGTGCCGGACCAGCACCCGCTCCTTGCCCCGCGCCTTGAACTCCGGCCAGTAGTGGCCCACCGGCGCGTCCAGGTCCAGCTGCCCGCGCTGGTGCAGCAGCAGGAGTACGGCGGCGGCGACGCCCTTCGTCGCCGAGCGCACGACCTGAGCCGTGCCGCGCTCCCACGGGTCCGTGCCGTCGACGTCCTTCGTGCCGGCCCACAGGTCGACGACCCGCTGCCCGTTCCGGTGGACGGCGACCGCCGCGCCCCGCTCCCCGAGCGTGGCGAAGTTCCGTGCGAACGCGTCCCTGACCGGTTCGAAGCCCTCGGCCACTGTGCCGTGCACGTCCACGTCCGTACTCCTCGTATCGCTGCGGTGCTCTCCTTGCTCTCCTTCAGCCAAGCAGGATGGTCACGTCGATGTTCCCGCGGGTCGCGTTCGAGTACGGGCAGACCTCGTGGGCCGCGTCCACCAGCTTGGTCGCGAGGTCCGGGTCGAGGACGGGGAGCGAGACGCTCAGGGCGACCGCGAGGCCGTAGCCGCGCTGCTTGTTGGGGCCGATGCCGACCTTCGCGGCGACCGTGGAGCCGGTCAGGCCGTAGCCCTCGCGGTTGCCGACCAGGATCAGCGCGTTGTGGAAGCAGGAGCTGTAGCCGGCCGCGAAGAGCTGTTCCGGGTTGGTGCCGTTGCCGTCGCCGCCGAGCTGCGGGGGCATCGCGACCTTGAGGTCGAGTTGCCCGTCCTGGCTGGTCACATAGCCCTCGCGGCCGCCGTGGGCGGTGGCCTCGGCCACGTACATGATCTTCGTCGGGCGGGTGTCGACGGCGGGGCCGTCAGTCATGCTGTCCTCCCCCGGGAAACAGTGCGCACAAACACATCGTGCACAAGGTACTGACCAGTAACCGGTCTGCCGCCACCAGGGGGTGGGCAACCGGGGGTAACCGTCCCTAAAGGCTTTCCGCCAGCCGCCACAGCTCCTCGCGGAGCCGTGCGACCTCCGTGCCGTCGAACCCCGTCGCCGCCAGCAGCGCGCCCGGCACGCTCGCCGCCCGCTCCCGGAGTTCCTCGCCGCGCCCGGTCACCGCCACCAGCACCGACCTCTCGTCCCGCGCCGACCGTGCACGCCGTACGAGTCCCGCCGACTCCAGCCGCTTCAGCAGCGGCGACACCGTGCCGTAGTCGAGCCGCAACGCGGCCGCCAGCTCCTTGACCGTGGTCTCCCCGCGCTCCCAGAGGACCAGCAGGACGAGGTACTGCGGGTAGGTGAGGCCGAGTTCCTCGAGGAGCGGGCGGTACGCCGCCGTCACCGCGCGCTGGGCGGCGTACAGCGCGAAGCACAGCTGCCGGTCCAGCAGCAGCGGGCTCTCGGTCTCCTCGTTCGTCACGCGCCCATTGTCACGGACGTGCCGGAGCGGCCGGCACGGCACGCGGATCGAAACCGAACGGCAGCTCCAGCCGGTGGGCGCGCATCAGTTCCTCGTCGGAGAGGAGTTCGCCGGTCGGGCCGTCCGCCGCGATCACGCCCTCGCTGAGGATCAGGGAGCGCGGGCACAGCTCCAGGGCGTACGGCAGGTCGTGCGTGACCATCAGCACGGTCACGTCGAGGGAGCGGAGGATGTCGGCCAGTTCGCGGCGGGAGGCGGGGTCGAGGTTGGAGGAGGGCTCGTCGAGGACGAGGATCTCCGGCTCCATGGCGAGGACGGTCGCGACGGCCACCCGGCGGCGCTGGCCGAAGGAGAGGTGGTGCGGCGGGCGGTCCTTGAACTCGGCCATGCCGACCCGCTCCAGCGCCCGGTCCACGCGCTGCTCCAGCTCCGGCCCCTTGAGCCCGGCCGCCGCCGGCCCGAACGCCACGTCCTCCCGGACGGTCGGCATGAAGAGCTGGTCGTCCGGGTCCTGGAAGACGATGCCGACCCGGCGCCGGATCTCCGCCATGTGCTGCCTGCCGACGCGCAGTCCGGCCACCCTCACCGTGCCGGTGCCGCCGGTCAGGATGCCGTTGAGGTGGAGCACCAGGGTCGTCTTGCCGGCGCCGTTCGGGCCGAGCAGCGCGACCCGCTCGCCGCGCGCGATGGAGAAGTCGACGCCGAAGAGGGCCTGGTGCCCGTCGGGGTAGGCGAAGGCCAGACCGGCCACGTCCAGGGAAGGGGTCACATCAGTCACAGGGCCCATCCCAGCAGACAGACGACGAGGGCGGCACAGGGCAGGGCGAGGGCGTACGTCCACTGCGCCCGGGACGCGGTCACCTCGTCGATGACCGGCATGGAGCCGGCGTACCCGCGGCTGACCATGGCCAGGTGCACGCGCTCGCCGCGCTCGTAGGAGCGGATGAACAGGGCGCCCGCGGACTTGGCCAGGACGCCCCAGTGCCGGACGCCCTTCGCCTCGAAGCCGCGTGACTCCCGGGCGATCCGCATGCGCCGCATCTCGTCCGTGATGACGTCGCCGTAGCGGATCATGAAGGACGCGATCTGCACGAGGAGCGGCGGGAGCTTGAGGCGCTGCAGACCGAGGAGGAGTTCGCGCAGCTCGGTGGTGGCGGCGAGCAGGACGGAGGCGGCGACGCCGAGCGTGCCCTTGGCGAGCACGTTCCAGGCGCCCCACAGGCCGCCCACGCTCAGGGACAGGCCGAGGACGTCGACCCGCTCGCCCTCCGCCACGAACGGCATCAGCACGGCGAACGCCACGAACGGCACCTCGATCAGCAGCCGCCGCAGCAGGAACCCGGCGGGCACCCGCGCAACGTACGCCACGACCCCGAGCAGCACGGCGTACAGCCCGAAGGCCCACATCGCCTCCCGCGGCGTCGACACCACGACCACCACGAAGGCGAACACGGCGGCGAGCTTGGTGTGCGGCGGCAGACCGTGCACGGGCGAGTGCCCGTGCCGGTACAGCTTGTGCGCGTGCCCGGCTCCCATGTCAGACGCTCGTGGTGCTCGTCGAGCCCGACGTGTCCGTGGCGCCCGACGTGTTCGACGGGGAGGCGTCGGCGTCACGGCGGCGGCGGACGGCCCAGAAGACCGCGCTGCCCGCGACGACCGTGACACCCACGCCGATGACCCCCGCCAGCCCCCCGGACAGGCGGGCGTCGGAGACGTCCTTGACGCCGTAGTCGGCGAGCGGGGAGTCCGCGACGGCGTGCTCCTCGGTCTTCCTGTCGATGCCGTGATCGGCGGCGACCTTCTCCAGACCGTCGGGGTCGGCGGAGGCGTAGAAGCTGACGAATCCGGCCAGGACCAGGGAGGCGACCAGACCGGCGGCCCACACCGTGCGGTGCGAGGTCCGCACGGCCACGGGCTCGGGCTCGACGCCGGGGGCGTCTACCAGCTCGCCGTTCACCCGCAGCTTGAGCTTCTGGGTGAGGCCGCGCGCCCCGTACACCAGGTCCGGGCGTACGGCGATCACCGCGCCGACGGTCAGCGCGGTGATCACGGCCTCGCCGATGCCGATCAGGACGTGCACGCCGATCATGGCGGTGGCGACCTTGCCGATCGACACGTCGGTGGTGCCGCCGATCGCGTACATCAGCGTGAAGGCCAGGGCGGCGGCCGGGACGGAGACCAGGGCGGCGACGAACGAGGCCACGGTGACCGACCGGCGGGTGCGGGGCAGCAGCTTCACCAGGCCGCGGAAGAGGGCGTAGGCGACGACCGTGGTGACGATCGCCATGTTGGTGATGTTCACGCCGAGCGCGGTCAGACCGCCGTCCGCGAAGAGGATGCCCTGCATGAGCAGGACGACGGAGACGCACAGGACCCCTGTGTAGGGGCCCACGAGTATCGCCGCCAGCGCACCGCCGAGCAGATGGCCGCTGGTCCCCGCCGCGACGGGGAAGTTCAGCATCTGCACGGCGAAGATGAACGCCGCGACGAGTCCGGCCAGCGGCGCGGTGCGCTCGTCGAGTTCCCGGCGCGCACCGCGCAGGCTCACGGCGATGGCGCCCGCGGCGATCACACCGGTGGCGGCGGAGGTGGGCGCGTTGATGAATCCGTCGGGTACATGCACCGTTCGATGATGTGGCTTGATGCGAACGATTTGCAAGAGCGTGATGCTCGTTTTACCTCACGTGCGATATCTCCGGCCTCCGGAAGCGCAATCCGGAAAATATGCGACATTGGAGAGGGAGTGGACACACAGTCTCCGCACAGGTGGCGCACGGTGAAGGGGCCGTCCGATGTCCGTAGTCGAGCAGTACGCGCGAGCTCACATCGTCACGGACGCGGCCGTCCCGCTGGTCGATGAGCTGGAGGCGATTCCGGTCAGGCTGCGGTACGACCCCGACCGGGATCCCCGGTCGGTGCGCATCACACTGCCGGGTGCCGGAGCGCGCGAGTGGACCTTCGACCGCCGGCTGCTGGAGGAGGGGCTGCGGGCCCCCACGGGCAGCGGTGAGGTACGCGTGTGGCCGTGCGGGCGGGTGCAGGCCGTCGTGGAGTTCCACTCCGCTCAGGGCGTGTCGGTGGTGCAGTTCGAGCGGCAGGCGCTGCTGCGGTTCCTGCGGCGGACGTACACGGCCGCCGCGGAACCGGTCACGCACTGAGCCGGGGCCCGGGCTTCGAGCCCTGAGGCTCAGCCGCCCATCTTCAGCAGCGCCGCCACGATCGGGCCGGCCGTCGAACCACCGTGCCCGCCCTGCTGGACCACACCCGCCGCCGCCAGGTCGCCCCGGTAGGCGGTGAACCAGCCGTTCGGCTTCTTCTGGCCGTCGACCTCGGCGGACCCGGTCTTCGCGCCGACGTCGCCGCTCACCCCGGCCATCGCCTCCGCGGCCGTGCCGTACGCCGCCGTGTAGGACATCAGCTCACGCAGCTGGGACAGCGTGCCGGCCGACATCGTGCGCGAGGCCGTCGCGAGCTTGCGGCCGTCCACGTCCGGGGAGACCAGGTACGGCTGGCGGAAGGTGCCGGACTTGACCGTCGCCGACACCGACGCCATGTTCAGCGGGTTCATCCGGACGCCGCCCTGCCCGATCAGCGAGGCGGCCATCTGGGCCGCCGACTGCACGGGCACCGCGCCGTCGAAGGACGGCACACCGATCGCCCAGTTGTTCATCCCCAGGCCGAAGACCTGCTGGGCCTGCTTGGTCAGGTCGTCGTCCTTCAGCTTCGGCGCCTGGCTGATGAAGGCCGTGTTGCAGGAGCGGGCGAAGCTCGCCTTGAACGTGCCGTCCTTGATCTCGAACTTGTCGTCGTTCTGGAACTTCCAGTGCCCGTACGTGAAGTACTTCGGGCACGGGTGCTTCTTGTCCGCCGAGGCCAGGCCCTTCTCGATCAGCAGCGACGAGGTGATGACCTTCATCGTGGAGCCGGGGGCGAGGGAGCCCTGGAAGGCGGTGTTGAAGCCGGGCGAGGCGTTGGCGGCGGCCAGGATCTCGCCGGTCGACACCCGCACCACGGCCACCGACGACCGGGCCTTCTTCGCGACCTGCTTCTCGGCCGCCGCCTGGAGGGCCGGGTCCAGCGTGGTCTTCACCGTGCCCGGCGTGCCCTTGCTCAGCTCCAGCAGGGTCTTGTCGGACAGGTCGTCCGACTTGGCCGACTTCCCGCGCACGACCCGCAGCTCGATGCCGGCCTTGCCGCCGGCCTCCTTGCCGTACTTCTCGCGCAGCCCGTCCAGGACCGGGCCGAGCGAGGCGTACTTCTCCTTGGTCAGTTCGCCGCCGTCCCGGTCGAGCGCCTTGACCGGGGGCGTGCCCGCCTCGCCGGTGACCAGCCTGTCGCCGTCCTTCAGGTCGGGGTGGACGACCGCCGCGTGCCAGTCGACCAGCGGCTTGCCGTCGCTCGTGCGGCGGACGACGGTCAGCGCGCTGTCGTACGCCAGCGGCTTGTCGGTGTTCTTGTACGACACCGTGGCCTTGACGGAGAACGGCACCTCGTCACCCGTGGGCGTGCCCGGGGTGAGGGTGACGTCCTTGATGCGGGCGTCCTTGGTGTAGCCGGTGAGCAGGGAGGTGGCCGCCGCCGAGTCGTCGGTGGCCGCGGCGGCCTCGGCGACCTTCCCCGACTGCCAGGCGGTGAGGAAGGCCCGGGCGGTGGTGGTGACCTCGGTCGCCGACAGGGGCCCGGTCTTCACCTTGGGCTTCTGGTCGGCGGAGGCCGCCCGGGTGCCGTCGTCGGCCGCCGCGCCGCCGCCGTACAGGGCGTAGGCGCCGAACCCGGCGCCGCCCACGACCACGGCGATCATCCCGCCGATCACGGCGGGCCTCGTCTTCCGTCGCTCGGCGACGCGCCTTCTGTTGCCCACTGCTGTTCGTTCCTCCACGAATCCCCAGGGTCCCCGTTGCCCTCGGCTGTCCCAACGACGGCCCCCACCCTAGAGTCCCGTTCCGTGGAGGTGAGATCAGCCACCCGTTCGTAGCACGGCTGCGACAATCGGCCCGGCCGCGTCGCCGCCGTGGCCGCCCTCCTCGGTCATGGCCGCCGCCGCGACGTCGCCCCGGAACCCGGTGAACCAGCTGTTGGACTTGGCGTTGCCGTCGACCTCGGCGGAACCGGTCTTGGCGCCGATGTCGCCGCCGAGTCCCCGCATGGCCTCCATGGCGGTGCCCTGGGTGGCGGTGAGCCGCATCATCTGCTTCAGCTGGGCGGCGGTGCTCGCCTTCAGACCCTCGGCCCGGGCCAGCTCACGGTCGTCCAGCTTCGGCGAGACGAGATAGGGCTGGCGGAAGGTGCCGGTCATCGCGGTCGCGGTCACCGAGGCCATGTTCAGCGGGCTCATCTGGACCTGGCCCTGCCCGATGGCACCGGCCGCCCGGTCCGGGCCGCTGACCGCGGGGACGCTGCCGTCGAACGAGACGATGCCGGTCTTCCAGTTGTCCTGCCCGAGCCCGAAGTGCCGCTCGGCCTCCTGGGTCAGCGAGGCGTCCGTGAGCGGCTTCTCGTCGATGAGCTTGATGAAGGCGGTGTTGCAGGACCGCATGAAGCTGTTGGCGAGGGTGGCGTTCTCGTTGGGCTTCATGCCCTTCAGGTTGTTGAAGGTCTGGCTCTGCCACGTCGCCGTGGGCGGGCAGGGTGCCGGGCCGTTCATCGAGGTCACGCCGTTGTCGATGAGCATCGCGGCAGTGATGATCTTCATGGTGGAGCCGGGTGCCGCCCGGCCCTCGAAGGCCGCGTTGAAGCCGTCCGTACGGTTGTTCGCCACGGCCAGCACCTCACCGGTGCTCGGCTGGACGGCCACCACCGAGGACTGGGCGAACCGCTTGACCGCCTTCTCGGCCGCCGCCTGCGCGCTCGGGCTGATCGTGGTGGTGAGCTTGCGGGGCTTGCCCTCGGCGAGGGTCAGCAGCGGGGTGTCTGGAGCACCGTCGCCGTCGTGCCGGACGACCAGCTCGATGCCGGGGGTGCCGCCGGCCTGCTCCCCGTACTTGTCGCGCAGGGCGTCCAGGACCGGGCCGAGGGAGGGGTACTTCTCCTTCGTCAGCTCGGAGCCGTCACGGCCGACCGCCTCGATGGGCGGGTTGGCCGACTGCTCCGTGACGAGGGTGTCGTCCTTCTTCAACTGGGGGTGCACGACGGACGGCTGCCAGTCGACCAGCGCCCGCCCGCTGGTGAGGCCGCGCACGACCGTCAGCTTGCTGCTGTAGCTCAGCGGCTTCGACTTCCCGTCGTAGGCCACCTTCGCCTTCACCGTGTAGGGCACGGTGGTGCCGGTCGCCGTGCCCGGCGTGATCTTCACGTCGGTGATGTGGGCGTCGTCCCCGAAGGCGGTCAGCAGCTGCTCGGCGGCCGCGTCGTTGTTCGTGTACGACGCCGCTGTCGCGGCCGAGCCCTCCTCCCAGGCCGCGAAGAACTTGGCCGTGGTCTCCTTGACCTCGTCCTCGCCGGGCGGCCCCGACTTCTTCTCCGTGGCCACCCCGCTCGTGCCGCCCCCGTCACCGTTCAGCGCGCTCACGATGTTGTAGGCCCCGTACCCGGCCCCGCCCACCATCACCGCGAACACGCCGCCTATGACGGCGGCCTTGACCCCCTTGCCCATGAGGCGGTCCCCTCCCCGTTGAGCTTCACACGCTCCTTTGAACGTGTTCAGAAAGCTCGATCCGGGAGCACTCTATGCGCAAGCGGTTACTGCCGACACGGGCGTTTCGATTTTTGACCGAACGTAGATCACGCCGGGATCCGGCGTCGCCCGGCTCCGCCCCGGCACCGTCACGCGTCGTCCTCCAGCACGAAGCGCAGGTACCGCTCCGCGGAACGCCGGACCGCTGCGGCGCCGTCGGCGCTGACCACGCGCTTCCAGAACGCCCCGTAGACGCGCTCGAAGGCGAAGGGCTCGACCAGCGCGAGCGCGCGGCGGATGGTGCTCGGCCGCTCCGGAATGAAGTTGGGGATGCTGTACATGAAGCTGACCCAGCGCCGGTCCATCACCACCATGAAGATGTCCCCGCTGAACAGCGCGCCCCGCCCCTCCGGGTCGTCCGCCCAGTGCAGCACCGTGCCCCCGGCGAAGTGCGTGCCGGCGTTGATCAGTGTCATGCCGGGCGCGATCGGGTGCGTGTCGCCCGTCCAGTACTCGATGACCGGATCGGGCCGCCCGACCCAGTCACGGTCCGCGGCATGGACGTACACCGGAGCGTCGAAGACCCGGCCCCACTCGGTCATCACGCCGTAGAAGTGCGGATGGCTGACGGCGATCGCGCTGATCCCGCCCGACTCCTCGATCCCGGCGGCGAGATCGTCGTCGAGGTAGCCCACGCAGTCCCACAGCACGTTGCCGGACTCCGAGCGGATCAGCAGCGCACGCTGGCCCACCCCCACCGACGGAGCCGCACCGACTCCCAGCACACCGGGCCCCTCCTCGTCGAGCTGCCCGCGACGGCCGTCGGCGCGCAGGTCGGCCAGTGTGGTCCACTGCTGCCCCTCCCAGCCGACGTACTGCCGCTCGTCCAGGCAGATCGGGCAGTCATCGCGCGGTGCTCCGTACTGCACACCGCAGGTACGGCAGATCGGCAGCCGCAAGCCCGTGACCGGCGTGACCCGCTTCGAAGACGACACCAGGCCCCGTCCTTTCAGGAACGCTCATCGGTGAGACAAGGGCAGTCAGACCCAGGTGTCCAGCCACATCCGCGCCCGCCAGTCGTCGATGGGAATGGCGGTGCCCGTGTACAGCGGCCAGAAATAGATGAAGTTCCACGTGATCAGCAGGACGAGGACGCCCGCGGCCGTCGCGCCGACGACGCGGCGGGTGTCGGTGGAGCGGGGTGGGCCGATGACCGCGCCGAGGAGCATGGCCACCGCCAGGCACAGGAACGGCAGGAAGACGATGGCGTAGAAGAAGAAGATCGTGCGCTCCTGGTACATGAACCAGGGCAGGTAGCCGGCCGCGATGCCGCAGGCGATGGCGCCCGCGCGCCAGTCGCGGCGCAGCAGCCAGCGCCACAGCACGTACAGGACCGCGAAGCAGGCGACCCACCACAGCAGCGGGGTGCCGAGCGCCAGGACTTCGCGGGCGCACTTCTCGCCGGCGTCCGCGGGGCAGCCGTCCTTGCCGGGCGCGGGGGACTCGTAGAAGTACGACACCGGGCGGCCGAGGACCAGCCAGCTCCACGGGTTGGACTGGTAGGTGTGCGGCGAGGACAGGCCGACGTGGAACTCGTACACCTGGTGCTCGTAGTGCCACAGGCTGCGCAGCCAGTCGGGCAGGAAGGTCCAGTTGCCGCCCTTGCCGTCGGTCGCGGCCCAGTTGCGGAAGTAGCCGCCCGAACCGTCGGTGGCGGAGAGGATCCAGCCGGTCCAGGACAGCAGGTAGGTGCCGATCGCGACCGGGACCGTGGCGAGGAACGCCAGGCCCGTGTCCCGCCTGAACACCGTCGCGTACGGGTGCCGGGCGCCGGCCACCCGGCGCGAGCCGACGTCCCACAGGACCGTCATCAGGCAGAACGCGGCCAGGATGTAGAGGCCGTTCCACTTCGTGGCGAAGGCCAGGCCCAGCATCAGGCCGGCCGCCCAGCGCCAGGGGCGCCAGCCCAGACGGGCCGTCTCGGCGACGTGCCGGTCGGGCCGGACCCGGCCGTCGGCGTCCACCGGGAGCGCCGCGGCGAGTTTCCCGCGGGCCCGGTCCCGGTCGATGAGCAGACAGCCGAACGCGGCCAGCACGAAGAACATCAGCACGCCGTCGAGCAGCGCCGTGCGGCTCATCACGAAGTGCAGGCCGTCCACCGCCATCAGCGCGCCCGCCAGGCACCCGAGGAAGGTGGAGCGGAACAGCCGGCGGCCGATCCGGCACAGCAGCAGCACCGACAGCGTGCCGAGCAGCGCCGTCATGAACCGCCAGCCGAACGGGTCGAAACCGAACAGCAGCTCGCCCAGCCCGATGACGTACTTGCCGACCGGCGGGTGCACGACGTACGCCGCGTCCGTCGGGATGGTGACGTGCCCGCCGGACGAGAGGACCAGGTCGTTGGCGTTCTTGTCCCAGTTGACCTCGAAACCGCGGTGGACGAGCGCCCACGCGTCCTTGGCGTAGTACGTCTCGTCGAATATCACCGCCTTGGGGTTGCCCAGGTTCCAGAACCGCAGCACGCCCGCGAGCAGCGTGACGAGCAGCGGGCCGATCCAGCCCGACCAGCGCACCAGCCGCCCCGCGAGCGTGTGCGGGATGCCGAGCGCGGCCCACAGGCGCGGGCCGGGCTCGGTGTACGGCGGCACCAGCCGGTCACGGACGTCACCGGCGTCGCTTCGTGGCTGCTGGTAGCCGAAGCGGCGCAGCCGCTGCTGCCAGGACGGCCGCTGCTCGTGCGGCGCCTGGCCCTGCCGGGTGTCCGTGGAGGACGCGGTACTGGTCACCGCGCCATCGTAGGGAACCGTGCTGTGTGAGTCCCGTGCATGGCCGGTATGCGTCCCCATCCTCCGCCCCTGGGAGGCGTGTGCGTCCCCGGCCCCTGGGAGGATGGAGGGCGTGACCGGAACCCTCGTACTCGCAGGCACCCCCATCGGCGACATCGCGGACGCCCCGCCCCGGCTCGCCGAGGAACTGGCCGGAGCCGATGTCGTCGCCGCCGAGGACACGCGGCGGCTGCGGCGGCTGACCCAGGCGCTCGGCGTCACGCCCAAGGGGCGGGTGGTGTCGTACTTCGAGGGCAACGAGTCCGCGCGGACGCCGGAACTGGTCGAGGAACTGGTGGGCGGGGCGCGTGTGCTGCTCGTCACGGACGCCGGGATGCCGTCGGTGTCGGACCCCGGGTACCGGCTGGTCGCCGCCGCCGTGGAGCGGGACGTCCGGGTCACCGCCGTGCCCGGGCCGTCCGCCGTGCTCACCGCGCTCGCACTGTCGGGGCTGCCCGTCGACCGGTTCTGCTTCGAGGGCTTCCTGCCGCGTAAGGCGGGGGAGCGACTGGGGCGGCTGCGGGAGGTGGCCGGGGAGCGGCGCACCCTCGTCTACTTCGAGGCTCCGCACCGGCTCGACGACACGCTCGCGGCGATGGCCGAGGTGTTCGGGGCCGAGCGGCGGGCCGCGGTGTGCCGGGAGCTGACCAAGACGTACGAGGAGGTCCGGCGGGGCGGGCTGGAGGAGCTCGCCGCGTGGGCGGCCGAGGGCGTGCGCGGGGAGATCACCGTCGTGGTGGAGGGGGCGCCCGAGAAGGGGCCTGAGGAGATCGGGCCGGAGGAACTGGTCCGGCGGGTCCGGGTGCGGGAGGAGGCGGGGGAGCGGCGCAAGGAGGCCATTGCCGCGGTGGCGGTCGAGGCCGGGGTGCCGAAGAGGGTTGTGTTCGATGCCGTGGTTGCCGCGAAGAACGCCGCGGGGTAACCGGGTTCGGGGCGGGGGGGCTGGAGTGTTTTGCGGGGTGCGGGTTGTGTGTGGTTGGGCGCGCAGTTCCCCGCGCCCCTGGGTTGGATACAAACCCCCTCTGAGCAGGGCGCATGTCGTTTGAGCGTGCGCCCCATGGGTGGGCAAAGGTGACGAGGGTCAGGGGCAAGGAACGCCCAAATCGGCGCCAATAGTCGACAGGTCTGCTGCCATCGGTCCGGCTGAGGAGTCCACTGGGTGCGGGGGCGGAATCGTCCTCACGCCACAGCGGAACAGGAGCTGGCATGAGCGAGATCACAGGGCAGACCGGGCTCCGCGCCGGTGCGAACGCTGTCGTCAACGAGTCGTACTCCTTCGCGTGCATGCGCTGCGGGTACGGCTGGGAGCAGTCGTACGAGATAGAGCACCACACGGACGCCGCAGGGCACGAGTTCGTCCTCTACGTGGCGGACGGCCAGGTCGTGCCCTCCCCGTTGAGCAAGCCCACGTGCCAGAACTGCGACGGACACGTCGTGCGGATCATGCGGCCCGGGCGGGTCGAGTCGGCGCGCAACGCGGCGCACCGGCCCCACCGCGTGCCGCCGCAGGCCGGCCCCGTTCAGGCCCCGGCGGCGGACGCCGAGGCCGCGGGCACGGGTGAGCAGGAGAAGAGCGAGCACCACCACTGGCACCTGTCGGACCTGCTGCACCCCTTCCAGCGCAAGGCGAGCTGACCCGTCCGGCTCCCCTTGTCAACGCCCTCCCCGGTCCTCCCCCATCGGGGAGGGCGTACCCCTTTCGTAGGATCGGGGCATGCCTTCGAACGACTCCGGCAAGCACGCCGCGCCCCCGCTCCCGGACCCCCTCCGGGTGCCGGTCGCCGACTCCCACACCCATCTGGACATGCAGTCCGGCACGGTCGAGGAGGCGCTGGCGAAGGCGGCGTCGGTCGGAGTGACGACCGTCGTGCAGGTCGGCTGCGACCTCAACGGCTCCCGCTGGGCGGCCGAGACGGCGGCGGCGTACGACGCCGTCCACGCGACGGTCGCCCTGCACCCGAACGAGGCGCCCCGGATCGTCCACGGCGACCCCGACGGCTGGTCGCGGCAGGGCGCGCGCGAGCCCGGCGGCCGGGCCGCCCTGGACGACGCGCTCGCCGAGATCGACCGGCTGGCCGCGCTGGAGCAGGTCAAGGGCGTCGGTGAGACGGGCCTCGACTACTTCCGCACCGGGCCGGAGGGCAAGGAGGCGCAGGAGAGGTCCTTCCGCGCCCACATCGAGATCGCGAAGCGGCACGGCAAGGCCCTGGTCATCCACGACCGCGACGCCCACGCCGACGTCCTGCGCGTCCTGAAGGAGGAGGGCGCCCCCGAGCGGACCGTCTTCCACTGCTACTCCGGCGACGCCGAGATGGCGGAGATCTGCGCGAGCGCGGGCTACTTCATGTCCTTCGCCGGCAACGTCACCTTCAAGAACGCCCAGAACCTGCGGGACGCGGTGGCGGTGGCCCCGCTGGAGCTGCTGCTGGTGGAGACGGACGCGCCGTTCCTCACACCGGTGCCGTACCGCGGGCGGCCCAACGCCCCGTACCTGGTGCCGATCACGGTGCAGGCCATGGCCGAGGTGCGCGGCATCGACGAGGACACGCTGGCGACGGCTCTCGCGGAGAACACGGCGCGCGCCTTCGGCTACTGACCTTGCCGCCGGCCTCACCGTACGACTGTGCGTAGTCGCGTCGCTTTGGAGAGTGACGGCCGCTCCGCTAGGTTCTGGGGGCCCGATCCGGACCCCTCTGGACCCCCTCCGGCCCCTGGAGCGTGTCGGCGTGAGCAACTCCCAGTACGAGACCTACGAGGCGTACGAGGCGTACGAGACATACGGCCCGGCCTACGCGGATCCGGTGTACGGCCGTTTCGACGCGCCGCCCGCCGCTCTGCACAGCGCCGAGACGCTGGTGTACGGGACGACGCCCCTGGCTCCCGTCGGCTACCAGGACACCTACCGGCCCGCCTACGAGGTCCCGCCCCTGCCCGGACTGCCCCGGCAGGGCATCCGCGACGGTGATCCGGCACCACCCGCGACGGGCGCGCGCACCTCGCGCGCACAAGCCCGCGCCGAAGCCCGCGCCGCGACGCGCACCGGCTCGCACCGGCGGTCCCCGCGCCGGCGCAAGGCGCGGTACGTCGAGCGGCCGGGCGACGGTTCCATGCGGCGGCTGCTCCCGCAGGCCCTGGTCGTCGCCTTCCTGGCGGGCGGCACCACGGCGTTCGTCGCCAAGGACAAGGCGATCGAGCTGAACGTCGACGGAAAGGTCCGCACGCTGCACACCTTCGCCGACGACGTCACCGAGCTGCTGGCGGACGAGGGCGTCGACCTCGGCGCCCACGACGTGGTGGCACCCGGCCCCGGCACGGAGATCACCAGCGGCGACGAGGTCGCCGTGCACTACGGCCGCCCCGTGCGGCTCACCCTCGACGGACAGCGGCGTGAGGTGTGGACGACGGCACACACCGTGGCGGGGGCGCTCCGGCAGCTGGGGGTACGACAGGAGGGCGCGTACGTGTCCACCTCGCGCTCCCGGCGCATCGGGCGGGAAGGGCTCGCACTGGACGTGCGGACCGAGCGCATGGTCACGATCATGGCGGACGGCCGGGCCCGCACCGTCCGCACCAACGCGGCGACCGTGCGGGAGGCCGTCGAGGAGGCCGGGATCACCCTGCGCGGCCAGGACACCACGTCGGTCCCCCAGGGGAGCTTCCCGCGCGACGGGCAGACCGTCACGGTGCTGCGGATCACCGGCGGCAAGGAGGTCCGCGAGGAGCCGATCCCGTTCCAGGTGCGGCGGACCGACGACCCCACCCTGTTCCGCGGCACGGAGGTCGTCGAGGAGGTGGGCCGGCCCGGCCTGCGCCGGGTCACCTACTCCCTGCGCACCGTCAACGGGGTCAAGCAGAAGCCGCGCCGGATCAGATCCGAGGTGGTGCGCGAACCGCGCCCGCAGCTGGTGAAGGTCGGCACCAAGCCGCTACCGGCGTCCGTGCAGGGCGCCGACCACCTCGACTGGCAGGGCCTCGCGGCCTGCGAGTCCGGCGGCCGCCCCGACGCGGTCGACTCCTCGGGCACCTACGGCGGCCTGTACCAGTTCGACACCCACACCTGGCAGGCCCTCGGCGGCAAGGGCCGCCCCCAGGACGCCCCGGCGGCGGAACAGACGTACCGCGCGAAGAAACTGTACGTACGGCGGGGGGCGAGCCCGTGGCCGCACTGCGGGGGGCGCCTGCACGGGTGACTCAGCTGCGGCCCCCACGCCGAGCGACCACGAAACCCGCCCCCGCAAACCCCCCGTACCCTTGTCCCCGTGACCAGCCCCACCCCCGACGCCCTCCTGGGCCCCGCCGACGTCCGCGAACTCGCGACAGCCCTCGGCGTACGCCCCACCAAACAGCGCGGCCAGAACTTCGTGATCGACGCGAACACCGTCCGCCGCATCGTCCGCACCGCACAGGTCCACCCCGACGACGTGGTCGTCGAGGTGGGCCCGGGCCTCGGGTCACTGACGCTCGCTCTGCTGGAGGTCGCCGACCGCGTCACGGCCGTCGAGATAGACGACGTGCTCGCCGCCGCCCTGCCCGCGACCATCACGGCCCGCATGCCCGACCGCGCCGACCGCTTCGCCCTCGTCCACTCCGACGCGATGCACGTCACGGAGCTGCCCGGCCCCGCCCCCACCGCGCTGGTCGCCAACCTCCCCTACAACGTGGCCGTCCCGGTGCTGCTGCACATGCTCGACACCTTCCCGAGCATCGAACGCACCCTGGTCATGGTCCAGTCGGAGGTCGCCGACCGCCTCGCCGCCCCGCCCGGCTCGAAGGTGTACGGCGTCCCGTCGGTCAAGGCCAACTGGTACGCCGAGGTCAAGCGGGCCGGCGCCATCGGGCGGAACGTCTTCTGGCCGGCGCCCAACGTCGACAGCGGCCTGGTCTCCCTCGTCCGCCGGGCCGAGCCGCTGAAGACGACGGCATCGAGGCGCGAGGTGTTCGCCGTCGTCGACGCCGCCTTCGCCCAGCGCCGCAAGACGCTGCGGGCCGCGCTCGCCGGCTGGGCCGGGTCCGCCGCCGCCGCGGAGGCGGCCCTCGTCGCCGCCGGGGTCTCACCGCAGGCGCGGGGCGAGTCGCTGACCGTGGAGGAGTTCGCGCGGATCGCCGAGCACAAGCAGAGCCAGCATCAGGAGGAGTCCGCGTGAGCGTCACGGTCCGGGTCCCCGCCAAGGTCAACGTCCAGCTGGCGGTCGGCGCCGCCCGCCCCGACGGCTTCCACCCCCTGGCCAACGTCTTCCTCGCGGTCGGCCTCTACGACGAGGTCACCGTCACCCCGGCCGACGAGCTCCGCCTCACCTGCGAGGGCCCGGACGCCGGCCAGGTCCCCCTGGACCGTACGAACCTGGCCGCGCGGGCGGCCGAAGCGCTCGCCGAGCGGTACGGCCGGACGCCCGACGTCCACATCCACATCGCCAAGGACATCCCCGTCGCCGGCGGCATGGCGGGCGGCAGCGCGGACGGCGCCGGCGCGCTGGTCGCCTGTGAGGCGCTGTGGGAGACCGGCGCCTCCCGGGACGAACTGCTCGACATCTGCGCCGAGTTGGGCAGCGACGTGCCCTTCAGCCTGGTCGGCGGGGCGGCGCTGGGCATCGGGCGGGGCGAGCAGCTGACGCCCCTGGAGGTCGGCGGCACCTTCCACTGGGTGTTCGCGATGGCCGGCCGCGGCCTGTCCACCCCGGCTGTGTTCCGGGAGTTCGACCGGCTCGGCGAGGGCACGGACATCCCCGAGCCCGTCGCCTCTCAGGAACTCCTCGCCGCCCTGGCGAAGGGTGACCCGGACGCGCTCGCCGCCGCCGTCTCCAACGACCTCCAGCCCGCCGCCCTCTCCCTCTTCCCGGAACTCGCCGGCACCCTGGCCACCGGTCGCGCCGCCGGTGCCCTCGCGGCTCTCGTCTCGGGCTCCGGCCCGACCACCGCGTTCCTGGTCCGCGACCCGGAGTCGGCCGCCGCGGTGGGGCAGGCCCTGCTGGCGTCCGGGACGTGCCGGACGGTACGTACGGCGTCGGGCCCGGCACCCGGGGCGACCATCGCCGGGCGATGATCACGTGCCCCGGCCGCGGCCGGGCGCCTGGGCTCCCCCAGTCGTTTCAAGAGGGGGGCACAAGCGTGCGGGAACTGGTCGCGGCCGTACGGCGCCGCGACGTGGAGGAGGTCACGGCGCTGCTGGAGTCCGGCGCCGGCCCCGGCACCCTCGCGGACGGCCTCCCGGTCCTCTGCCTGGCCGTGGCGGCGTACGACCGGCCCGTCGCCGAGGCGCTGCTCCAGGCCGGCGCCGACCCACTGCGCAGGCTGCCCGACGGGAGCACCCCGCTGACGCGGGCGGTGGACGGCGGGTCCCACCTGCTGACCTCCGCGCTCGCCACCAGCCGGATCCCGCTCCCGGCACCGGCGCGCGCCGAACTGCTGGCCAGGGCCCGGCGATGGGCCGAGGCGGGCACGGAGGCGGAACTGCGCCGCATCACCGGCCACACCGGGCCGGTCGAGCGGATCCGGGTCGAGGACGACGAGGTCGGCTGGTGGTCCGAGCAGCTCACGCTCGGCGGGACGACCGTGCGCGACGAGCACCGGGCGGTGCTCACCTCCACGGAGGAGCGCTACGGGATCCGTGCGCCCTTCGACGAGCTGGTGGACCGGGCCCTCGCCCACCCCGACCGGAACCACGTCGTCTGGTCGGTCGTGGTCTTCACGCTCGGCCGCCGGCTGGACGAGGAGACCTGGCAGTGGACAAGGGACCTGCTCAACCACCCCGACCGGCTGTACCGCCTGCTCGCCGCCGACATCCTGCTGTTCCTGATCCTCGGGGACTTCGTCACGGGACGCGACCCCTTCCGGAACCGGGGCAGGGAGCTCGTGCCCTGGGCCGAACTGGAGGAGGATCCGGAGGTGCTGGCGGTCATCCTCCAGGCGATGACCCACGACAGCGCCCCGGAGATCGAGGCAGTCGGCCTGTCACACCTCGCCCACCCGGACCCCCGGGTGCGCGCCCTGGTGCCGGACGCCCTGGGCCACTCCGAGGACGGCCGGTCCCGGGTCAGCCCCCAGAGCCTCACCGCCGTGCTCACCCTGGCCCGCGACGAGGACCCCGGCGTACGCGAGGCGGCGTGCCGCTGGCTCGGCCACTACCGGGGGAATGAGCCCGAGGCAGGGGACGCGCTGGTCGCGCTCACCCACGACGAGCGGCAGCAGATCCGCATCTGCGCCGTGTCCGGCCTGGCGTACCGCGACGATCCGCGCTGTGTGGAGGCCGAGCACCGGATCGGCCCCGTCGACGCGGAGCTGCCGTTCGACGAGAGGCTGCTGGACGTGTGGCGCTACCAGCGCCGCCAGGAGGCGACCGAGCGCTCCTGAGCACCCCGGTCGGAGCACACCGCCGCCCGACTACCCTGGAGGGTCGATCCATCCCCCTCGTCAGGAGAGAAATGGCCGTCAACCTGGTCAATGTCGAGAACGTCAGCAAGGTGTACGGCACCCGCGCCCTGCTCGACGGCGTCTCCCTCGGCGTCTCCGAAGGGGACCGCATCGGCGTCGTCGGCCGCAACGGCGACGGCAAGACCACGCTGATCCGCATGCTCGCCAGGCTGGAGGAGGCCGACACCGGGCGCGTGACGCACTCCGGCGGACTGCGCATCGGCGTGCTCACGCAGCACGACTCCCTCGACCCCGAGGCCACCGTCCGCCACGAGGTCATCGGCGACATGGCCGACCACGAGTGGGCCGGCGTCGCCAAGGTCAGGGACGTGCTGACCGGCCTGTTCGGCGGGCTCGACCTGCCGGGGTTCCCCAAGGGGCTCGACACCGTCATCGGACCGCTGTCCGGCGGTGAGCGGCGCCGCATCGCGCTCGCCAAGCTCCTCATCGAGGAGCAGGACCTGCTCGTCCTCGACGAGCCCACCAACCACCTCGACGTCGAGGGCATCGCCTGGCTCGCCCGGCATCTCCAGAACCGCAGGTCCGCGCTGGTCTGCGTGACCCACGACCGCTGGTTCCTGGACCAGGTGTGCACACGCATGTGGGACGTCCAGCGCGGAGACGTCTACGAGTACGAGGGCGGCTACTCCGACTACGTCTTCGCCCGGGCCGAGCGCGAGCGCATCGCCGCCACCGAGGAGGTCAAGCGGCAGAACCTCGTCCGCAAGGAGCTGGCCTGGCTGCGGCGCGGGGCGCCCGCCCGGACGTCCAAGCCGCGCTTCCGCGTCGAGGCCGCCAACGAGCTCATCAAGGACGTACCGCCGCCCCGGGACAGCAGCGAACTGATGCGGTTCGCGTCCACGCGGCTCGGCAAGACCGTCTTCGACCTGGAGGACATCACCGTCCAGGCCGGTCCCAAGGTCCTCCTCAAGCACGTCACCTGGCAGCTCGGACCCGGCGACCGGATCGGTCTCGTCGGCGTCAACGGCGCCGGGAAGACGTCCCTGCTGCGGGCCATGGCCGAGGCGGCCCGGACCGACGGCGAGGCCCAGCCCGCGGGTGGGCGCGTCCGTGTCGGCAAGACCGTGAAGCTGGCCTACCTCTCCCAGGAGGTCGCCGAACTCGACCCGAACACACGCGTGCTGGAGGCCGTGCAACAGGTGCGCGAGCGCGTCGACCTGGGCAAGGGGCGCGAGATGACGGCCGGGCAGCTGTGCGAGACGTTCGGCTTCACCAAGGAGAAGCAGTGGACGCCGGTCGGCGACCTGTCCGGCGGTGAGCGGCGGCGGCTCCAGCTGCTGCGGCTCCTCATGGACGAGCCCAACGTCCTCTTCCTCGACGAGCCCACCAACGACCTCGACATCGAGACGCTGACGCAGCTGGAGGACGTGCTCGACGGCTGGCCCGGCTCGATGATCGTCATCTCCCACGACCGGTTCTTCATCGAGCGCACCACCGACCGGGTGTTCGCCCTGCTCGGTGACGGCACCCTGCGGATGCTGCCGCGCGGCATCGACGAGTACCTGGAGCGGCGGCAGCGCATGGAGGAGGCCGCGGCCGCCGCGACGCCCGCCGCGGCGCCGCAGACCGCCGCCCCGGAGAAGAGCGCCGCCGACCAGCGCGCAGCCAAGAAGGAACTGCAGAAGATCGAGCGGCAGCTCGACAAGGTCTCCGAGAAGGAGACCAAGCTCCACGCCCAGATCGCCGAAAACGCCACGGACTTCTCGAAGGTCGCCGAACTGGACGCCGAGCTGCGCGAGTTGGCCGGTCAGCGCGAGGAGCTGGAACTGCGCTGGCTGGAACTCGCCGAGGACGCGTGAAGGGTGCGTGAAGGCGCATAACAACGGCATCACAGGCCGGTCCTCCCTTGGGAACAGGGGGTGATACGGCCCCGTGGCCTGTCGGCACCGGGTGATAGAAAGAGCCGTCTTAGAACTTCATGAAGCGACTCTGAGCCCATTGCGTACCTCAGGGCGTGGCTAAAAATCAGTGATCGAACGGGGGAGCCGCTGATGACTCAGCCGCCCAGTCAGCCACCGCACGGTGGCTTCGGAGCACCGCAGAACCAGCCGCCGCAGGGCGGTGGCTTCGGGGCACCGCAGACCCCGCCGCCGCCCCAGGGCCCGCCCCAGGCGCCACCGCCCCCGCAGGGGCCGCCGCAGCCCGGATACGGCTATCCCCAGCAGCCCCCGCAGCAGCCCGGGCCGTACGGGCAGCCGGGACCGTACAACTCCGGCCCCTACGGCCAGCCGCAGCCGCCGGGTCCGTACGGCCAGCCCGGCTACGGCTACCCGCAGCAGCCGCAGTACCCCGGCGCGCCCGGCACCCCGCCCGGGGGTGGCTCGGGCAACCCCTTCAAGGGCAAGCCCGCCCTGATCATAGGCGCCGCCGTGGCAGCGCTGCTCGTCGTCGGCGGCACCGTGTGGGCCGTCACCGGCGGAGACAGCGGCAAGGGCAAGAAGAAGCCGGTCGCCCAGCAGACCGACGACGCCAAGTCCGGTGCCTCCGCCCCGGTCAACCCCGGTGACGGCAGCGGCGACGGCGGCGAGGACCCGGAGAACCTCAACGAGGGCCGCCAGGCGGGCGAGGCGAAGGTCCTCTGGTACAAGGAGTCGCCCGACGCGCCCGGTTCCGGCGCCGACGCCCCCGGCATGTGGATCACCGACAAGACGGCGGTGAAGGCGGCGTACAAGCAGCTCTTCGCCTACAACGTCGGTGACGGCAAGCCGACCTGGGACGCCATCACCTTCCCGCAGAAGATCTGTGCGACCACCCCGCAGAAGACGTCCGACGACAAGATCGTCGTCGCGTACATGAGCGGCAGCAGCGACCGCGCCAAGTGCAACCAGCTGCAGGAGATCGACCTCGACACGGGCGAGAAGGGCTGGAAGCAGCAGGTCGCCGACGGCGCCCTGTTCGACTCCACGCTCTCCGTCGAACTGTCCATCACCGGCAAGACGCTGATGGTGGGCCGCTCCCAGTCCGGCACGGCCTACGACGTCACCAACGGCGACAAGCTCTTCGACAAGAAGAAGTACGGCAGCGCCTGCTTCCCCTCCGCGTTCGCCGGCGGCGAGAAGCTGATCGCCGTCTCCTCCTGCGGTGCCGGCACCGCGAAGGAGCACGACGAGGTGCAGGAGCTCGACCCGCGCACCGGCGACGTCAAGTGGACCCAGCCGTTCGACAAGGGCTGGCGGGTCGCGCGCACCTACTCGGTCAGCCCGCTGGTCGTCTACAGCACCAACGAGGACAAGAAGGCCTGGAACATCTCCACCTTCACCTCCGGCGGCAAGTTCCGCTCGCAGGTCGGCTTCGACGAGGACTTCGCCCCCGAGTGCGGCTGGGCCATCCTCGAACGCGACCTCCAGGGCTGCCAGGGCGTCGCCGTCGACGACACCACGCTCTACCTCCCCACGGAGGCGACCAGCGGCGCCAACGAGATCGTCGCGGTCAACCTCGCCGACGGCAAGGAGAAGTGGCGGGTGAAGTCCCCGGCCGACGAGTCGATGCTGCCGATGAAGGTCGAGGGCGGCAAGCTCATCGCCTATGTGGAGCCGTCGTACGACGCGGGCGGCCAGGTCGTGTCCATCCCGACCGGCGGCAGCGGCCACAAGCCGGTCAAGCTGCTCCAGAACCCGCAGAACGCGGCGGACATCGAGAACGGCTTCTTCTCCAGGGACACCGACTGGGTCGACGGGCGCTTCTACATCTCGACGACGCGGCTGAGCGGAAACGACGACACGAAGGAGAAGTTGATGCTCGCCTACGGCAAGTGACTCTTCCCCCTTCGGTCCTGCCTTCGTCTTCGTCGTCCGTCCCCTTCCGCGAGGTACTCACGCCATGACCCAGCCGCCGCCTCCGCCGCCCCAGCAGCCCCCGCCCGGGGGAGGCTTCGGGCCGCCCCAGGGCCGGCCCCCGCAGCCGGGGTACGGCTACCCGCAGGCTCCGCAGACGCCTCCGCCGGCGGCTCCGCAGACGCCGCCCCCGCCGCCCGCGCAGCAGCCTCAGCCGGGGTACGGCTATCCCGGCCAGCAGCCCGGATACGGCCAGCCCGGATACGGGCAGCCGCCGCAGGCGCCGTACGGGCAGCCGGGCCAGCCGGGATACGGGCAGCCCGGTTACGGCTATCCGCAGCCGACCATGCCGCTCCAGCCGCAGCCCGGACAGCCGGGCGGGGGCAGGAAGTTCAACGCGCAGCTGGCCATCATCGTGGCCGCGGTCGTGGCGATCGCCCTGATCGTCGGCGGCGGTGTCTGGTACTCCTCGTCCCAGGACGGCGGCAAGAAGGACGACACGGCCGGCTCCGGCGGCGGCACCGGCGGCACGGACGACAACAACGGCGGCACCAGCTCCGGCGGCAAGGAGAAGGCCCCGGCCGACCCCAGTGCCAAGGTCCTCTTCCAGGTCCCGATGCCCGAGGTGAAGAACGACAGCACGGTCGTCGTCTCCGGTTCGTGGCTCACCGACAAGACGTACGCCAAGAGCGGCATCGCCCAGATCGTCGGCTACGACCGCGACAAGGGCAGCAAGCAGTGGACGATCCCGCTGGACGGCCCGGTCTGCCAGGTCAGCCGCCATGTCACCGACGACAACAAGACGGCGATCCTCTACCAGCCCGCGATGCCGACCAAGGCCGACCCGTCGCACGGGTGCAGCCAGCTCGCCGTGATCGATCTCGACGCCGGCAAGAGGCTGTGGACGAAGACCGTCAAGACCGGTGACCAGCTGATCAACTTCGACAACGTCACGATCAGCGGCGACACGGTCGCCGTCGGCAGCACCAGCGGCGGCGCCGCCTTCGACCTGTCCGGCAAGCTCCTGTGGAGCCCGAAGCCGACCGACTCCTGCTACGACGCCGGGTACGGCGGCGGCGACAAGCTGGTCGCGGTGCGCAAGTGCGGCACGTACGAGCAACGGCAGCTGCACATCCAGACCATCGACCCGGCGTCCGGGAAGGTGATCTCGGAGTACAAGATGGCCCAGGGCATCGAGTACGCGAGCATCGTGTCGACCAACCCGCTCGTCGTGGCCGCCGACGTCGGCGACTCCGCGGGCGACGGCAGCGGCATCTCCGACTTCTTCTCCATCGACAACAAGACCGGCAAGCTGCGCACGCGCATCTCCGCGCCGGGCGAGCAGTTCGCGGCCCGCTGCGAGGGCATCACCCGCATCGAGTACTGCAACCAGCTGGCCGTCGGCAACGACCGGCTGTACCTGCCGACCGAGGAGCACGACGGCACCGGCGAGTACAGCCAGACCAACGAGATCGTCGCCTTCGACCTCGCCACCGGCAAGCAGACCGGGCAGCGGGCCGACGCGGGCGACGGCTACACGATCTCGCCGCTGCGCATGGACGGCGGCAACCTGATCGCGTACAAGCGGCCGCCGTACGACAAGGGCGGGCAGATCGTGAGCATCGACGGGGGCAGCTTCAAGCAGACGAAGCTGCTGGAGAACCCGGCGACGGACACGGTGCGGGACGTGGAGACGAGCATGTCGCCGGAGTACTCCGAGCTCCTGTACGGCGACGGGCACCTGTTCATGTCCAAGGTGTACGCGAGCAAGCGGACCAGCAGCACGAGTGAGAAGGAGTACCTCGCGGTCGCCTTCGGAACGAGCTGATCGATCGGTGTCCGCTTGGTGATCGACTGAGTGCCGGTACGGTCCCGTCCCTGTTCAGGGGCGGGACCGTTCGCGTTTGGCTCAGTCAACCTCGAATGAGAGGAATTTCGGCGATCCGGGGCGATTCTCGCCGGTAGGGGGAGCGCAACGTCGAACAAGCGTGTAGCTTCCGGGGGCATGAAGGCGGGGGAGCCGGGGGGCTTCCATCTGGGGGGACCGGGGTGACTGGGGGGTTGCTCGATGGGAGTGCGGCTCATGGTGGTCGACGACCACCGACTGCTGGCCGAGGCGTTGGCCTCGGCGCTGAAGCTGCGGGGGCACCGGGTGCTGGCCGCGGCGGCGCCGGCCGCGGGGGCGGCGGAGCTGGTGATCACACGGGCGCCGGAGGTGTGCCTGCTGGGGACGGCCACGCCGGCGGAGCCGGGGATCTTCGACCCGGTGGTGCGGATCAAGCGGGAGCGTCCGCAGGTCGCGGTCCTGGTCCTGGGGCCGGTGCCGAGTCCGCGCGGTATCGCGGCCGCCTTCGCCGCGGGGGCGTCGGGGTACGTACGTCACGATGAGCGCATAGAGGGTGTCGAGCGGGCGATCATGAAGGCCCGGGCGGGGGAGGCGGCGGTGGCGCCGCAGCTGCTGCAAGGCGCGTTCAGCGAGTTGCTCAACCCGGCGGCCCAACCGGACGACGAGGGCCAGCGGTTGCTGTCGATGCTCACGCCGCGGGAGGTGGAGGTCCTGGTCCGCGTCGCGGACGGCGAGGACACCCGCCTGATCGCGGCGGGCATGGGCATCGCCCCCTCCACGGCCCGCACGCACGTCCAACGGGTCCTGATGAAACTGGGAGTGGGCTCCCGCCTGGAGGCAGCGGCCCTGGCGGCTCGCACGGGGTTGCTGGACCGCGCGGGCCCACTCACCCGCCCCCCGGCCCCGGAACCGGAGCCGTAGTCAGCGCGCTCGCCCCCCCCGCTGCGGCCAGTCGTGCCTCCCCCAAGCT
>NZ_WWIQ01000010.1:11057-46940 GCF_009862985.1 Streptomyces sp. SID5464 | reverse complement strand
GGGTGGGCGCAGCGGCACCCCGCTCCGCCGGACTGCGCACCCACCCGGCCTCAGCACCGACGCCGAGTACCTGTGACGCCGTCGGTCACTCGGCCCGCTCCTCGTCCCCGGGCACGACACCCGGCGGCGGGGGAGCCACAGGCCGCAGCTTCAGCCACACCAGGAAGAACACCCCCAGCGCGAGCATCCCCAACCCGGTCCACAGGTTGATGTTCACACCCTCCGCCTTGTCGATGTCGGCATCGGACGCCGTGAACCCCGCGATCGTGACGATGACCCCGTAGACCACGAACAACCCACCGATGATCCGCCGGATGTCGAACAACCGCGCAGCCGTCGCCGACTTGCCCTGCAACTCGGTGACTTCCCGCTGCACGTCCTTCTCGGAGTAGAACTCGGACATGTTCCCTCAAACTCCCGGATCAGAAAGCGGTCAGAACGAGAACGGGATGTAGCAGGCCGCGGCCAGCACGACCGCGCCCCACCCCAGCAGCGCCGGCTTGCGATACCAGGCCTCGTCCCCGGGCGCGGGCGGCTCCGCCATGCCGGGCGAGGTCGTGCCGTAGACGAGCCCCTGGAGTTCCCCGACCGGCTTCGGCGCGGTGAAGAGCGACACCGCCACCATGACGACCGCGCCCGCGACGAACCCCGCGATCGCCGAGACGAAGTTGGCCCCCTGGTCGGAGGGGATGTCGATGATGCCCTGCTTGTAGATGACGAAGTAGTTGACCATCGCGGCGGTGGTGCCCGCGACGAGCCCCCAGAAGCCCGACTTCATGGACGCCCGCTTCCAGAACATGCCGATGATGAAGACGACGAACATCGGCACGTTGAAGAAGGAGAACAGCGTCTGGAGGTAGCTCATGATGTTGGAGAAGGACGACGCCAGGAACGCCGTGCCGATGGAGGCCAGGACACCGATCGCGGTGATCAGGCGGCCGAAGCGCACGTAGTACGCGTCCTCCCGCCCCTTCACCACGTACTTCGCCCAGATGTCCGTCGTGAACACCGTGTTGAACGACGACACGTTGGCCGCCATGCCCGCCATGAACGCCGCGAGGAGGCCGGTCACGGCGATGCCCAGCACGCCGTTGGGCAGCAACTGCTCCATCAGGTAAGGGATCGCGTCGTTGTACTGGAGGTCGGAGCCGGACGTGCCGATCTTCGGGACCAGCACCGCGGCGACCAGACCCGGGATCATCACCAGGAAGACGATGAAGATCTTCGGGAACGCGGCGATGAGTGGTGTGCGCTGGGCCGCCGAGAGGTTCTTCGCGGACAGGGCGCGCTGCACCTCGGCGAAGTTCGTCGTCCAGTAGCCGAAAGAGAGCACGAAGCCCAGGCCCAGGACGATCGTCAGCCAGTTGGCGCCCAGCGGGTTGGCACTGCCGATGCCCGTGCCGCCCCAGGAGGTCATGAAGTCGGCGCCGTGGGACCGGGTGAGGGAGTCGGACAGGCCGTCCCAGCCTCCGACGCTCTTCAGGCCGAGCACCGTGATGGGGATGAGCGCGGCGAGGATCACGAAGAACTGGAGGACCTCGTTGTAGATGGCCGAGGAGAGGCCGCCGAGGGTGATGTAGGCGAGTACGAAGAAGCCGGCGACCACGATGGCCACCCACTCCGGCCAGCCCAGCAGCGCCTCGACGACGATGGCCAGGGCGTAGAGGTTGACGCCCGCGATGAGGATGGCGGCGCAGGCGAAGAGGCCCGAGCTGAGCAGGTGCGCGGCCCTGTCGAAGCGCAGCAGCAGGAACTCCGGGACCGAGCGGACCTTGGAGCCGTAGTAGAAGGGCATCATCACCAGGCCGAGGAAGACCATGGCCGGGATGGCGCCGATCCAGTACCAGTGCGTGGTGTAGACGCCGTACTGGGCGCTGTTGGCGGCCATGCCGAGGATCTCGGTGGCGCCCAGGTTGGCGGCGATGAACGCGAGGCCGGTGACCCAGGCGGGCAGGGAACGGCCGGAGAGGAAGAAGTCGAGACTGGTCTTCACCGAGCGGCGGGCGGCGAAGCCGATGCCGAGGACGACGGCGAAGTAGATGCCGAGGATCGTGTAGTCGAGCCAGTTCGTGGGGAGTCGCAGCTCGGCTGCCAGGTAGGTGGGGGGATGCATGAGCCCTCGCTTCGTTGCGCGAACCGATACCTCGCGGAATCTACGCCTCCGCCTTCAGATATTGAACACGTCCGTTGATGCTCTTTGTTTGATTGTGATGTTGACGAATGTGGTGAGTTGTGTTTTGGTATGTTGGGTTATGTTTGAAGGATGAGGAGTCCGGCGTGAAGAAGACCTCGACCCGGCTGGCCGACGGTCGCGAGCTCATCTACTACGACCTGCGTGACGACAGCGTGCGGGACGCGGCCGACCGCCGCCCGCTGGACCGCACCGTCACCACGTCCGAGATCCGCCGCGACCCCCTGCTCGGCGACTCCGTCGCCATCGCCTCGCACCGCCAGGGCCGCACCTACCATCCGCCGGCCGACGAGTGTCCCCTGTGCCCCTCCGAGGGCGACCGGCTGAGCGAGATCCCGGACTCGTCGTACGACGTCGTCGTGTTCGAGAACCGGTTCCCCTCGCTGGCCGGCGACTCCGGCCGGTGCGAGGTCGTCTGCTTCACGTCCGACCACAACGCGTCCTTCGCGAGCCTCAGCGAGGAGCAGGCCGGCCTGGTGCTGGAGGCGTGGACGGACCGTACGTCGGAGCTGTCCCATCTCCCCTCCGTCGAGCAGGTGTTCTGCTTCGAGAACCGGGGTGCCGAGATCGGCGTGACCCTCCAGCACCCGCACGGACAGATCTACGCCTACCCCTTCACCACCCCGCGCACCGCCCTGATGCTCCGCTCCGTCGCGGCCCACAAGGAGATGACGGGCGGGGAGAACCTCTTCGACGCCGTCCTGGAGCGTGAACTCGCCGAGGAACGGATCGTCCTGGAGGGCGACCACTGGGTGGCCTTCGTGCCGTACGCGGCGCACTGGCCGTACGAGGTCCACCTGTACCCCAAGCGCCGCGTGCCCGACCTGCTCGGGCTGGACGAGGCGGCGCGCACAGAGTTCCCCAAGATTTATCTGGAACTCTTGAGGCGCTTCGACCGGATCTTCGGTGAGGGCGAGCCTCCGACCCCGTACATCGCGGCCTGGCACCAGGCCCCGTTCGGCGCGCTGGAGGAGTTCGACGGGGTCGTGCGGGAGGATTTCGCGCTTCACCTCGAGCTTTTCACCATCCGCCGCACTTCCGGCAAGTTGAAGTTCCTCGCGGGTTCCGAGTCCGGTATGAACGTCTTCATCAATGACGTGCCGCCGGAGCGCGCGGCCGAGCGACTGCGAGAGGTAGCGAGTTCATGAGCGGCAAGTACCTGGTGACAGGCGGCGCGGGTTTCGTCGGCAGCGTGGTCGCCCAGCACCTGCTGGAAGCCGGTCACGAGGTCGTCGTCCTCGACAACCTCTCCACGGGCTTCCGCGAGGGCGTCCCGGCGGGTGCCTCCTTCGTGGAGGGCGACATCCGCGACGCCGCCAAGTGGCTGGACTCCTCCTTCGACGGCGTCCTGCACTTCGCCGCGTTCTCGCAGGTCGGCGAGTCGGTCGTGAAGCCGGAGAAGTACTGGGACAACAACGTCGGCGGCACCATGGCCCTGCTCGCGGCGATGCGCGAGGCGGGCGTCCGCAAGCTCGTCTTCTCCTCGACGGCGGCGACGTACGGCGAGCCGGAGCAGGTCCCGATCGTCGAGTCGGCGCCCACCGCCCCGACCAACCCGTACGGCGCCACGAAGCTCGCGGTGGACCACATGATCAGCGGTGAGGCGGCCGCCCACGGCCTGGGCGCGGTCTCGCTGCGCTACTTCAACGTGGCCGGGGCGTACGGCGAGTACGGCGAGCGCCACGACCCCGAGTCCCACCTGATCCCGCTCGTCCTCCAGGTCGCGCAGGGCAGGCGCGACGCGATCTCCGTCTTCGGCGACGACTACCCGACGCCGGACGGCACCTGCGTGCGCGACTACATCCACGTCGCGGACCTGGCCGAGGCCCACCTGCTGGCGCTGGGCGCCGCCGCCTCCGGCGAGCACCTGATCTGCAACCTCGGCAACGGCAACGGCTTCTCCGTCCGCGAGGTCATCGAGACGGTCCGCCGGGTGACCGGCCACCCGATCCCGGAAGTGGTCGCCCCCCGCCGGGGCGGCGATCCGGCGGTCCTGGTGGCATCGGCCGCCACGGCGCGCGAGAAGCTGGGCTGGAAGCCGTCCCGAGCGGACCTCGACGGAATCGTCGCGGACGCCTGGGACTTCGCGCAGCGGCGCGACAACTAGTACGGAACGAAGGGTCAGGGGTCAGGGATGAGCGAGGCTGTTGCCGACGAGGCCGCCGGAGCGGTCGCCGAGCGGTTCACGGAGCTGTACGGCGCCGAGCCGCACGGAGTCTGGGCGGCACCGGGCCGCGTCAACCTCATCGGTGAGCACACCGACTACAACGACGGCTTCGTCATGCCGTTCGCCCTGCCGCACACGGCGGTGGCGGCGGTCTCCCGCCGTGCGGACGGCGTGCTCCGCCTCCACTCGGCGGACGTCGAGGGCGGGGTGAGCGAACTCCGCCTGGACGACCTGTCCCCCGAGTCGGACAAGAACTGGACGGCGTACCCGGCGGGCGTGGTGTGGGCCCTGCGCGAGGCCGGCCACGCGGTGACCGGCGCGGACATCCACCTGTCCTCCACGGTCCCCTCGGGCGCGGGCCTGTCGTCGTCGGCGGCGCTGGAAGTGGTCGTGGCACTGGCCCTGAACGACCTGTACGCGCTGGACCTGCGGGGCTGGCAGCTGGCCCGCCTGTGCCAGCGCGCGGAGAACGTCTACGTGGGCGCCCCGGTCGGCATCATGGACCAGACCGCGTCGGCGTGCTGCGAGGCGGGCCACGCCCTCTTCCTCGACACCCGCGACCTCTCCCAGCGCCAGATCCCCTTCGACCTGGCGGCCGAGGGCATGCGCCTCCTCGTCGTCGACACGCAGGTCAAGCACTCCCACAGCGAGGGCGAGTACGGCAAGCGCCGCGCGGGCTGCGAGAAGGGCGCGGCGCTGCTCGGCGTCGACGCCCTGCGGGACGTGCCGTACGCGGAACTGGACGAGGCCCTGGCCCGCCTCGGCGACGAGGACGAGGTCCGCCGCCTGGTCCGCCACATCGTCACGGAGAACGAGCGCGTCGAGCGGGTGGTGTCCTTGCTGGAGTCGGGCGAGACCCGGGCGATCGGCCCGGTCCTGGCCGAGGGCCACGCCTCCCTCCGGGACGACTTCCGCATCTCCTGCCCCGAACTGGACCTGGTCGTCGACACGGCCCTCACCTCCGGCGCCCTGGGTGCCCGCATGACCGGCGGCGGCTTCGGCGGCTCGGCGATCGTCCTCGCCGAGGAGACCGACGTGGACGCGCTCACCAAGGCGATCCAGGAGGCCTTCGCCACGGCGGGCTTCACCGCACCGCGCGTCTTCGAGGCAGTGCCGTCAGCCGGGGCGCGCCGCCTGCGCTGACAGCCCGAGCGGGCGCCCTGTCCTCCACGAGGAAGGGCGCCCGCCCGCTTCTCCGCTACGTCAGCGGTTGACGGCCTGGTACTCCTGGACCGCCACCTCGGTGGTGGTGGCGAACGTGCCGCTGGGCAGGTCGCCGCCGGTGCCGCCGGCGCCTTCCCAGCTGATGTCCCAGGTGAGGGTCGCCTCGAGGCCGTAGGAGCCGTCCCCCGAGGACCGCAGGTACCGCACCCCGCACGGCGGCGTCAGCTCCGCCTTGCCCCTGGCGTACGGCTCTCCGATCGACCCGTCGTCGTTGATCACGCACTCGCCGGACGCCGGAAGGCTCTCCGCGTCCTCCGTCCCAGGGTCGAGGTGCAGGCTCACCGGCTTGGCGGTCGTGGTCGCCCACAGCCCCGTACCGGGCAGACTCGCCGTGACGGAGACGGGCTTGAAGGTGCCCTTGTCCAGCCAGACCCAGGTGGGGGCGTTCACCGTCGACTTGCCGTTCGGCGCGAGGGAGACCCTGGTCGGCGGCACGACGGTCCGCTGGTGCGCAAGCCCGGCGAGCGTCTCGGTGTCGATGGCCTGGGGCACGCCGGGGTTCTCGCCGTTGTCCACCCAGAAGGGCTTGCGCTTGCAGTCGTTGGCGGCAGGGTCATCCTTCATCTTCGGATTCGTGACGGCCACCCACCACATGCCCTCGTCGTTCTTGTCGACGTTGAAGTCCTTGTATGGGTGGCCTCCCTTGTAACGCGCCTTGTCGTCCGCGATGCCCACGGGATCGCCGCCGACAGACTCGTACATCGACCAGTTGGCCTCGGTGTAGGTCTTGAAGTCCTTTGCCTTCCAGTAGGGCTCGTACCAGCAGGCCGGTGGCTCCCAGTCCACGGCGTTGGACGTGATCGGGCCGCCGTCCTTCGACGGGGCTGCGCCCTTGACATTGAAGGTGATGCGCGACTGCAGCACCCGACCTGAGGAGTCACCGGACGCCTCGACATCTCGGGATCCGTTGCTGCCGATTCCTCCGGCGACAGCTGTGTCGACCCCAAGGAGGAACAGCGCGGAGGTGAGAGCCGCGAGCACCACGCGTCGTGTCACGGCTGGCACCTCTTGGCACCCCGGTCCTCGTGGAGGCTCCAGATCTGCCAGACGCCCTGCTTGTTCTTCTTGACGCCGGTGTTGTAGTAGACGTAGCTGTCGGGCGAGGTCTTGACCACGTTCACCTTGTTGGTCTTGAGGTCCTTGACGTTTGCCTTGCTCTCGTCCGCGCAGTACGTCACTGCCGCTGACGTTTTATCGAACACCGTCACCTGACGATCGAAGTAGCGCAGCGTGCCGGCCCAGCTGGTCTTCCTGGCGATGTTGTCCTTCGCGTAGTTGTAGACGCCAACCAGCGCGCTGTCCGTGTAGTAGAAACCCATGCCGGACTTCTTCAGGTCGCCGTACGCCATCGCCTGATCCACACTGTTGATGGCCCGTTCGTTGTCGGCGAGGATGGTGTCCTTCTGGGGGTCTCCGGTCTGCCTGTCCTCGAAGACGTTCCTCATGTCATCCGGCAGCTTGATCTCCGGCCGGTCGATCCCGTCCGCCGACGCGGAGATCGACGGCGAAGCCGATGGCGAATCGGCCGGATCCGCACCGGCGATCTTGTCGGACGACGCCCCGTCACCTCCCCCCGAATCGCAGGCGGTCAGCAGCAGGGCCGCGGATGCGGTGAGCGCGGCTGTCACGAGCCGAGCAGGGCGGTTCACTGTGTGCTCCCGTTGATGTGGGGGGACAACTCAAGCGAAGCAACGCTATCGGTGGGTCGAACAGCGACGGCGACGAGGTCGTCAGCCCAGCCGCTTCGTCAGCGTGTACTCCGTGATGCCCGGCGGATAGTCCGGCACCACGCACACCACCTCGTACCCCTGCTTCTCGTAGAAGCGAGGGGCCTGGAAGTCCCATGTCTCCAGGCGGGCCGCCCGGCAGCCGCGTTCGCGGGAGGCGATGCGTTCCGCCTCCCACAGGAGCCGGGCGCCCAGCCCCGCGCCGCGGTGGCGTTCGTCGACCCAGAGGTATGTGACGTGGAGCCAGGTCGCCCAGGTGTAGCCGACGAGGCCGCCCGCCAGGCCGTCGTCCGTGTCGTTCACAGCCCACACGTGCAACGGGACGTCCCTTTCGTCCGGCGTTCCGCGCAGGGCGCGCAGTACCGGAGAGGCGGCCGTGTTCGTTTCCCGCAGGCGTGTACGGAGCAGATCACGTCGGGCCTTGTCGACTTCTGTCTCAAGACGGAACATGCGGCACACCATAAACGCGCAGGACAGTCAGTTCTGCAAATAACCTTCCGCTCCGGGCCCCCGGCCGTACTCTGATGAACAGCACCGGTGGGGGCCGGTGCCGATCAGGGGGCGAGACAGCCGGGTACGACACCCGGGGTGGGGGTAGCGGTTTCTGCGCGGCGGCGGCCGTGCGGCTGGCGGCGACCCGGCCAGGCTGCTGTGAGGACGGACGGACAGATGCAGCAGATCCGGGCACCCCGGTGTCGTACCCGTGCGGTTCGTCTTCCGACGATGGGGTATCCCCTGCTCTTCAGGAGCCTGGGGAAGGGGGTTACGTGGTTCGCATCCGAGTCCTGGTCGTCGACGACCATCGCATCTTCGCCGAGTCACTCGCGGCGGCCCTGGCCGCCGAGCCCGATGTCGAGGTCTCCGCGGCCGGCAGCGGCCCTGCCGCGCTGCGCAGCCTGGAGCGGGCGGTCGCCGAGGGGCGGCGGTTCGACGTGCTGCTCGTCGACGCCGATCTGGGCGGCAAGGTGCCGGGCGCTCGCCCGGCCGTACCCGTGCAGGAGGGCAACGAGGACGGGCTCGTCGACGGGATCTCCCTCGTCACGGGCGTGCGGTCCGCGCAGCCGAACGTACGGATCGTCGTGCTCGCCGAGAAGGACGACCCGCGCCGGGCCGCGCTGGCCCTCCAGGCCGGGGCCTCCGGGTGGGTCGCCAAGGACTGCTCGCTGTCCCGGCTGCTCACCGTCATCCGAGGCGTGCTGCGGGACGAGACGCATCTGCCGCCGGCCCTGCTGACCGGCGTGCTGCGGGAACTGACGGCCGCGCGCAAGCACCGCACCGAGAGCGAGCGGCTCGTCGAGTCCCTCACTCCGCGTGAGCGGGAAGTGCTGCGGTGCATGGTGGCGGGGCTGGGGCGCAAGGCCGTCGCCGAGCGCCTCTATCTGTCGCCGCACACGGTGCGTACGCACATGCAGAACGTGCTGGGCAAGCTCGGCGTGCATTCCACGCTCGCCGCCGTCGCCCTCGCCCGGCGGGCCGGAGTCGGGCCCGCCGACCTAGCCGGGGATGTTGTCGAACGGGGCGGTCAGCTGGCGTAGAAGCCCCGCCAGTTCGCCCCGCTGGGCGCGGGTGAGCTCCGCGAGGATCGCGCGCTCCTGGTCCAGCAGACCCGCCAGGGCCTGGTCCGCGCGGTCCCGGCCCTCAGCCGTCAGCCGGACCAGGACGCCTCGGCGGTCGCTGGGGTCGGGGAGGCGCTCCACGAGGCCCTTCTTCGCCAGGCGGTCGATGCGGTTCGTCATCGTGCCCGAGGTGACCAGGGTCTGGGTGAGGAGCTGCCCCGGCGAGAGCTGGTACGGCGTGCCCGCCCGGCGCAGCGCCGTCAGGACGTCGAACTCCCACGGCTCCAGGCCGTGCTCGGAGAAGGCCAGCCGGCGTGCCCGGTCCAGATGCCGGGCCAGTCTGCTCACGCGGCTGAGCACCTCGAGCGGTTCGACGTCGAGGTCCGGGCGCTCCCGGCGCCATGCTGCGACCAGCCGGTCGACCTCGTCCTCCATGGCGATCAGTGTAGTGGTTGTGTCGACGTAGAGTCTCTTGACATCCATTTTCTTGACGTCGAGATAAATTCAGTGTCACGCTGTGTGTGCGCCCCGTACGTCCCTTACGGACACCAGGAGGACCCATGCCCGCAGCCGCCCCCACCTGGGACCCCGCCCGGTACCTCCGGCATGCCGGCCATCGCGCCCGCCCCTTCACCGACCTCCTCGCCCGCGTCCCCGACCTCCCCGGCGACCCTCCCCGCATCGCCGACCTCGGCTGCGGGCCCGGCAATGTCACCGCGCTGCTCGCCGCCCGCTGGCCCGCCGCCCGGATCACCGGCTACGACAACTCGCCCGAGATGCTCGACAAGGCCCATGTCGAGCACGAGGGGCCCACGCCGGGCGGCGGCCGTCTCGACTTCGCCCACGCCGACGCCCGCACCTGGGCACCGAGCGAACCCTGCGACCTGATCATCAGCAACGCCACCCTCCAGTGGGTGCCGGGGCACCTCGACCGGTTCGCAGACTGGGTGGCCGCGCTGGAACCCGACGGGATCTTCGCCTTCCAGGTCCCCGGGAACTTCGACGCCCCGAGCCACCGGCTCATGCGCGAACTCGCGCACGCCCCGCGCTGGCGCGACCGGCTCGACGGCACTCTGCGTCACGCCGACGCCGTCCACACCCCCGAGGCCTATCTGGAGCGGCTCACCTCGCTCGGCTGCACCGCCGACGTGTGGGAGACGACGTACATCCACCTGCTCCAGGGCGAGGACCCCGTGCTCGACTGGGTGAAGGGGACCGGCCTGCGGCCCGTGCTGACCGCCCTCGCCGAGGATCCCGAGGCGCGGGACGGCTTCCTCGCCGAGTACCGGGCCGCCCTGCGCGAGGCCTATCCGGCGGGACCGCACGGCACGCCGTTCCCGTTCCGCAGGGTGTTCGCGGTGGCGCGGAAGCAGGTGTGACCGGTGGCTACGCCGTTCGGCCCAGGTGGGTGAACAGGATGCGGATCACGTCCTCGTCGATGACGTACAGGACGCGGTAGTCGCCGACGCGGAGTCGGCGGAAGCCCGGGCCGTAAGGGGTGGAACTGGCAGGACGGGGAGTCTCGGCGAGCGCGTCGACGGCTTCGTACACGGCGGCGAGCCCGGCCGGGTCGTCCTTGAGGAAGCGTACGGCCGCGTTGGTGGCGTCCGTCTCCCAGATGATGCGGTAAGTCACGGACGCAGCCCCAGCATGCGCCCGACCTCTTCGTGCGGGACCCCCTCGCCGAGCGTGCCCTCGGCCTTGCGTCGCTGGTAGTCGGCGACGGCGAGGGCGTCTTCGAGATCCTCTATCACCTGAGGAGACACGAGCAGCGCGGCCACGTGGCCGTGGTCGGTGATGGCGATGGTCTCGCGGCTGTGGGCCGCACGCCGGACCAGGTCGCCGAGCTGGGAACGGGCAGCGCTGATCGTGATCTCAGTCATGCGCGCATGGTGCCACAAGATTAATCTCGTGGCCCATAGGTTCAACTGGCGTCAACTCTTGCGACGCCCTATCAGGTGCGGCTTGGCCTCGAGTCCGTCCAGCCCGTGCCACGCGAGGTTCACCAGGTGCGCGGCCACCTCGGCCTTCTTCGGCTTGCGTACGTCCAGCCACCACTGGCCGGTCAGGGCGACCATGCCGACCAGGGCCTGGGCGTACAGCGGGGCCAGCTTGGGGTCGAAGCCGCGGCTCTTGAACTCGCGGCCCAGGATGTCCTCCACCTGGGTGGCGATGTCCGAGATGAGGGAGGCGAAGGATCCCGTCGACTGGGGGATGGGGGAGTCACGGACCAGGATGCGGAAACCGTCCGTGTACTCCTCGATGTAGTCCAGCAGGGCGAAGGCCGCCTGCTCGCACAGTTCGCGCGGGTGGCCGGCCGTGAGCGAACTGGTGACCATCTCCAGCAGGCACCGCATCTCGCGGTCCACGACCACCGCGTATAGCCCTTCCTTGCCGCCGAAGTGCTCGTACACCACCGGCTTGGAGACCCCGGCCTTCGCCGCGATCTCCTCCACCGACGTGCCCTCGAAACCCTTGGCGGCGAAGAGCGTGCGACCGATCTCCAGCAGCTGCTGGCGGCGCTCGGCACCGGTCATCCGCGTGCGGCGCACTCGCCGCGGCTTGTCATTGCTGGGGGTGCTGCTCGAGTCGGTCGCCACAGCGACCATCATGCCGCCTTGACGGGCTCCTTCCCGTGCCGGGAGCCGCCTTCCCCGGTGTTACGCCGCGAATCGATACGCGAGCGTGACGGCCAGCGCACGTCGTACGCCCAGCCGAGCATCTCGAACCAGCGGATCAGCCGGGCGGAGGAGTCCAGCTGGCCGCGCATCACACCGTGCCGCGCGGAGGTGGGGTCGGCGTGGTGCAGGTTGTGCCAGGACTCGCCGCAGGACAGGATCGCCAGCCACCACACGTTGCCCGAGCGGTCACGCGACTTGAAGGGGCGCTTGCCCACCGCGTGGCAGATCGAGTTGATCGACCACGTCACGTGGTGCAGCAGGGCCACCCGGACGAGCGAACCCCAGAAGAACCCCGTGAACGCGCCCCACCAGGACATCGTGACCAGCCCGCCGATCAGCGCCGGGAGGGCCAGGGACACGACCGTCCACAGGACGAACTGGCGGGAGATCGCGCGGAGCGTCCTGTCCTTGATCAGGTCCGGGGCGTACTTGTCCTGCGGAGTCTGCTCCTCGTCGAACATCCATCCGATGTGCGCCCACCACAGGCCCTTCATCAGGGCCGGGAGCGACTCGCCGAACCGCCACGGCGAGTGCGGGTCGCCCTCCGCGTCGGAGAACTTGTGGTGCTTGCGGTGATCGGCCACCCAGCGGACCAGGGGACCCTCGACCGCCATGGACCCGGCGACCGCCAGCGCGATCTTCAGCGGCCGCTTGGCCTTGAAGGAGCCGTGGGTGAAGTGACGGTGGAAACCGATCGTGATGCCGTGGCACCCGAGGAAGTAGAAGAAGACCAGCAGACCGAGGTCCAGCCAGCTCACACCCCAGCCCCAGGCCAGCGGCACCGCCGCCAGCAGTGCGAGGAACGGGACGGTGATGAAGAGGAGGAGGGCGATCTGCTCGATGGACCGCTTCTGCTCGCCACCCAGCGTGGCGGTGGCTTCTTGGTCGGTTGCCTGACCGGACGCCTTCGGGGCGTTCTCGATCACGTCGGAACTACTGGTCATACGCGTCCCCTGGGGGGTATGTGGATGGAGAAGGGGTGCCGGGTCACGGGAACCCCGCACTGTTTCCTACGGTTCCGTAACCTACGGCTTCGTAAGTATGGCAGTGCGCCGCCCGGCGGCAAGAGCCCCAGAGCCTGCGCGTCCCGGCCGACACCTATCCTGGAGTCGGTCGGACAGCGCGGTCCGCTCTGATTTCTTCCCGGATGTCCGGCCCGTATGCGGCGCCCGCCGCGCGAGACGCCGTCCGGGTTCCCCTCCCAGACGAGCTTCAACACTGCAAGGAGCCGCACCTGTGAGCAGTGCCGACGACCAGACCACGACGACGAGCAGCGAGCTGCGTGCCGACATCCGCCGACTGGGTGACCTCCTCGGAGAGACCCTCGTCCGGCAGGAGGGTCCCGAGCTCCTGGAGCTCGTCGAGAAGGTCCGCCGCCTCACCCGTGAGGACGGCGAGGCCGCCGCCGAGCTGCTGCGCGGTACCGAACTCCAGACCGCGGCCAAGCTGGTCCGCGCCTTCTCCACCTACTTCCACCTGGCCAACGTCACGGAGCAGGTCCACCGCGGCCGCGAGCTGCGCGCCCGCCGCGCCGCCGAGGGCGGACTGCTCGCCCGCACGGCCGACCGGCTCAAGGACGCCGACCCCGAGCACCTGCGCGAGACGGTCCGCAACCTCAACGTCCGCCCCGTGTTCACCGCCCACCCGACCGAGGCCGCGCGCCGGTCGGTCCTGAACAAGCTCCGGCGTGTCGCCGCGCTCCTGGAGACCCCGGTCATCGAGTCCGACCGGCGCCGCCTCGACACCCGCCTGGCCGAGAACATCGACCTCGTCTGGCAGACCGACGAACTGCGCGTCGTCCGCCCCGAGCCCGCCGACGAGGCCCGCAACGCCATCTACTACCTGGACGAACTGCACGCCGGCGCCGTCGGCGACGTCCTGGAGGACCTCACCGCCGAGCTGGAGCGCGCCGGCGTCAAGCTCCCCGACGACACCCGCCCCCTCACCTTCGGCACCTGGATCGGCGGCGACCGCGACGGCAACCCCAACGTCACGCCCCAGGTGACCTGGGACGTCCTCATCCTCCAGCACGAGCACGGCATCAACGACGCCCTGGAGACGATCGACGAACTCCGCGGCTTCCTGTCCAACTCCATCCGCTACGCCGGCGCCACCGAGGAACTGCTGACCTCCCTCCAGGACGACCTGGAGAACCTCCCCGAGATCAGCCCCCGCTACAAGCGCCTCAACGCCGAGGAGCCCTACCGGCTCAAGGCCACCTGCATCCGGCAGAAGCTGGAGAACACCAAGCAGCGCCTCGCCAAGGGCACCGCGCACGTGCCGGGCCGCGACTACCTCGGCACCGGCGAGCTGATCAGCGACCTGCGGATCATCCAGACCTCCCTGCGCGAGCACCGCGGCGGCCTCTTCGCCGACGGCCGCCTCGCCCGCACCATCCGCACCCTGGCCGCCTTCGGCCTCCAGCTCGCCACCATGGACGTCCGCGAACACGCCGACGCCCACCACCACGCCCTCGGCCAGCTGTTCGACCGGCTCGGTGAGGAATCCTGGCGGTACGCGGACATGCCCCGCGACTACCGCGCCAAGCTCCTCGCCAAGGAACTGCGCTCCCGCCGCCCCCTCGCGCCCACCCCCGCACCCGTGGACGCGCCCGGCGAGAAGACCCTCGGCGTCTTCCAGACCGTCAAGAAGGCCCTGGAAGTCTTCGGACCCGAGGTCATCGAGTCGTACATCATCTCCATGTGCCAGGGCGCCGACGACGTCTTCGCCGCCGCCGTCCTCGCCCGCGAGGCCGGACTGATCGACCTGCACGCCGGCTGGGCCAAGATCGGCATCGTGCCCCTGCTGGAGACCACCGACGAGCTCAAGGCCGCCGACACCATCCTCGAGGACATGCTCTCCGACCCGTCCTACCGGCGGCTCGTCGCCCTGCGCGGAGACGTCCAGGAGGTCATGCTCGGCTACTCCGACTCCTCCAAGTTCGGCGGCATCACCACCAGCCAGTGGGAGATCCACCGCGCCCAGCGCCGCCTGCGCGACGTCGCCCACCGCTACGGCGTCCGCCTGCGCCTCTTCCACGGCCGCGGCGGCACCGTCGGCCGCGGCGGCGGCCCCACCCACGACGCCATCCTCGCCCAGCCCTGGGGCACCCTCGAAGGCGAGATCAAGGTCACCGAACAGGGCGAGGTCATCTCCGACAAGTACCTCATCCCGTCCCTGGCCCGCGAGAACCTCGAACTGACCGTCGCCGCCACCCTCCAGGCCTCCGCCCTGCACACCGCGCCCCGCCAGTCCACCGAGGCCCTCGCCCGCTGGGACGCCGCCATGGACGTCGTCTCCGACGCCGCGCACGCCGCCTACCGCCGCCTCGTCGAGGACCCCGACCTGCCGACGTACTTCCTCGCGTCGACGCCGGTGGACCAGCTCGCCGACCTGCACCTGGGCTCCCGGCCCTCCCGCCGCCCCGGCTCCGGCGTCTCACTCGACGGCCTGCGCGCCATCCCCTGGGTGTTCGGCTGGACCCAGTCCCGCCAGATCGTCCCCGGCTGGTTCGGCGTCGGCTCCGGCCTCAAGGCCCTGCGCGAGGCCGGCCTCGACACCGTCCTCGACGAGATGCACCAGCAGTGGCACTTCTTCCGCAACTTCATCTCCAACGTCGAGATGACCCTCGCCAAGACCGACCTGCGGATCGCCCAGCACTACGTCGACACCCTCGTCCCCGACGAGATCAAGCACGTCTTCGACACCATCAAGGCCGAACACGAACTGACCGTCGCCGAGGTCCTGCGCGTCACCGGCGAACAGGAGCTCCTCGACGCCGAACCCGTCCTGAAGCAGACCTTCGCCATCCGCGACGCCTACCTCGACCCCATCTCCTACCTCCAGGTCGCCCTGCTCAAGCGGCAGCGCGACGCGGCCGCCGCCGGCGAGCAGCCCGACCCGCTGCTCTCCCGCGCCCTGCTCCTCACCGTCAACGGCGTGGCAGCGGGCCTGCGCAACACCGGCTGACCCACACCCCCGACACGACCGTGCCCCCGAGCCCGTACAGGCCCGGGGGCACGATCACGTTCCACGTCAGCCGCGGCCGGCCCTCCGGCGACGGAACACCAGGAACCCACCACCCGCGACCAGCACCGCCGCCACGCCGGACAGCACGCCCACCGGCGCCCCGTTACCCGTCTCGGCGAGATCACCGTCGGCACCGCCCTGCGGCGACGGCGACGAGGACGCCGACGCACCACCGCCGGCCGGCGAGCCCGGCGACGCCGACGTCCCCGGCTCACCCGACGGCGCCTGGGACACCCCGGCGGACGGCGACGGCGAAGCCGCCCCGGACGGCGTCGAACCACCGGGCTCCTGCCCCTCCTCGCAGTCCGTCCAGAACACCTTGTGCTTGGCGGCACCCTTCTCACCGTCGAAGTTCCAGAACAGCTTGTAGTGCCCGTCGGGCAGCGACAGGTCCTCCGTACGGCCGTGGCCCTCGGCGTCCAACGTGAGCGAGCCGGACTTCACCGTCTCCCCCCTGTTCTCGCTCGGCGGGATCGCGTCGATGTGCCAGTCCACCTCCTGACCGCCGTCAAAACCGAAAGCGTCCAGGTAGAAGGTGCACACGTGCGGCTCGTTGCGGCGCAGCTCCTCGTCCGTCGAGGCGTCGTGGATCTTGACCGTGCCGTTGTCACCGGGAGGCGACGCGTGGGCGGCCGGAGCGAGCAGGAGGACCGCGGAAGCGGCGGCGGCGACAGCGCCGGCGCGCGAGAGAGTTCGCATCGAGAAGTCGTCCATCTTCGAGAAGTGACCGGGAAGATGTGGAGGGGGCGGCTCAGCATCCAGCCTCGCTGGTCAGCACGTCAATCACGAACACACAACGCTCGGCCCCCCACAGAAGAAGAGAACGCCGCAACCCCTCAGACGGTCACGAAAGCCGCCGTCAGCAACGCCACCCCCGACAACGCCAGCACCCACGCCGCCCGCGTCCGCAGCAGACCCCCCGCCACCACCACCGACGCCAGCAACAGCGCACCACCCAGCGGAATCCACGCGTACAGCACCCCGGCCGGGCCCGAGCGCACCGCGTCATCGCTGCCCGGCTTCAGGACCACCGTGTACGTCCGGCCCCTCTCCACCGCGACCGACTTCTCCAGCACCACCCTCGACCGCGGCTGCGAACCCACCGACAGCGGCGAGTACGGGCCCGTGCACGTATCCGGCCCGCACCGCGTCACCTCCACCGTGCCGCGCTCCCGGCCCTTCGTCAGCATCACGTGCTGCGCCGTACCCCACGACGCCCACACACCCGCGATCAGGATCAGCACCGCCACCGTGCCCATCGCCGCGAACCGGCCGAACCGCAGCACGGCATGAGCGCCCTGGCGAGTGGCGGCGGCAGAGGCAGGCATGGCCGGGATCATTGGCCATACCCGCACGGCCGGTCAACTCGCGTGGGTGACAAGTCAGGAGTTGTACGTGCTTTGCGCCCGCTCCAGCCCCTCGATCACCAGACACTCCACCGCGTCCGCCGCCCGGTCAACGAAGTAGTCCAACTCCTTGCGCTCCGCCGACGAGAAATCCCGCAACACGAAATCCGCCACCGGCATCCGCCCCGGCGGCCGACCGATCCCGAACCGCACCCGGTGATAATCCGCCCCGAACGCCTTCGTCATCGACTTCAACCCGTTGTGCCCGTTGTCCCCGCCGCCCAGCTTCAGCCGCAACGTCCCATAATCGATGTCCAACTCATCATGAATCGCCACCACATGGGCGACCGGCACCTTGTAGAAATCCCGCAGCGCGTTCACCGGCCCACCCGACAGATTCATGTACGACATCGGCTTCGCCACGATCACCCGCCGGCTCATCGGCCCCGGCGGCCCGATCCGCCCCTCGACGACCTGCGCCTGCGCCTTCCCGGCCCGCTTGAACCTCCCCCCGACCCGGCCCGCCAGCAGATCGGCCACCATGAAACCCACGTTGTGCCGGTTCCCCGCGTACTCCGGCCCCGGATTACCCAGCCCCACGATCAGCCAGGGAGCAGCGGCATCGGTCGTCACGTCCATGTCTCCTTCATACGCGTCGGCCGCTGCTCCGCACGGGAACAGCGGCCGACGAAACGACGACGAAGAGGATCAGGCCTCGGCGGCCTCTTCGCCCGCTTCCTCGCCCTCCGGGGCCTCCTCGGCCTGCGCGGCCAGGACCTGGAGAACCACCGTGTCCCCCTCGACGTCCAGCGTCGTGCCCTTCGGCAGCGGGATGTCCTTCGCCAGGATGGAGTCACCCGCCGTCAGACCCTCGACGGAGACCGTCACCGACTCCGGGATGTGAGTCGCCTCGGCCACCACCGGCAGCGCGTTCAGCACGTGCTCCAGCAGGTTGCCACCCGGGGCCAGCTCACCCTCGGTGTGCACGTAGATCTCGACGTTGACCTGCTCACCGCGCTTCACCAGCTGCAGGTCCACGTGCTCCAGGAAGCCCTTCAGCGGGTCACGCTGCACGGCCTTCGGAATCGCCAGCTCGTTCTGCTTGCCGTCGATGTCCAGCGCGATCAGCACGTTCGGCGTACGCAGCGCCATCAGCAGGTCGTGACCCGGCAGGGTCAGGTGCAGCGGGTCCGAACCGTGCCCGTACAGGACACCCGGAACCTTGTCTTCACGACGGATACGGCGCGCGGCACCCTTGCCGAACTCGGTGCGCGTCGCGGCGGAGATCTTCACCTCGGACATACTCACTCCTCGAAGTCAGAAACGGACGTGGTCACCCGGCCACGAACGGCCTGCTACGAAGAGCGCGTCGATAACGGACCGCCGTACAGGCTTCCTGAAGAAGCGGTACGGCCTCCCTCGCCGAGCAACTTCAGCAGTCTACTCGGCAAGGGAGGCCGCACCCAAAACGATCTACAGAACCCCGACCAGCGGCTCCTACTGCTCGTCGAACAGGCTCGTCACCGAACCGTCCTCGAACACCTCACGCACCGCACTCGCGATCGTCGGCGCGATCGACAGCACCGAGATCTTGTCCAGGTCACCGCTCAGCTCGCCCGGCGTCGGCAGCGTGTTCGTGAACACGAACTCACTCACCCGCGAGTTCTTCAGCCGATCCGCCGCCGGACCCGACAGCACACCGTGCGTCGCCGTCACGATGACGTCCTCCGCACCGTGCGCGAACAGCGCGTCCGCCGCGGCACAGATCGTCCCGCCCGTGTCGATCATGTCGTCCACCAGGACACACACGCGCCCCTTCACCTCACCCACGACCTCGTGGACGGTGACCTGGTTCGCGACGTCCTTGTCCCGACGCTTGTGCACGATCGCCAGCGGCGCACCCAGCCGGTCGCACCAGCGGTCCGCGACCCGCACCCGGCCCGCGTCCGGAGACACGACCGTCAGCTTCTCCCGGTCCACCTTCCGGCCCACGTAGTCCGCCAGCAGCGGCAGCGCGAACAGATGGTCCACCGGACCGTCGAAGAAGCCCTGGATCTGGTCCGTGTGCAGATCCACCGTCAGGATCCGGTCGGCGCCCGCGGTCTTCATCATGTCCGCGATCAGACGCGCCGAAATCGGTTCACGTCCCCGGTGCTTCTTGTCCTGCCGCGCGTAACCGTAGAACGGCACGATGACGGTGATGGAGCGGGCCGACGCACGCTTCAGCGCGTCGATCATGATCAACTGCTCCATGATCCACTTGTTGATCGGAGCCGTGTGGCTCTGGATCAGGAAGCAGTCGGCACCACGTGCCGACTCCTGATAACGCACATAGATCTCGCCGTTCGCGAAGTCGAAGGCCTTCGTCGGGACAACCCCGACACCCAACTGCTGGGCGACCTCCTCGGCAAGCTCGGGGTGGGCGCGGCCGGAGAAGAACATCAACTTCTTCTCGCCGGTCGTCTTGATCCCGGTCACAGCACTGTCTCCTCAGAGGTGTCGCAGCTGGGTGTCGAGAGACCTCTCAGCCGGCTTGCGAGAGGCCGTCTCAGCTGGTGGGGGTGCGGGTGTGCACTTATCACCGTACGCCGTGTTTGAGGCACCGGTTTCCGGTCACCCCTCCTCGGCCGACCCCCGGGAAGCCGCCTCGGCCGCCTTCGCGGCCGCGCTCCCCGGACGCTTTCGAGCCACCCAACCCTCGATATTCCGCTGCTGACCACGGGCCACGGCCAGCGAACCGGGCGGCACATCCTTGGTGATCACGGACCCGGCGGCGGTGTACGCGCCGTCCCCGACCGTGACAGGCGCCACAAACATGTTGTCCGAGCCGGTACGGCAATGCGAACCGATCGTCGTGTGGTGCTTCTCCTGGCCGTCGTAGTTCACGAACACGCTCGCGGCACCGATGTTCGTCTGCTCACCGATCGTCGCGTCCCCGACATAGGAGAGGTGAGGCACCTTCGTCCCCTCACCGATCGACGCGTTCTTCGTCTCGACGTACGTCCCGATCTTGCCCTTGGCGCCGAGCCGCGTCCCCGGACGCAGATACGCGTACGGCCCGACGCTCGCCCCGGGCCCCACCTCCGCACCCACGGCCACGGCGTTGTCGACCCGCGCACCCGCACCGACACGGGTGTCGGTCAGCCGGCAGTTGGGCCCGACCTCCGCGCCCTCACCGATGTGCGTCGACCCGTGCAGCTGCGTGCCCGGGTGCACGACGGCGTCCTGCTCGAACGTGACGGCGACGTCGATCCACGTGGTCGCCGGGTCGATGACCGTCACACCGGACAGCATGGCCTCGGTGAGCAGCCGGTCGTTGAGAATGCGACGGGCCTCGGAGAGCTGCACACGGTTGTTGATGCCGGCGATCTCGCGGTGGTCGCCCGCGACGGACGCCCCGACCCGGTGCCCGGCCTCGCGCAGGATCCCCAGGACGTCGGTCAGGTACTCCTCGCCCTGGCTGTTGTCCGTGCGCACCTTCTTCAGCGCGTCGGCGAGCAGCTGCCCGTCGAACGCGAACACCCCCGAGTTGATCTCACGGATCGACCGCTGGGCGTCGGTGGCGTCCTTGTGCTCCACGATCGCCGTCACGGCGCCCGAGTCGTCCCGCACGATCCGGCCGTAGCCGGTCGCGTCCGGCACCTCGGCGGTCAGCACGGTGACCGCGTTGCCGTCTTCCGAATGGGTGGCGGAGAGGGCCCGGAGCGTCTCGCCGGTCAGCAGGGGAGTGTCCCCGCACACGACGACGACCGTCCCGTCGACCGCCCCGCCGAGCGCCTCCAGTCCCATCCGTACGGCATGCCCCGTGCCGTTCTGCTCGGCCTGCACGGCGGTGCGGACGTCCGGGGCGATCTCGCCGAGGTGGGCGGTGACCTTCTCACGGGCGTGGCCGACCACGACGACCAGGTTCTCGGGGTGCAGCTCGCCCGCGGCGGCGAGCACGTGTCCCACGAGACTGCGGCCGCAGAGCTCGTGCAGGACCTTGGGTGTGGCCGACTTCATACGGGTGCCCTCACCCGCTGCGAGAACGACGACGGCTGCCGGGCGGTTGGCGCTCACGGGATGCCCTTCGGCTGTGGATGGGGTGGGGTGACATCCGCAGGATACCGGGGGGTTTTGTGGGGGAGATGGGTGCGGGTCCTGACTAACGGCTTGCCAGTCAGGACCCGAACCGAGCTTTGCTCCGCCGCCAGGACTCGAACCCGGACTGAGGACACCAAAAGACCCAGTGCTGCCACTTACACCACGGCGGATGGCAAGCCCAGTCAGACAGCCGTTCGCGGAGTGCGCGACTGAGCCTCCCCTACTATGCCCCACCACCAGCCTTCGATGCGACGGTATAGGTCTGCTCCGCGGCGTACATCGACACGGAGACAGCCGTAGTACCCCTCATTGGTGTTCTTCCGGTTCGTGCTGGGGCTGTGCTTCTTGAGCGTAGTCTTCAGGAGCGCAGCTCGATCGATACCCACGTGGTCGGCCCAGAACTGCTCGGCGCCCGCTACGTCGGCACTCTCGTGGACATGCACGGCGAACTTCAGACGTTCCCGTTCTACGCCGAGTAGGTCGAGCCAGGCCCGGAAGACCGTGATCATGCCAGGGTCGCTGTTCACGAAGATCACGCGTTCTTGCCGACGGTACGGCTTGCTTTTCGCGCCCTCGGCCCAATAGAGGCCCACGCCGACCAGGAACAGTTCACGATCGCTCAAGTGCTCGATCTCGCGTGTTGCCACTGCTCTGGTTCGCTGGCGTTCCTCCTCGCGTAGCCGCAGCTTGGCTTCCCAACCCCGCTTCGCGATCGCCGAGGCTTCCTCCCGGGTCCGTTGCCGCCGCTCCGGCCTCGGCAGATCCCGCCCCCACAGCGAGATCGAACTCTTGGAGCACCCCAGCTCCACTTGGATCTGGTCGTAGGTCCAACCCTGGAGCCGTAGCTCCCTGGCCCTTTCCCGGAGGTCGTCCTTCGCGTTCGGGCGCTTCGTCCACTCCGGTGGTGGCTCGCCCTCCAGCAGGCGGTTGAGGATGTCGTTGTTGTCGACGTGCAGTCGGTCGCAGATCACACCGTCTGTCGAGCCGGCGCGCGCCCAGGCAGTGCCCGTACCCGCAGTCCCTCGAAGTGGGCGTATTTGCCGGTGGCATGTGTCATAGGCATACCGTCCGGGCGGAATGGAGGGCTCCGGGATCGAACGGTGAGCGATTCAGCAGTTCGAGGGATATCGGGCCGTATCGCAGCCGAACGGTCACGGAGTGTGGTGTGGGCGAGTCCGGGAAACTCGCCGGAAAACCGGCTGGGGGCGCCCGTAGGCTGGAGGCATGACCGCGACGGGGGAAGACCATGTGACGGCCCGGGGAGGGCCGTGGTGGTGGGCCAGACGGCGTAGTGCCGTCTTCGATGTGAGTCTGGCCGTGGTGTCCGCGCTGGAGTGCGGGCTGGAGGGGATCCCCTTCGCCAGGGACGCCGGGATTCCGGCGTCGGCGGGGGTCGTGTTCGGGCTGGTGGCCGGTTCCGTGCTGCTGGTGCGGCGGCGCTGGCCGATCGCCGTCGTGCTGGTCTCGATCGCCATCACGCCGGCCGAGATGGGTTTCCTGATGGGCGTGGTCGGCCTGTACACGCTGGCCGCGGCCGAGCTGCCCCGGCGGATCATCGCCTCGCTGGCGGGGATGTCGCTGGTGGGGACGCTCATCGTGACGTTCGTGAAGACGCGGCAGGACATGGTCCGGGGGGACCTGGACCTGGGCGACTGGTTCGTGCCCTTCGCGGCGATCACGATGTCGCTGGGCTTCACGGCGCCCCCGGTGCTGCTGGGCCTGTACGTGGGGGCCCGGCGGCGTCTGATGGAGAGCCTGCGGGAGCGGGCGGACAGTCTGGAGCGGGAGCTCCAGCTGCTCGCGGAGCGGGCGGAGGAGCGGGCCGAGTGGGCCCGGAACGAGGAGCGGACCCGGATCGCCCGGGAGATGCACGACGTCGTCGCGCACCGGGTGAGTCTGATGGTCGTGCATGCCGCCGCGCTTCAGGCTGTGGCGCGGAAGGATCCTGAGAAGGCCGTCAAGAATGCCGCGCTGGTGGGGGACATGGGGCGGCAGGCGCTGACCGAGCTGCGGGAGATGCTCGGGGTGCTGCGCAGTGGCGGGGGCGAGCGGCGTGAGCGTGCCGCTTCGGTGCCGCTGGCGGCGGTGGGGGTGGCTGCCGCGGCGGCGGCTTCGCGGGCCGCTGATGACGAGGGGCCGTGTCTGGCGGAGATCGAGGAGCTGGTCGGGCAGTCGGCCGCGGCGGGGATGGTGGTCGATCTGACGGTGGAGGGGGATGCCCGGTCGTATGCGCCGGAGGTGGAGCAGACGGCGTACCGGGTGGTGCAGGAGGCGTTGACGAACGTCCACAAGCACGCGGCCGGGGCGAAGACGTATGTGCGGTTGGCGCATCGGGTGTCGGAGATCGCGATGCAGGTGGAGAACGAGCCGCCGGAGGCGGCGGCGTCGTCGGCGCGGTTGCCGTCCGGGGGGAACGGGCTGGTGGGGATGAAGGAGCGGGTTGCCGCGCTGGGTGGGGTGTTCGTGTCCGGGCCGACGGACGCGGGGGGTTTTCGGGTGTCGGCGGTGATTCCGGCGTCGTAGCCCCACGGTGGTGCCCATGTGCCGTTTGCCGTAGGGCCGGTTGCCTTTGTCGTCGTCAGCCGGTTGTCAGGCGGGTGGGTTCCGTGCCGGCGATGAGGGTGGACAGGGCCTGGTCGATGTGGGGTCCGAGGTACCAGTCGCCGGTGTGGTCGAGGGTGTAGACGCGGCCTTCGGTGTCGATGGCGAGGAGGGCCTGGTTGTCGGTTTCGGCGCCGAGGGGGCAGACCTCGGTGCCGAGGGCGCGGCCGAGGTCGCCGAGGGTGCGGGCCATGTGGAGCCCGTGCAGCGGGTCGAGGTGGAGGTTGGCGGGGGCGACCTGGCGGCCGGGGCCGGTGGGGGTGATGTGGAGTCCGCCGAACTCGGCCCAGGCCTCGACGGCCGCGGGGAAGACGGTGTGGCGGTGGCCGGCGGGTGAGACGTGGTCGCGCAGGGCGTCGGCCCAGATCTCGGCCTGCTTGATGTCCCAGCGTCCGGGTTGCCAGCCGGCGGCGCGCAGGGCGGCGTCGACTTGTACGGCGAAGCGGGTGGTGGACGTGCGGTCGGTGTGCATCTGCCCTTCGTCTCGTCGAGGTCATGGGGCGTGTGGGGCGGGCCGTGGTGCGGGGTGGTGGTGCGGCGTGGTGCTTTCGGTGTGTGTGGCGTGTCAGCCGGTCGTGGCGGCCGGGTCGACTATGCGGACGCCGAAGTGGGCGCTGAGCGCGGTGCAGGCGCGGCAGGGGGTGGCGAAGCTGCCGTGGAGGGGGTCGCCGTCCTCGCGGATGCGGCGGGCGGTGAGTTTGGCCTGCTTGAGGGCTTTGCGGGCCTCGCCGTTGGTCATGGGTTTGCGGGCGGCGCGTTTGCTGCGGGCGGCGTCGGCGGCGGTGATGTGCCGGGAGATGAGGATGGTCTCGGCGCAGCGGCCGGTGAAGCGGTCGCGCTGGGCGCTGGTGAGGGTGTCCAGGAAGTCCTGGACGAGGGGGTGCAGGGCGGGGGGTGTGTCGCCGCGGGCGGCGGTGCCGGTGAGGGTGGCGCCGCGGACGGAGAGGGCGGCGGCGACGGTGGGGAGGATGCCGTCGCGGCGGTGGTGGAGGACGGGGGCGGGGGCCGCTTCGGTGGCGCTCCAGCCGATGCGGGGGTCGCCGCCTCGCGGGTCGCCGTTTCGCGGGTCGGCGGACCTGCCGGTGTGTGGTCCCGTCTGTGTCGCGTTCATGATCGTATTCCCCTCCGTGCATCCCCCCGGGGGTCACAGACTGCCAAATGGCGTGGCTGGTGCGGAAGCTGGGGCGCGGTGACACGCCCGTACCGGGGCGTGCCGTCACGGTGGGGTGACGGCTGGTCACGGATGCGGAGGGGCCGCCGACCGGTGCCGGTGACCGGTGTCGTCGTACCGCATAGGCTGTCGGCACCGCGGGCCATGCGGTGATCCGTTCGGAGATCGATGCAGTGAACCGGAGGGTGATCCACGGGGTCGGCGGGTGCAGGGAAGCGCAGAGAAGTCGAGACGGACAGTCGAGACGGACAGACGTGACAGTCGATACGGGCCGTAGTGCGCCAAGGGTGGTCAATACGGGTCGTACAGAGTGCCGCAGGGGGCAACCGCCATGACGACAGGTCGGCTCGGGCTGGGGGCACCTCCCGGCCGCCAGGCCGGGGGACAAGCCGCGCCGCCGAACGCGGCCTACGCCGGGCAGGTCGTGCATTTCCCGGATCCGGTCCGGGCGGCGCGTCACCCGAGAGGGGTACGGGTCGACGAGCGTGGTTACCCCGACTTCTCGCCCTACGCGCGTGCGGCGGCGGAGATCGCGGAGCCGCCGGAGGGTTTCGGCGTCGACGAGTTGCGGCTGACGGACTACGTGTCGGCGAACATGGCGCTGTCGGCGTCCGGGCACGAGTTGTGGGACACGGTGCCTGCGGTGGCGACGCCGCACGGCTGGACGTGGCACCACGTGGTGGGTACGCGGCGGTTGGAGCTGGTCCCGGTCGAGGTGAAGGCGTTGCTGCGGCACCACGGTGGCGTGGCGACGTCGGGCGTCGACCAGTCCAAGCGGGGCACGCGGCCGTTGCAGGAGACGCGTCCGGCGCACTTCGGGCTGCCGAAGTCGGGCGTGGCGGTGACGGAGTCGCAGGTGCAGGGGGCTGAGGAGGACCTCGGTTACCGGTTGCCGGGTCCGTACCGGTCGTTCCTGAAGGCGGCGGGGGGTTGTGCGCCGGTGGGTGCCGCGCTGGACGCGGAGTTGGGGCTGCTGATCGACCAGCCGTTCTTCACGGTGCGGGACGAGGCGGCCGTCAACGACCTGGTGTACGTCAACAAGTGTCTGCGTGACCATCTGACGAAGGACTACCTGGGGATCGCTTTCGTCCAGGGCGGGTTGCTGGCCGTGAAGGTGAAGGGCGAGCGGATCGGTTCGGTGTGGTTCTGCGCGTACGACGACGCCCGGGACGTGGATCCCTCGCTGCCGCCGGCGGAGCGGGTGGAGCGGTTGCTGCTGCCGTGCGGGGACGACTTCGACGTCTTCCTGTCGCGGCTGGCCGGTGATCCGCCGGAGTTGGAGACGGTGGCGAACCTGATGGTGGACGGCGGGTTCGCGCGTGTGGTGCCGGTGGGTGCGGTGTCGTCCTCGGCCGTGGGGGAGTGACTTCGACGATGGTGACCTTCGCGCAGGCGCAGGAGCGCGCGGAAGAGTGGATCAACGGGGACGTGCCGTCGTACCAGCATCGTGAGGTGCGGGTGCGGGAGTTCGACCTCGGTTTCGTGGTGTGGGCCGAGGACCGGTCGGACGGGCCGCGGTCGGACGGCGGCGCGCAGCGGCTGGTGATCGCGCGGGACAGCGGTGAGGCGACGCTGTGGCCCGGGCTGCCGGTGGGTGAGGTGATCCGCCGGTACGAGGAGGAGTACGGCCGTCCGGACACGGCGGAGGAGCCGGCGCCGGCTCCCGCGGCCCGGGTGGATCTGAACCAGACGTCCTTCCTGCTGACTCCGCCGGAGTGGTTGCAGGACGCGGCGGACAAGCTTGGGATTCCGGATCGGCGCGGCGGGGCGGGTGCGGGTGCCGCGTCGGCCTCTGCTCCTGCCGGTGCTGGGGCTGGTGATTCCGCTTCCGGTGCCGCCTGGCCCGCTGCCGTGGGGAGCGAGTCGGGGAGTGACTCCGGGGTGGGAGCGGAGGCGCCGGGTGCGCCTGCCGGGGCCACGCCCTGGGCCGGTACGGACACCAACGGCGATGCCGGTGACGACCGTTCCGTACCGCTGCCCGCGACGGTCTTCGCGCCGCCGCTGGGCGAGTCCGACGGTGACACGCCGCCGCCGGTGACGCCCGATGCCAAGACGGCGCTGATGTCGGGCGGCAGCCGGCTTCCTCCGACGGCGGTCTCACCGGCGATCGACGATCCGGGCGCGCAGGGTGGTGCGGGGGCGGGTGCTGCTCCGGCTGCCGGTGTGCCGGGTACGCCGTCCGGTGGTGTGCCGCACGGCAGTACGCCTCCGCCTGTGCCGGGCGGGCAGCCGTACGGGTATCCGCAGGGGGCCGACGGTGGGTCTGCGGGTTCTGCGGGGGGCGCGGCGGCTTCCGGGCCCGCGGGTCCCGCGGGTGTGCCGCAGCCGCCGGCCGGGCCGGGCGATTCTGAGCGGCCGCTCGCGCCGAACGCCGGGGACATCGCCGAAGCCGCGACCGGCAAGACGACTCCGCCGCCGGGCCGTGGGCGGGGTGCGGGTCCGACGACGCCGCCTCCGCCGGGCGCCCCCGGGGCTCCGGGTGCGCGGCCGGGCGGTACGCCTCCGCCGTCGGGGCCCGGGGCGCCTGGTACTCCGGCGGGTGGTTACGTGCCTACGCAGCTCGTGTCGGCGCTCGGGCCGGAGGGGCCCGGGGGCCCTGGAGGCCCGGGAGGGCCCGGCAGCGAGGGCGCGGGTGCGCCGCTGCCTCCGCAGCAGCCGCCGGGTCCTCCTGGCGCGCCGAACCCGCCTGGCGCGCCGAACCCGCCCGGTGCGCCACAGCCTCCGGGCGCTCCGAACCCGCCCGGTGCCCCTGGTGGTACGCCGCCGGGCGGTGTCCACCATGCCGCGACGATGCTTGCCGATCCCGGTCGGGTGGGTCCGGGTGCGCCGCCGCCTCCGGCTCCTCCGGGCGCGCCTGGTGCACCTGGTGCGCCTGGGACCCCCCAGCCACCTGGTGCGCCGGGTGCCCCTGGCGCCCCGGGTGCTCCCGGCGGCCCCGGTCCCGTGCACCACGCGGAGACCATGCTGGCCAGGCCGCCGGCGGGTGGCCCCGGCGTGCCTCCCCCGCCGCAGGCCCCCGGCGCACCACCCGCTGCCCCGGGCGCTCCTGGCGCGCCCGGTGCGCCGCCGGTGCCACCGCCAGGCGCCATGCCGGGTGCGATGCCGCCCGGTGGGATGCCGCCCGGCGCCATGCCCCCGGGTGGGATGCCGCCCGGCGCGATGCCGCCGCCCGGTCAGCCCGCTCCCGGGCAGCCGCCGGCGTACGGCTATCCGCAGCAGCCCGCCGGGCAGCCGACGGTCGGCCCCGGCTACCAGGCCGTGCTGCGCTACCGCGCGCAGGACGGTTCCGAGCAGCAGCTGATCCGGCGTTCGGCGCCGGGTACGCCGCATCCGGAGTGGCAGATCTTCCACGAGCTGCGGGCCATGAACGTGCCGCCGGACCAGGTGCTGGAGCTCCACACCGAGCTGGAGTCGTGCGAGCTGCCGGGTGCGTACTGCGCGCGGATGATCCGGGAGCAGTGGCCGCAGGCGCGGATCACGAGCATCGCGCCGTACGGTACGGACCACGCGAGCCGGCAGCAGGGCATGCAGCAACTGCTGGCTCACCAGGGTGAGTTGCACCAGGTGGCGGACGGCCCGGCGCGGCCGGCTCCGGTGCGGGCGCCGTTGCCGCCGGTGCAGGCGGTGCCGCCGATTCCGCCGGAGGGCATCGCGCAGGAGCTGGGTGCCGCGTTCGGGCCGGGGGTGTTCCGGTTCGAGCAGGCCGCCGTGTCCCGGCAGGGCGTGCCGCCGGTCGTGGCGCACACGCTGGTGGCGGCGGGCCTGCCGATGGACATGGGCCCCTTCTTCTGGGCGCAGGCGCAGCCTGGCCGGCCCGTGCCGACGCTGGCGGAGCTGGCGGCCGAGCGCGGTGTGCAGCCGGCCCCGGACGCGGGCTCCTACCTGGTGATGGGCAGCGACTTCGGCAAGGCGATCTGCGTGCAGTACGGCACGGCCAACATCGTCGCCGTGCCGGTGGAGGCGGGGCCGGGCGGGGCGCCCGTACCGCCGCAGTTCGTGAACACCGGGCTGCCGGAGTTCGCGCGCTGCCTGGCGCTGCTCGGGCGGATGTGGCGGCTGCGGTTCGGGCTGAACCAGGAGCAGGCGGGCCGGTGGACCGTCGACTTCCAGGCGCAGTTGGCCGCGCTCGACCCGGCGGCGCTCGGGTCGCCGGAGAGCTGGTGGTCGGTGCTGCTGGAGCAGATGTGGGACGGGCTGCTGTGACGCGCCGCCGCTGATGTGTCCCGATGAGCCGGGTCGGGTCGGTCGCAGGACCGCCGGGCCCGGCTTTTTCGTGCCGGGCTGTCACATCTTCCTTCGCCGTTCCGTCAGTGCGGTGACAGCGATTCACCGCCGACGCAGGAGGCAGAGATCATGCAGGCACGGATGACCAACCCGGCGTACGTCCTTCCCGGCGCGATGAAGGGCATCGGCACGCTCTTCCAGGCGATCGGGGAGGGAGGCCTTCGGCAGGACGTGGCGGAGATCGTCGGGCTGCGGGCCAGTCAGATCAACGGCTGCGGTGCCTGTGTGCACGGGCACACCGCCAATCTCCGCAAGGCCGGGGTGAGCGAGGAGCGCATCGGGGCCGTGGCGGCCTGGCGGCACGCGCCGTTCTTCTCGGACGCCGAGCGCGCCGCGCTGAAGCTGACGGAGGCGACGACGCGGCTCCCGGATCTGTCGGAGGAGTCGGTTCCGGACGCGCTGTGGGACGAGGTGGCCGACCACTTCGACGAGAAGGAGATCTCCGCGCTGATCCTGACCGTCTCGGTCACGAACATGTTCAACCGCATCAACACGACCATCAAGGAGCCCGCGGGCACCACGTGGGGCTGACGGCCGTACGGCCGGGCCGGGGCCCGTGACCTCTGTGCGGAGTGTCGCGTTATGAACACTTCTGCCTGATCCACCAAGATGTGCGCGAAATCTTCCCGTTTCGTGCTCGATCGCGCGTCGGCGTGGTGGAGAGGGGCCCCAGCATGAGCAGCGCATCGGCGTCCCCGCACGGCTTCCAGGCCGTGCGGGGACGCGGTTACCGTCCCGAGCAGGTCGACGAGTACGCCGAGGCCCTCTCCGAGGCCCGTGACGCGGCCTGGGAGAGGGCCGCCCGGCTGACGGTGCTCGCCCGGCAGATGGACGCGGAACTGGAACGGCTGCGGGAGGCCGTCGCGAACCTGGTCCCGCAGACCTACGAGTCGCTCGGGGAGCGGGCGCAGCGGCTCTTGGAACTCGGCCGGGAGGAAGCGGCGGCCGTGCGGGAGGAGGCGCGGGGTGAGGCGCGGCACCTGGTGGACGGGGCGTGCGCGTCCGCGACCGGCGTGCGCGAGTCCGCGCAGGAGTACGCCGATGCCGTACGCGCCGACGCCGACGAACGCGCCCGGCAGCGGCTGCTGGCGGCGCACGCCGAGGCCGACGAGATCCGGGCCGCGGCCGAGTGTGAGGCGAAGGAGCAGCGGGGCGAGGCGCTGGCCGCGTTGCGGGAGATGCGGCAGCGCACCTCCGGGATGCTGGCCGAGCAGGCGAAGGAACACGCCGAGCGGTGGGCGGAGCTGGACGAGGAGGACGCCGCCCGGGCCGTCGTGCTGGACGCCCACCACGCGGAAGCGGTGGCACGCGCCGAGGACGCGCTGACCGAGGCCGAGCAGGCCTTCGCCGACGCCGACGACTCCGCGCGGCAGCAGCAGGAGGAAGCAGCCGCGCGCGCCGAGGAGCTGCTCGCCGAGGCCCGCGGCCACGCGCAGTCCGTCGAACGGGAGACGCAACGAGTGCTGCGCGAACACGCCGAGCGCGCGGACGACGTACGGGCACACATCGACCGCGTACACGCCAGCCTGACGGCGTGGGCGGGGAGGGCGAGGACGGAGTGAGGCGTGGCCTGCGGTGTGGGCGGGGCGGGTGACGGCGGGGGTGCCGTCGGGCGCCGCGCGTCGGCGCGTCGTCCGCCCGTCGGCGCCGCCGCGGGCCACGGACCGATGGCTGGGTGTCGGCGCCGCCGGTCATCGGCTGACCAGGGTGCGGTGTGGTCGCCTGTCGGCGACTGGCTGCTGCTTCTGAGGCCGATGGGGCGTCGTAGTCGATCAACCAGGGCGCGGTGCCGACGCCACCGGCCGAGCCGCACGCGGTGCCGACGCTGCTGCCGGCCGCCTGCCCGCGGCGTCAGCGATTCCTGCGCACCGCGCCTGCCAGGATCCAGCTCTCCACCGCCTCGTACTCGTGGCGTTGTTCCTCCGACTTGCGGCGGCCCGAGGCCAGCGTGCCCAGCCAGCCGCAGGCGAAGCCCAGGGGGATGGAGAGCAGGCCCGTGGTGGTGAACGGGAACCAGTTGAAGTCGGCGTCGGGGAAGGCGGAGACGGGCGAGCCGGAGACCAGGTTGGTGCCCGGCATCAGCAGCAGGACCGCCAGCGAGCCGCCGATGAGGGTGCTGAGCAGGCCCGTCCGGGTGTAGCGGCGCCAGAAGAGGCTGTAGACCAGTGCGGGCGCGATGGCCGAGGCGCCCAGGCAGAAGGACAGCGTCACCAGGGGTTGCAGGCTGCGATGCTGGACGAGCGTGGCCAGCAGGATCGCCGGGATGCCCACCGCCAGCGCCGAGAGGCGGGCCAGCGCCATCTCGCGGCGCGGTGACATCTCCCGCACCCGGGCCGCGAACACGTCGTGCGCGAGGGAGTTGGCGCAGGCGAGGATCATCCCGGCGACCGAGGCGAGCAGCGTGAGGAAGACCGCTGTGGTGACGGTCGTGAACAGGAACGTCTCCGCCGTCGACACGTCGGAGCCGAACGCCGCCTGGGAGCCCAGCAGATAGGCCGTGTTGCCCTGCGGGTCCACCTGCGCGATCAGCGCCCGCCCGACCAGCGCCGTCGCGCCGAACCCGACGACCGTGATGACGAGCACGAACAGTGCCACGCCCGACACCGCCCAGGACATCGACCTCCGCACCTGCCGGGCACTGGAGGCCGTGTACATGCGCATGGTGACGTGCGGCAGTACGCCGCCCCCGAGGACGACCGTCAGTTGCGCGGTGATCATGTCCAGGTCGGGGCTGGGGCCGCTCGCGAACTGGAGCCCCGAGGACAGGAACGCCGAGCCCACACCGCTCTTGGCGGCGGCCGCGTTGAACAGGGCCCCCGGATCCCAGTCGAACCGGTGCAGGATCAGCACCGCCACCACCGTGCCCGAGCCGAGCAGCATCACGATCTTCAGGATCTGGATGAGGGCGGTGCCCTTCATCCCGCCGATCGCCGCGTAACTGATCATCAGCGCGCCCACGCCGATGATGCAGCCCGTCTGCAACGACTCCCCGGAGAAGCCGAGGATGAACGCCATCAGCTGCCCGGTCCCCGCCAACTGCACCAGCATCAGCGGCAGCAGCGCCGCCAGGGTCACCGCACAGGCCGCGATACGGACACCGCGTCCCGGCATACGGCGGGCCAACGCGTCACCCATGGTGAACCGGCCCGCGTTGCGCAGCGGTTCGGCGAGCAGGAACATCAGCAGCATCAGGGACAGCGCCGTACTGAGGGCCAGGACGGTCCCGTCGTAGCCGAACAGGGCGATCACACCGCCCGTGCCGAGGACGGTCGCGGCGGAGATGTAGTCCCCGGCGATCGCCAGGCCGTTGCGCATGGGGGACAGGGAGCTGTAGCCGGTGTAGAACTCGTCGAGGTCGTCCCGGTCCGGGCCCGTCATCACGCACAGCAGCAGCGTGATCGTGGCCACCGATGTGAAGCCCACGAGCGACATCGCCTGGGCGTTGCCGCTGAACTCTGTGGTCACCGTGTTCCCTCCCGCCTGGCGTCCAGTTCGGCCTGCTTGCGTATCCGGTCCGCGATCGGGTCGACGCGGCGGCGGGCCGTCTGCTCGTACAGGACGATCGCCAGCCAGGTCACGGGGACCTGGACGAGCGCGAGCAGCAGACCGGTGGGCAGGCCGTCGGTGACCGTGCTCGTCATGAACGACGGTGCGAACGCCGACAGGACCAGGAACAGGACGAAGTAGCCGAGCGCCGTGAGCGTGGCCACGCGCCGCTGCCAGCGGTAGGCGCTGCGCAGCAGCCGCAGGTCGCTGTGGTGCCCGAGCGCGGTGTGGCGCTGAGGGCGCCGCCCGGCCGGTTCGGGCGGCTCGGGCGGCTGCTGCGGCAGCCAGGGGTAGGCGTCGTAGGAGGGGGAGGAATCCGGCGGTCGATACGGGTAGGACGGTGGCGGCGGGTCGTAGGACATCCCGTTGCTCCTTGCGCGGGTTGGATCCGGTGCGGCGGACCGCAGGGAGTTGGGGGGCGAGCCACGCACGTTACTTCGCGGTACCGGGTGTACGCGAGGGTTTCGCCAAACTGATCGGTCGGTACGCGCTTACTACGCTGACCTCGGGTGTTACCCGCATTAACCCGGATTTCGGGCGGGTCGGTGGACGGCGCGTCGTCACAGGTGGCGGCGTTCGAAGCGGACTCCGGGGCGGCCGCCCACGGTGGTGTCCTCGACGCGGGTGAAGCCGTTGCGGGCCAGGACGGTCATGGAGGCCAGGTTGTCCAGGGTGGTCCGCGCGGTGAGGGACGTCAGCCCGTAGTCGGAGGCGGCCAGACGGCACACCTGCGCGACGGCCGCCGTCGCCACGCCCCGGCCCGCGGCCCGTTCGCCTATCCGGTAGCCGAGTTCGGCGCAGCCGTCCGCCAGGTCGAGCAGGTTCACCCGGCCGACCAGGTTCCCCGCCTCGTCCAGGACGACATGGAAGCGGCACACGCCCGCGTGCTGCTCGGCGAGGAGCGCCCGCAGGTTTTCGGCGAACCCCTCCGCGGTGAAGTAGGCGTCCCCGCGGTCCGGCACCGTGCGCGCGAAGTACGCCCGGTTCTCCCGCTCGAAGACCATCAGGGCGTCCGCGTGATCGGCCCGGAGCCGTTCCAAGGTCAGCATGGGCGGGAGGATACGTACGGTCAGTCCCCGAGCACCGGGAATTTCCGGGGCGCGAGGAAGAGCAGCACCAGGAACGCCAGTGCCGCCGCGCAGGACGCGCCCAGGTAGACCGCGTGCACCGCGTCGGAGATCGCCCGCCGGGTCGCCTCCGGCGCGATGCCCGAGTCGAGGGCCCGGGTCACCGAGTCGAGGTCGCCCGCACCGCCGAGCCGGGCGGCCAGCACCCCGTTGGCGACCGCGCCGAAGACCGCCGCGCCGATCGTCTGGCCGGTCTGGCGGCAGAACAGCACGGACGCGGTGGTCGTGCCGCGCTCCGCCCATCCCACCGTCGACTGCACACCGACGATCAGCGGCAACTGGAACAGTCCCAGCGCGGCGCCGAGCAGCAGCATCAGCAGGGTCGGCTGCCAGGCCTGTCCCGGGTACGGCAGGAACGGGAACGCGAACAGGATCAGCGCGGCCGCTCCGATGCCCAGCATCGCGGTGTTGCGGAAGCCGATCCTGCGGTACACGTGCTGGCTCAGCGCCGCCGACACGGGCCAGCTCAACGTCCATACCGAGAGCACGAATCCGGCGGCCACGGGCGCGAGGCCCAGCACCGACTGGGCGTACGTGGGCAGGAACACCGTCGGCGCCACCATCAGCAGGCCCAGCGCGCCCAGGGCCAGATTGACCGCGGCGATCGTACGGCGCCGCCACACCCAGCCCGGGATGATCGGCTCCGCGGCCCGGCGCTCCACCACCACCACGACAGCGACCAGGGCAAGTCCCGTACCGAACAGGGCGAGTGAGGGCGCCGACAGCCACGGCCACGCCACCCCGCCCTGCACCAGGGCCGTGAGCAGCACGCCGCCGCAGGCGAACACCGCGAGGGCGCCGGCCCAGTCCACGCGCGCGTGCGTGCCCGTTTCGCGCTCCGGCTCGTGGAGGTGACGGACGATCAGCCACAGCGCGACCGCGCCGATCGGCAGATTCACCAGGAAGATCCAGCGCCAGTCCGCGTAGGCGGCGAGCACACCGCCGAGACCCGGGCCTGCGACCGCCGAGACCGCCCACACCGTGGACAGCTTCGACTGGATCTTGGGACGGTCCTTCAGCGGGTAGAGGTCGGCGGCGAGCGTCTGCACGGTGCCCTGGAGCGCGCCGCCGCCCAGCCCCTGCACGATGCGAAAGGCGATGAGCGCCCCCATGTTCCAGGCCAGCGCGCACAGCAGGGAGCCGACGAGGAACACCACCGAGCCCGCGACGAGGACCGGTTTGCGGCCGAAGGTGTCGGAGAGCTTGCCGTAGACGGGCAGGGTGACGGTCACGGCCAGCAGGTAGCCGGAGAACAGCCAGGAGAAGACGGAGAAACCGCCGAGGTCCCCGACGATCTGCGGGACGGCGGTCGAGACGATGGTGGCGTCGAGCGCCGCCAGCGCCATGGAGAGCATCAGGGCGGCTACGACGGCACCTCTCCGGCCGGTCGTGGCGGGACGTGCGGTCTCACGTGCCGCGGAACTGGTGCCGCCCACCCGGGTTCCTCCCCCTGCTGTCTGCCTGCCCCTTGCACCTACCTGCCGTCCGACAGCTTCCCACTTGACCCTGACGTCGCGGGAGGGTGGAGCCTGGCTGGGCCGAGGGGTGGAACCAACCCTGAGGTGCCCTCCACCCTTCGGTGGACTGCCCCTAGGGGTACCTCCGTACTACGACCTGGGGAGGGTTCGTACCGGCGGAGGACGAGACGCCCATGTGCCGGTCCTTAACCTGGCTTTACGCCGCCGGGGGGCGGTTTTGCACACCAGCGGGGGTGGGGTTTTCCCCAGGAAAAGACTGCGCTGAACACCAGGGCGCGGGACCCCTCCCCGCCGCGAGACTGAGGCACGTCACCATCTGCTGACCGACATAGGAGACATACCGTGACATCGGCTGTGACCATTCCCAGGCACGGGGGTACTGGAGGGCGTACGGCCGTTGCCGCGCGGGCGCGGCAGGTCGTGAAGGCGTACGGGACCGGTGAGACCCGCGTCGTCGCCCTCGACCACGTCGACGTGGACATCGCACGCGGCCAGTTCACCGCGATCATGGGCCCCTCGGGGTCCGGCAAGTCCACGCTCATGCACTGCCTGGCCGGGCTCGACACCGTCACCGGCGGGCAGATCTACCTCGACGAGACCGAGATCACCGGCCTGAAGGACAAGAAGCTCACGCAACTGCGCCGGGACCGGATCGGGTTCATCTTCCAGGCG
>NZ_WWIQ01000010.1:0-10946 GCF_009862985.1 Streptomyces sp. SID5464 | reverse complement strand
TTCAACCTGCTGCCGACGCTCAACGCCATAGAGAACATCACGCTGCCCATGGACATCGCGGGCCGCAAGCCGGACAAGCAGTGGCTGGCGCGGGTCGTGGAGACCGTCGGGCTCGCCGACCGGCTCAGGCACCGGCCCACCCAGCTCTCCGGCGGACAGCAGCAGCGCGTCGCCGTGGCGCGGGCGCTGGCGGCCCGGCCCGAGATCATCTTCGGGGACGAGCCGACCGGAAACCTCGACTCGCGCGCCGGCGCCGAGGTCCTCGGCTTCCTGCGCCGCTCGGTCGACGAGCTGGGCCAGACCATCGTGATGGTCACCCACGACCCGGTCGCCGCGTCGTACGCGGACCGGGTGCTGTACCTCGCCGACGGCCGCATCGTCGACGAGATGCACAAGCCGACCGCGGAGGCCGTCCTCGACCGCATGAAGGACTTCGACGCCCGGGGGCGCACGTCATGACCGTCATGAAGACCTCCCTGCGCAACTTCCTCGCGCACAAGGGACGCATGGCGCTCTCCGCGATCGCCGTCCTGCTGTCGGTGGCCTTCGTCTGCGGGACGCTCGTCTTCACGGACACCATGTCCACGACGTTCGACAAGCTCTTCGCGGCCACGTCCTCGGACGTGACGGTGAGTGCCAAGAGCGCCTCCGACACCGGTGAGACGACCGCCGACAACGGCAAGCCGCCGGTCATGCCGGCCGCCGTGCTGGGCGAGGTGCGCAAGGCGCAGGGCGTGAAGTCCGCCGAGGGCACGGTCTTCTCCACCTCGGTGACCGTCGTCGACGCCGACAAGGACAACCTGTCACCCTCCAGCGGCGCCCCGACCATCGTCGGCAGCTGGAACGGCAACGACGCCCGCACCATGAAGATCACCTCCGGTGCGGCGCCCAAGGGCCCCGACCAGATCATGGTCGACGCCGACACCGCTGACAAGCACGACCTGAAGCTCGGTGACGAGATCGGCGTGATCAGCGCGGTCGGCACCCACGAAGCGAAGATCTCCGGCATCGCCGACTTCACGGTCACCAACCCCGGCGCGGCGATCTTCTACCTCGACACGAAGACCGCCCAGCAGACCCTGGTCGGCGAGACCGGCGTCTACACCAACGTCAACGTCACCGCGGCCGCCGGTGTCAGCGACGCGCAGCTGAAGAAGAACGTCTCGGCCGAGCTGGGCGCCGACTTCCAGGTGAAGACCGCCAAGGAGACCGCCGACGCCAACCAGAAGGACGTCGAGGGCTTCATGAACGTCATGAAGTACGCGATGCTCGGCTTCGCCGGGATCGCCTTCCTCGTCGGCATCTTCCTGATCATCAACACCTTCTCCATGCTGGTCGCCCAGCGCACCCGCGAGATCGGCCTGATGCGGGCGATCGGCTCCTCCCGCAAGCAGGTCAACCGCTCCGTGCTGGCCGAGGCGCTGCTGCTCGGCTTCGTCGGATCGGTGCTGGGCGTGGGCGCGGGCGTCGGCCTCGCGGTCGGCCTGATGAAGCTCATGGGCCAGATGGGCATGGAGCTGTCCACCGACGACCTGACGGTGGCCTGGACGACCCCGGTGGTCGGCCTCGTCCTCGGCGTGGTCGTCACCGTCCTGGCCGCCTACCTGCCCGCCCGGCGCGCCGGCAAGATCTCCCCGATGGCCGCACTGCGCGACGCGGGAGCCCCCGCGGACGCCCGGGCCGGCTGGATCCGCGGCGTGATCGGCACGGTCCTCACCGGCGCCGGCGGTGCCGCCCTGTACCTGACGGCGCAGGCCGACAAGGCCACCGAGGGCTCGCTGTGGCTCGGCCTCGGCGTGGTGCTGTCGCTGATCGGCTTCGTCGTCATCGGCCCGCTGCTCGCCGGCGGTGTGGTCCGCGTCCTCGGCGCCGTCCTGCTGCGGATGTTCGGCCCCGTCGGCCGCATGGCCGAGCGCAACGCCCTGCGCAACCCGCGCCGCACCGGCGCGACGGGCGCCGCGCTGATGATCGGCCTCGCCCTGGTGGCGTGCCTGTCCGTGGTCGGCTCCTCCATGGTGGCGTCCGCCACCGACCAGCTCGACAAGACCGTCGGCACGGACTTCATCGTCCAGTCCGACAGCGGCCAGCTGATCACCCCGCAGGCAGTCAAGGCCGCGAAGTCGGCGCCCGACGTGGAGCGGGTCACCGAGTACAAGTGGACCAAGGCCGACTTCACCACCCCCGACGGCAAGACGCTCAAGGACACGGCGATCACGGCGGCCGACCCGTCGTACGCGACCGACCTGCGCACCGAGACGGTCGCCGGCAAGCTGCCCGACGCCTACAAGCCCGACTCGATGTCCGTGCACGAGAAGTTCGCCGAGGACCACGGCATCAGCCTCGGGTCCAAGATCAAGGTCGCCTTCCAGGACGGCTCCGCTGCCGACCTGACGGTCCGGGCGATCACCAGCAGTGACGTCGTGATCGACGCGGGCGCGATGTACACGTCCATCTCGACGATGGCCAAGTACGTCCCGGCCGACAAGATGCCGCTGGACTCGCTGCTCTTCGCCAGTGCCAAGGAGGGGCAGCAGGATGCCGCCTACGCGTCCTTGAAGTCGGCGCTGCACGACTACCCGCAGTACACCGTGCGCGACCAGACCGACTACAAGGAGGCCCTGAAGGACCAGATAGGCCAGCTGCTCAACATGATCTACGGCCTGCTGGCCCTGGCGATCATCGTCGCCATCCTGGGCGTGGTGAACACCCTGGCCCTGTCGGTGGTGGAGCGCACCAGGGAGATCGGCCTGATGCGGGCGATCGGCCTCTCCCGCCGTCAGCTGCGCCGCATGATCCGCATGGAGTCGGTCGTCATCGCCCTCTTCGGTGCCCTCCTGGGCCTCGGACTGGGCATGGGCTGGGGCGCCACCGCACAGCAGCTCCTCGCCCTGGAGGGCCTGGGAGTGCTGGAGATCCCCTGGCCGACGATCATCGGCGTCTTCATCGGCTCGGCGTTCGTGGGGCTCTTCGCGGCACTCGTCCCGGCGTTCCGGGCGGGCCGGATGAACGTCCTGAACGCGATCGCGACCGAGTAGCCCGCCAAGGCCACCGCACACGGGGGTTGCGGAGGACGGGCCCGCCCCGGAGGTTTCCGCCTCCGGGGCGGGCCCGGCGTGGTGCGCGGCGGGTGCCCGGCACGGCCCCGGAAGCAGCTCGCCGGTGTCAGCCGGCCGTCCGCCGCTGAAGGACCACGTATCCGTTGGCCTTGCCCGCGACGGCGTACTCGGCGCCGGGGTGCAGCCGCCGGGCGTAGCCCACGGGGTCGCGGTACCTGCCGTCGATGTTCTCCAGGGCGATGTACTGCGGAACGACGCCCTGGGTGCCGCCGAGCCAGAGGACACGGCAGCGCGAGGTCAGGCGGCTGACCGGGCCGACGTTGGCCTCGACGGTGGCGCCGTCGGGGATCCGCGCCAGGAGCCGTTCGACGCCGGACACCGCCGCGGGCTCGCGGTAGACCTCGGCCTCCGTGAGCTGCGCCAGCGGCAGCGAGGTGGTCAGCGCCAGGGCCGCCGCGGCGACGGCGGCCGGCAGCTGGGCGGCGTACGAGCTCAGCCACGGGCGCGGGCTGCGGCGCGCGGTCGTGAGGGCGTCGGCGAGGGCGAGGAAGACCACCGGCATCAGGACCGCGCTGTAGTGCCAGTCGGTGCCCCAGTAGTGCTCGTCCCCGGACAGGAAGCGCCAGCCGAGCGTCGGCAGGGCCACCAGCAGCAGCGGGGAACGCAGGGCGAGCAGTCCGCTGGTGGGGATCAGCAGCCAGGCGAGGGTGCGGAGCTTGGTGCCGAGGCCGTCGACGGGGCTGCCCGGCTCGCTGACCTTGTTCCAGTAGTCGTAGGTCCCGGACGCGTTGAACGACGGGATGACCACGGTGAGGACGAGCAGCGTGGCCGCAAGGCCGAACACCGCGACAGCGAGCGCGTACGGAACCGTCCGGGGCGACGAGCCGCGCGCCCGCCAGGCGACGACGAGGGCGATCGCGGCCAGGGTCAGCCCCAGGTCCTCCTTCACCAGCACCAGGGGAAGCGCCCAGCACAGGGCCGCGCGCCGGCGGTCCGCGAGCAGGGCCTCCAGGGAGAAGGCGATCAGCGGGACGGCGAAGCAGATCTCGTGGAAGTCGAAGTCGACGGCCCGCTGGACGCCCCAGGACAGTCCGTAGGCGAGGCCGAGCGCGAGGGAGCGACGGCGGCCGAGCAGCCGGGCGGCGGCGCGGGTGACCGGTACGGCGGACAGGGCGAAGAGCGCGGCCTGCGCGAGAAGCAGCGTGACCGGCGAGGGGAACAGCCGGTACACCGGCGCGAGGAGGGCCGTCACCGGGCTGAAGTGGTCACCCAGGATGTCGAACCCCGGCCCCTTGAGGTCGGACACCGGCGCCCGCAGATGCGCGTACGCCCGCACGACCTGCTCGAAGATGCCCAGGTCCCAGGAGCGGGTCGTCATGTGCCGGTAACGGCCGACGGAGACGACCGCGTAGGCGGCGCAGAGGGCGGCGGCGAGCACCCACGGGTCCCACCGCCCGCGGTCCGGGCGCCGGTCGCCGCGGGGCAGGGCGACCGGCGCCGGTATGCGGGCTGCTGGAGCCCGGAGGGTGGGAGCAGGCATGCCGGGCCTTACGGGAGGGGGTACCGCTCGGGGGACCGGACCGATCATGCCGTGGCGAAAACAGCGGGTGGGGGTGATGGTGTGAAGGTTGGGCGGCTGATTCCCTCCCGACCGGGAGCACGGGCGTCATCCACAGCCCCGCCGCGCGGAGGCGCATCGTCGTACGCTGGAGACCCCCGGCCCGCGGCGCGCGTCGGGCCCGTCGTGTTGCCCACCCCTGGACGGAAAATCCCCGAATGAGCCTGCACGGTCTGCTCGACGCCGTAAGTAAGGACGCAGCCCTCGCGGAAGCGATCAACGCGGCCGCAGACGGCAACCGCATGCACGTCGACCTGGTCGGCCCCCCTGCGGCCCGCCCCTTCGCGGTCGCCGCCCTGGCCCGCGACACGGGCCGCCCGGTGCTGGCGGTGACGGCGACGGGCCGCGAGGCGGAGGACCTGGCCGCGGCCCTGCGCTCCCTGCTCCCGCCGGAGGGGATCGTGGAGTACCCGTCCTGGGAGACGCTCCCGCACGAGCGGCTCAGCCCCCGCAGCGACACCGTCGGCCGCCGCCTGGCCGTGCTGCGCCGCCTGGCCCACCCCCGCCCCGACGACCCCGAGACCGGGCCGGTCTCCGTCGTCGTGGCGCCCGTGCGGTCCGTGCTCCAGCCGCAGGTCAAGGGCCTGGGCGACCTGGAGCCGGTCGCCCTGAGGACGGGACAGACCGCCGACCTGAACGAGATCGTCGACGCCCTCGCGGCCGCCGCCTACGCGCGCGTGGAGCTCGTGGAGAAGCGCGGCGAGTTCGCCGTCCGCGGCGGCATCCTCGACGTGTTCCCGCCCACCGAGGAACACCCCCTGCGCATCGAGTTCTGGGGCGACGACGTCGAGGAGATCCGCTACTTCAAGGTCGCCGACCAGCGCTCCCTCGAAGTCGCCGAGCACGGCCTGTGGGCGCCGCCGTGCCGTGAGCTGCTGCTCACCGAGGACGTCCGCGCGCGGGCGCGCGCCCTGGCCGAGGAGCACCCCGAGCTCGGTGAACTGCTCGGCAAGATCGCCGAGGGGATCGCGGTGGAGGGCATGGAGTCCCTCGCACCGGTCCTGGTCGACGACATGGAACTGCTGCTCGACGTGCTGCCCAAGGGCGCCATGGCCGTCGTGTGCGACCCGGAGCGGGTGCGCACGCGCGCGTCGGACCTGGTGGCCACCTCGCAGGAGTTCCTCCAGGCCTCCTGGGCGGCCACCGCCGGCGGCGGCGAGGCGCCCATCGACGTCGGCGCGGCCTCCCTGTGGTCCATCGCAGACGTCCGGGACCGGGCCCGCGAGCTGGACATGATGTGGTGGTCGGTGTCGCCGTTCGCCGCCGACGAGGAGCTCGACGCGGACACGCTCAAGCTCGGCATGCACGCCCCGGAGACCTACCGCGGCGACACCGCCAAGGCCCTCGCCGACACCAAGGGCTGGCTCGCCGACGGCTGGCGCGCGGTGTTCGTCACCGAGGCGCACGGCCCTGCGGCCCGTACGGTCGAGGTGCTGGGCGGCGAGGGCATCGCGGCCCGCCTCGACACCGACCTCGCCGAGATCTCCCCGTCGCTCGTGCACGTGGCGTGCGGCTCGATCGAGCACGGCTTCGTCGACCCGGCCCTCAGACTCGCCGTACTGACCGAGACGGACCTGACGGGCCAGAAGGCGGCGGGCCGTGACGGCGCCCGGATGCCGGCCCGCCGCCGCAAGACCATCGACCCGCTCACCCTGGAGGCGGGCGACTACATCGTCCACGAGCAGCACGGCGTCGGCCGCTACATCGAGATGGTGCAGCGCACCGTGCAGGGCGCGACGCGCGAGTACCTGGTCGTCGAGTACGCGCCCGCCAAGCGCGGCCAGCCCGGCGACCGCCTCTACATCCCCACCGACCAGCTGGAGCAGATCACCAAGTACGTCGGCGGCGAGGCCCCCACCCTGCACCGCCTGGGCGGCGCCGACTGGACGAAGACGAAGGCCCGCGCGAAGAAGGCCGTCAAGGAGATCGCGGCCGACCTCATCAAGCTCTACAGCGCCCGCATGGCGGCCCCCGGCCACGCCTTCGGCACGGACACCCCCTGGCAGCGCGAGCTGGAGGACGCCTTCCCCTACGCGGAGACGCCCGACCAGCTCACCACCATCGCCGAGGTCAAGGACGACATGGAGAAGTCGGTCCCCATGGACCGGCTGATCTGCGGCGACGTCGGCTACGGAAAGACCGAGATCGCCGTCCGGGCCGCCTTCAAGGCCGTCCAGGACGGCAAGCAGGTGGCCGTCCTGGTGCCCACGACCCTGCTGGTGCAGCAGCACTTCGGGACGTTCAGCGAGCGGTACGCGCAGTTCCCCGTGAACGTGAAGGCGCTGTCCCGCTTCCAGACGGACACCGAGGCCAAGGCGGTCCTGGAAGGCCTGCGCGAGGGCTCGGTGGACATCGTCATCGGCACCCACCGCCTGTTCTCGTCGGAGACCAAGTTCAAGGACCTGGGCCTGGTCATCGTCGACGAGGAGCAGCGCTTCGGCGTCGAGCACAAGGAGCAGCTGAAGAAGCTCCGCGCGAACGTCGACGTGCTGACCATGTCCGCCACTCCGATCCCCAGGACGCTGGAGATGGCGGTGACCGGCATCCGCGAGATGTCCACGATCACGACACCTCCGGAGGAACGGCACCCGGTGCTGACCTTCGTCGGCCCCTACGAGGAGAAGCAGATCGGCGCCGCCATCCGCCGCGAACTGCTGCGCGAGGGCCAGGTCTTCTACATCCACAACCGCGTCGAGTCGATCGACCGGGCCGCGGCCCGGCTGCGCGAGATCGTCCCCGAGGCGCGCATCGCCACCGCCCACGGCCAGATGTCCGAGCAGGCGCTGGAACAGGTCGTCGTCGACTTCTGGGAGAAGAAGTTCGACGTGCTGGTGTCGACGACCATCGTGGAGTCCGGCATCGACATCTCCAACGCGAACACCCTGATCGTGGAGCGCGGCGACACCTTCGGCCTGTCCCAGCTGCACCAGCTGCGCGGCCGGGTGGGGCGTGGCCGCGAGCGCGGGTACGCGTACTTCCTCTACCCGCCGGAGAAGCCGCTGACCGAGACCGCGCACGAGCGGCTCGCGACCATCGCCCAGCACACGGAGATGGGCGCCGGTATGTACGTGGCGATGAAGGACCTGGAGATCCGCGGCGCGGGCAACCTGCTCGGCGGCGAGCAGTCCGGCCACATCGCGGGCGTCGGCTTCGACCTGTACGTACGCATGGTCGGCGAGGCGGTCGCCGACTACCGCCGCCAGCTGGAGACCGGCGAGATCGAGGAGGAGCCGCCGCTCGAGGTCAAGATCGAGCTGCCCGTCGACGCGCACGTCCCGCACGACTACGCGCCGGGCGAGCGGCTCCGGCTCCAGGCGTACCGCGCCATCGCCTCCGCCAACACGGAGGAGGACATCAAGGCCGTACGCGAGGAACTCGTCGACCGCTACGGCAAGTTGCCCGAGCCGGTGGAGAACCTGCTGCTCGTGGCCGGTCTGCGGATGCTCGCGCGGGCATGCGGCGTCGGCGAGATCGTGCTCCAGGGCACCAACATCCGGTTCGCGCCCGTGGAGTTGCGCGAGTCGCAGGAGCTGCGGGTCAAGCGGCTGTACCCCGGAGTCGTCATCAAGCCGGCCGTGCACCAGGTGCTGGTGCCGCGCCCGAAGACCGCGAAGGTCGGCGGGAAGCCGCTGGTCGGGCGCGATCTGCTGGCGTGGGTAGGGGAGTTCCTGACGTCGGTGCTGGGCTCCTGACTCACTCCCGGGCCCGCTGCGGCTCTGTCAGGCCACCGGTCGTACGTGTGCGCCGGTGGCCTCGCGCAGTGCCGCCGCCAGCCGGTCGCGGACCGCGACCTGGGCGGCGATGCGCGCGTCCAGCACCGCGAGACGGCCGGCGGCGATCCGGAGCGCCTCCTCGGAGGCGGGCCCGGCCGTGACGTCGCCGTCCAGGCACGGCAGGAACGCCCGTACGTCGTCGAGGGTCAGGCCCACGTCCAGCAGCCGGCGCACGTTGCGGACGCGGACGGCCGTACCGGCGTCGTACAGGCGGTAGCCGTTCGCGGCGCGTTCGGAGGCGATGAGCCCCGCCTGCTCGTAGTGGCGCAGGGCGCGCGGCGTCGTGCCGGTCGCCTCGGCGAGTTCGCCGATCCGCATGGGAGGTCGAGCCATGAGCGTCAGTCTCATGTGACGACCGCGCCGCCGTCCACCGGGAGGACCACGCCGGTGACGAACGACGCCTGCGGCGAGGCCAGTTGCGTGATCGCCCACGCCACCTCCTCGGGGCGTCCGACCCGGCCGAGCGGCGTGTGTTCGAGCTGCCACGCGCGGATCGCGGCCCGCTGCTCGGGGGTGTGGCCCGCGTGTTCGCCGATCGGTGTGTCGATCGCGCCCGGCGCCACCGCGGCGACCCGGATCCCCAGCGGGGCGAGCTCGACCGCCCAGCTGCGCGTGAGTACCTCCAGGGCCGCCTTCCCGGCCGCGTACAGGGAGTTGCCCGGCCAGCCGCGCTGCCCGACGGACGTCGTCACGTTCACGATCACACCCCGGCTGTCCTCGAGGGCCGGGAGCGCGGCCTGCACGAGCCTGACGGGAGCGAGCAGGTTCGTCGCGAGCTGGTGCTCGACGGCGGCACGCGTGTAGGTGCGCAGGGACTGGGCGTTGACGATGCCCGCGTTGTTCACCAGCACGTCGATGCGGCCGTGCCGGTCGAGTGCCGTACGGACGATGGTCTCGGGGCCGTCGGCGGCCGTGATGTCGGCGACGAGCGGGCTGATGCGGGCCGGGTCGTGAGCGGCGCTCTCGGCGAGGGGCGCCGCACGGCGGCCCACCGCCACGACCTGGAAACCCTCCTCGGCGAACGCGTGGGCGGTGGCCCGGCCGATGCCGGTACCGGCGCCGGTGACGAGCGCGGCTCGTGGAACCTTCGAATACGGGGATGCCATGCGGGGATCGTCGGACCCTGACGCCGGTGTCAAGGTCAAGCGTCCGGTTCATGAGCGAAGCCGCCCGCAGGAGCTGTCCCTCCGCGGACGGCCTCTGAGGGGAGGCCTTAAGTCTGGTCGGGCCGTTCGCGGTCGCGGTCCATGCCGAGCGATCCCTCGGCCCGCTGCTGCCCGGCGTCGATCTGGTCCTCGTACTTGCCGCCGGTCCTCTCGTTGATCTTCTGTTCCGCGGAGTCGGAGCTCTTCTTGCCCTTGTTCCGCGCCTGGCTCTTGAGCTTGTCGAAGATGCCCATTCAGAAAACTCCCTCCGGAGGTGGCTCAGAACCGACGATACGCGTGGCATACGAGGAATGCCCGTTTAAGCCCGATGTGGTCTGGACCTCTCCCTCGCTACCGTGGGACCAGGTACACACCGCCCGTGCGGAGGCGGAACAGGCAAGCAGGGGAGGGGCGCACGGTGAGGCGTCTGAGGGGCGGGGCGGCACTGGCCGTCGCGATGATGTTCACCGGTTCGGCGCTGGCCGGCTGTGAAGGCCTGGCCCCGCCCGCGGACGGCGGTGGACCCTCGGGCTCCGGCGTGCCGACGGCCGGTGCCGGACGGGCCGTGAACCCGCTGGACAACCCGGACGGCACGAAGCCGGGCCTGGCGGCGATCACGTCCACCGGGGACAGGGCGAGGGCCCGTGCCCTGATCGGGAAGGTGGAGACGAAGGGGCGCGGCCCCAGGACGGGCTACGAACGGGACAAGTTCGGCTACGCCTGGATGGACTCGGCGCCGGCCGACGTCCCCTTCGCCCGCAACGGCTGCGACTCGCGCAACGACCTCCTGAAGCGCGACGGGGAGGACCTTCGCTTCCGGTCGGGCTCGGACTGCGTCGTCATGGCACTGACGTTGCACGACCCGTACACCGGGAAGGTCATCGAGTGGACCAAGTCCCGTGCGGCGAAGGTCCAGATAGACCACGTCATGCCGCTGTCCTACGACTGGCAGATGGGCGCCTCGCGCTGGACGAAGGACAAGCGGGAGGCCATCGCGAACGACCCGCTCAACCTCGTCCCGGTGGACGGGCCGGCCAACAGCTCGAAGGGCGACTCGGGTCCGGCGTCCTGGCTGCCCCCGAACAAGCGGATCCGCTGCGCCTATTCGGTGCGCTTCGCCCAGGTGTCGCTGAAGTACGACCTTCCCGTCACGGCGGCCGACAAGCGGATGATGCTGGAGCAGTGCGGTGGCTGAAACGGCACCCCGGTCGCCGACGCGGCTGCCGCTCGGCCAGAAAGCCCTTTCCAAACGCCGATCCGGTGTGCTGAGGTGACGGGTGAGGTCGCTGAACGAGTGACGTGAGCCCGAGCGGAGGGTGCTGCCGGATGCCGAGTGGTCTCGTCGCGCTGGCGC